>JBEARB010000196.1:0-12231 GCA_041163625.1 Pseudomonadota bacterium | reverse complement strand
CGGGCTGTCGTGACCGGCTCGGAGGACGGCTCGGTGCGGACCTGGGATCCGGTCGGCGGCGGCTCGCGGCTGACCAATCGCAGCCACGCCGCGCAGGTCGGCGCGGTCGCGGTGACGCGCGACGGTCGATGGGTCGCGTCGGGTGGCTGGGACGGGCGCCTGCTGCTGTGGTCGGCCCGCACCGGCGAGGTGAAGCACGACCTCGCGGCGCACGCCGACATCATCGCGGGTCTCGCCTTCGCCCCCGACGGTGCCTTCCTCGCCAGCGCTTCGGACGACCGCTCGGTGCGCGTGTGGCGCTGCGGCGACGGTCACCAGCAGACCGAGCGCGCCGGCCTGGACGCCGGCGCCAAGGCCGTGCGCTTCGACGCCGACGGCACGACGGCGCTGCTCGGAACCTGGAGCGGCCAGTTCTGCCGCTTGCCCGTGGCGATGTAGCGCGCCGGCGGGCCGAGCCCGCCTCGAAGGCTAGAGATCGAGGTTGCGGACGTTCAGCGCGTTGTCGGTGATGAACTCGCGCCGCGGCTCGACCTCGTCGCCCATCAGGACGCTGAAGATCTCGTCGGCGCGGACCGCGTCGTCCACCCGCACCTGCAGGATGGTGCGCTTGTCCGGGTCCATCGTCGTCTCCCAGAGCTGCTCGGGGTTCATCTCGCCCAGACCCTTGAAGCGGTTGAGCGCGACGCCCTTCATGCCGAGGTTGAAGACGTGGTCGAGGATCTCCTCGAAGTCCTGGATCTCCGTCGTGTCGTTGCCACGACTCAGGACGTGCGGCGCGTCGCCAATCGCGGTCCGAATCTCCTCGATCCGTCGCCGCAGCAGCGCAAAATCGGCGCCCTGGACCATGCGGCCGCCGATCACGGTGACCTTCTCGACGCCGCTGGTACGGGACTCGACGCGGACCCGGTAGCGGCCGTGCTGCTCCGGATGGTGCTCGGCCGTGACTTCCTCGACGAAGAACCGAGGCGCGAGCATCGACGGGTGATGCAGCTTCAACCAGGCGCGCGCACGCTCGACCGCGGCCTCGCAGCGCTCGGGGCTGTCGAGGTCGCTGCGATCCAAGTCGGTGCCCTTCACGAAGGCGGCGACCACGCGGTCATCGGTGGCGACGCCCAGGCGCCGGCCGAGTCGGTCGGTCACGCGGCGGAACTCGATCACCCGGCGCAGCAGACGCTCGAGATCCTCGCCCTGGACGCTCGCGCCGCCGGGGCCGGCGATCTGCACGCCGTCGATGCCGGCGTCGATGAGGTAGGCCTCGCGCGCACGGTCGTCGAGCAGGTAGCGCTCGGACTTGCCCTTCTTCGCGCGGTACAGCGGCGGCTGCGCGATGTAGAGGTAGCCGCGCTCGATGATCTCCGGGAACTGTCGGAAGAAGAACGTCAACAGCAGCGTGCGGATGTGCAGACCGTCGACGTCGGCGTCGGTCATGATGATGATCCGGTGGTAGCGCAGCTTGTCGATATCGTAGCTCTCGGGCCCGATGCCGGTGCCGAGCGCGGTGATCAGCACCGCGATCTCCTCGCTGTTCAGCATGCGATCGAAGCGCGCGCGCTCCACGTTCAGGATCTTGCCGCGCAGCGGAAGGATCGCCTGGTAGCGACGCTCGCGTCCGCCCTTGGCGGAGCCACCGGCGGACTCACCCTCGACGATGAAGAGCTCGCACTTGGACGGATCCCGCTCCTGGCAGTCGGCCAGCTTGCCCGGTAGCGACGAGGTCTCGAGCGCGCCCTTGCGGCGCACCATGTCGCGCGCCTTGCGGGCGGCGTCGCGCGCGCGCGCCGAATCGACCGCCTTGCCGATGATGCGACGTGCCTCGTTGGGGTTCTCGACCAGCCAGCTCGACAGCCGGTCGGCGACGATCTGCGCCACCACCGGCGTGACTTCGGAGCTGACCAGCTTGTCCTTGGTCTGCGAGCTGAACTTCGGATCCGGCAGCTTGACCGAGATCACGGCCGTCAGGCCCTCGCGGATATCATCGCCCGAGAGCGAGCCCTTGAACTTCTTCAGCAGCCCCTCGGCGGTCGCGTAGTCGTTGATGATGCGCGTCATCGCCGTGCGGAAGCCGGTGAGGTGGGTGCCGCCGTCGCGGTTGCGGATATTGTTCGTGAAGCAGACGACCTGCTCGTTGTACGAGTCGTTCCACTGCGCAGCGATCTCGACCTCGAGCGTACGGCCCTCGGCGACGTCGCGGATATCCGTCAGGTAGATCGGCGTCTCGTGCAGCACGCTGCGGTTCTTGTTCAGCCACTGCGCGAAGCTGGAGATGCCGCCCTCGAAGTAGAACTCCTCGGACTTCTCGGACCGCTCGTCGGTGAGCCGAATGCGCAGGCCGCGGTTGAGGTAGGCCATCTCGCGGAAGCGCGCGCCGAGCGTGTCGTACGAGAGCTCGGTCATCGAAAAGATGTCCGGGTCGGGCTTGAAGTGAACGCGCGTGCCGGTGTCCTGCGTCGCCTCGCGCTGCTGCAGCTGGCCCTGCGTCACGCCGTGGTCGAAGTCGAGGTGCCAACGATGGCCCTCGCGGGCGATATCGAGCGCGAGCCACTCGGAGAGCGCGTTCACGACCGAGACGCCGACGCCGTGCAGGCCGCCCGAGACCTTGTAGCTGTTCTGGTCGAACTTGCCGCCGGCGTGCAGCTCGGTCAGCGCGACCTCGGCGGCCGAGCGACCGTCCTCTTGGAAGCCGACCGGGATGCCACGACCGTCGTCCTGCACCGAGCAGCTGCCGTCCAGATGCAACACCACGTCGATGATGGTGCAGAATCCGGCGAGCGCCTCGTCGACCGAATTGTCGACCACCTCGAAGACCATGTGGTGCAAACCGGAGCCGTCGTCGGTGTCGCCGATGTACATGCCCGGGCGCTTGCGCACAGCCTCGAGGCCCTTGAGCACCTTGATCGACTCGCTGCCGTACTCATCGGCCTCGGCCCGCTCCAGGATGTCTTGGATTTCCGCCATGTTGTTTCGCTCCGGGTCCTGCGTCAAAGGGCCAGAAAACTACCACGAAAGCAGATCTGCGGCAAGCGAACGAGGCCGCTCCGTCGTCTTGTCAGTCGCAGCCTCTTCCGGCACGTTGGCCCTCCGGGAGGGCGGCGATGAGCAAGCAGCAGGGCCGGGCAGGCACGTTCGAACGCATCGCGGACGCCGCCCGCGACCAGCTCGCGGTGGCGCGACAAGCCCGCGAGTCCGGCGTCGGCCGCCAGTTGTGGACCGAACTGACCGAAGCCGCCGGCGATTTCCGCGGCTTGCTGCGTGACGGCTACCGGATGGACGAAGACGAGCTCGAGCGCCGCGTGGCGCACCTGCTCGGCAACAAGAACCTCAATGAGTACGGGGTCGACCCCTTCGGCTTCTCGCCCGAGTACGTGCGCAAGGTCTTTCCCGTCGTCGAGGCGATGTACCGGCTATGGTACCGCACCGAGGTGCACGGCATCGAGAACGTGCCCAACGACGGGCGCGTGCTGCTGATCGCCAACCACTCCGGGCAACTCCCCTTCGACGGCGCGGTGATCGGCGCGAGCCTGCTGCTCGACCGCGATCCGCCGCGGATGATCCGCTCGATGGTCGAGAAGTTCGCGACCGCGCTGCCGTTCTTCGGCACGTTCTGCGTGCGCTGTGGCCAGGTCACCGGCTTGCCGGACAACTGCCGACGCCTGCTCGACGCCGAGGAGTCGGTGCTGGTCTTCCCCGAGGGCGCGGCCGGCATCAGCAAGCCGTTCTCGCAGCGCTACAAGCTCGCCCGCTTCGGCCACGGCTTCATGCGCCTGGCGCTGGAGACCGGCTCGCCCATCGTGCCGATCGCGGTGGTCGGCGCCGAGGAGCAGATCATCAACCTCGGCAACGCCGCGTGGCTCGCGAAGCTGGTCGGAGCGCCTTCGGTACCGATCCCGCCGCTGGCGTTGCTGCTCGGACCTGCCGCGATGCTGCCGATGCCCGTGAAGCTGCGCATCTACTACGGCGAGCCGATGACCTTCGAGGGCGATCCGAACGACGACGACGCCGTCATCGCGCAGAAGGTGGCCGAGGTGCGGCGCGCCATCGAGGGCTTGATCGAGCGCGGCCTGCGCGAGCGCCGCGGCTACTTCATCTAGGGGGCTAGCGGCATGGCGCGACGCAAACGAGAGAGGGTCGTCGTCATCACCGGCATCGCCGGTCGCCTGGGCCAATTGCTCACCCGCCGATTGCACCGTGAAGAGGGCGTGAAGGTCATCGGCATCGACCGCCGGCATTTCCACCGCCGACCCAAGGACGTCGAGCACCACCGCATCGACATCCGCCGCAAGGCCACAGAGGACATCTTCCGCACCCACCGCGTGGAGACCATCTACCACCTCGGCTTGATGCACGACCCGCGTCAGGGCCAGGGCGAGCACTTCTCCTGGAACGTAGTCGGCACGCAGCGCATCTTCGAGTTCGCACAGCGCTACAACGTGCCCAAAGTGGTGCTCGTCTCCTCGGCCGACGTCTACGGGCCGCAGAGCGACAACCCGGCGTTCCTCTCCGAGGATTCCCCGCTGCTCGGCGCGCAGCGCTTTCCGCAGATTCGAGACCTGATCTCGGTCGACATGCTCGCGCAGTCGTATTTCTGGAAGGTGCCCGAGCTCGAGACCGTGGTGCTGCGACCGGTCCACATCCTCGGCGGCGTCAAGAACGCGATGTCGAACTACCTCCGCATGGCGCGCCCACCGATGCTCTTCGGCTTCGACCCGATGATGCAGGTCCTGCACGAGGAAGACATGGCCTCGGCCATCGTCGCCGCGGCGCTGCCCGGCGTCCGTGGCGTGTTCAACGTGGTCGGCCCGGACGCCGTTCCGCTCTCCAAGCTCGTCGAGCTCTCCGGCCGACGGCCGATCCAGCTACTGCATCCGATCGCGCCGGCCATTGCGCGACAGGCGTTCGCGCTGCGCCTGATCGACGCGCCGTCGGCCGAGCTCGATTGGCTGCGCTACGCCGTCACCCTCGACGGAAGCCGAATTCGCGGCCTGCTCGGCTACGCGCATCGCTACAACGCGCGCGACGCGGTCGCCGCCGCGATGCGGACCGATATCTTCGAAGGCGCGGCCGAGGCGGCGAGCTCGCACGCCTGACTGCGTTGCGCTCGATCAGTCGGCGCGCTGCCGCCACAGCCAGCCGAGCCCGAGACCCGCGAGCAGGGCCGAGATCGCCAACGCCGTCGCCCCGGCATCGGGTACGAAGAACGGGCGCTGCAACGACGCCATGGTCGTCGGGTCGTTCGGGTCTTCCTCGATCGTCACGGCGGCCGAGAGGCTGACCGCCGAGGCGAGCTTCGCCGTCGTCTCGTCCGCGGGCGCAGCGATCGTCGCGGTCGCCACCATCCCCAGCAGCGCGTAGCCCAGGAGTACGACCCTCATCGGGTGCTCCCCGCGTCACGGTAGCCCCGCGCGCCCAAGATCAACCGGTGCGGCTCGAAATGGCGGGCACCCGGCATGCCGTCGACCTCGAACTGGCACCGCAACGCTGCCCCGGCGTCCTCGTCGTCGCAGCGCCACCGGCCGGCGTCGGTGGTCCTCGGCAAGGGCACCGACAGCCGTTCGGCGGCGCCCGAAGCGATGCGCCAGGCGGCGACGCCGGCGTCGCGCAGGCTGCCGTCGTCGGCGATGCGGCCGAGCAGGACGACCGCTACTGCCACGCCGCCCTCGCGCTCGATGGTCCAGATGCCCAAGCGCGGCAGCGGCGCCGGGCGATGCGTCGTCGCCTTCGCGATCCCCCGCTCGAACGCGCCGCGCACGGCGGCGGCCGTGCGCTCCTCGGCCGTCGCTTCGAGGCTTCCGTCGATCAAGCTCGCCCGCGGCACCCCGTCGTCCGCGAGGAGCAGGCAGAGCGCGCGGGGGCGGCTCGTCGACGGAGCATCCGTGGCGGCCTGTGGCCCGGGCAGCGCCTGAAGCGGCGCCTCGGCGGGCTCGGGGGCTTCGACCCCGACCTCCAGCTGCGCCAGCCAGCTGTGGCCCGAGCGCAGCAGCGGACGCCCCGGTGCGTCGAGCAGGGCAGGGCCGATGGGCCAGATCACCGCCGCTGCAGCGTGCGGAGCCGGCGGCGCGTCCGGCAACTCGAGGCCGGCGACGTCGACCACCCCGCCCAGCGCGAGAATTCGGGCGATGAGACGCATCGCAGCGCCGCCGCCGGTCCCCTCGCAACGCAGCGTCAGCCCGACCAAGCTGATGCCGTCCCGGTGGGTCGCCAGCACCACGACCTCGGTCTTGGCGGTCGAACTCGCCGCGCGACACCCAATCGTCGACCAGCGTCGTGCCGACGCTGCGCTCGGGCGGTCGCGAACCAGCGTCAAGATCGCGGGGCGCACCGACGCGAGGGCGTGCAAGGCGTCGCGCTCCTTCGGCTCACGCTGCCAGAGCTCGGCGAACTCGGCCCGCACCGAAACCAGCCAACTCGGCGTGAGCGAGGCGGGCTTCAACGCGGCCGGCGGGTCCGGCGGCAGCCCGACCAGGAAGCGCGTCGCGACGGCCCCCATCGGGTCCACGACGTCGCTCGCGCTGCGGGCGGCCGTCTTCACTTCGCCGCTGACGTTGCCTTCGGCCGCCTCGGCCCGCGCGCCCGTCGCAAGTCCGATGCCGGCGACGAGCCACGTCACGAGCAGCGCCGCGCGCCGTCGCCGTCCTTCGGGAGATCCGGGCACCTTCATGCCCGCGCGCGCCGCCGCAGCAGCAGTGCCAGCGCCGCGAGGCCGAATAGCCAAGCCGCCGAGCCGCGTGCAGGCGCTCCCGGCCCGGCGGCCGTACACATCGGCGCCTCACGCGGGGGCGGGTTCCAGACCGTGCCGGTGTCACCGAGGGCCGCGTCGCCCTGTACGTTGGTTCCGTCGCCGCCGGCGCCGCTGTCGCCGGCCGACCCGTCTGCGCCGCGGGCTGTGCCTGCGTCGCCGACGCCCTCGCCCGTGTCGCCGCTCGTGCCGTCCGCCGCGCCGCCGCGGCCCGCGTCGTCGCCCCCGGCGGAATCCGCCGCCGCGTCGCCTGCGCTGGTGTCGGTGCCGGCGGCGACACATTGCCCGGCGGCGCTGCAGACCAGGCCGAACGGGCAGGTGCTGCAGGTTCCGCCGCATCCGTCCGGGCCGCATTGCTTGCCCGCACAAGCCGGCGTGCAGGTGCCGATATCGGGTTGTGCCGTATCGGGCTGCGTCGTATCGGGCTGCGTCGTGTCCGGCTGCGCGGTGTCCGGCTGCGTCGAATCGGGCTTGGTCGTATCGGGCTGCGTCGTATCGGGCTGCGCGGTGTCCGGCTGCGTCGTATCGGTCGAGCCGGCGTCCGTGCCACCGGGACACGCGCTGCTGCCGCCCCCGCCACCCGAGGCGCAGGTGCCCTTCTGCGGGTCGCAGCCGCCGTTGCAGAGCGAATAGACGCGCTTGGGACAGCCGCCCACGCTCTGGCAGGTCCATTCGTGCGTCGCCTGGCTCGAGCAGCCACCCTGGCCGAGGCTGCACTCCGGCACACAGCCGTTGCAGGCCGCGCCGCTCAGGCAGTTGAAGTAGCCCGATTGCCCGTCCCATCCACAGCAGCCCTGGCAGCTCTGCGATTTCAGGCCTCCGTCGCAATACTGCAGCTGCTTGCCCTGGCAGACGCCCTCGAAGCTGACGTTGCCGCAGCCGCCGCTGCCCCCGCCGCTGCCGTAGCAGGCCTGCGTCGGGTCGATTTGGCAGGCGCCGTTGGGCACGGTCTGGCCGTCACTGCTGCAGTCGGCGTCGTCGGTGCAGGCCTTGCCCGAGCCGGCGCACGCGCCCTTGCAGATATTGCACGGGCAGCGCCAGGTCGGGCCGAAGCAGGTGGCGTTCGAGCTGCACGCCTGCGTGGCACCGCCGGGCACGCAGTTGCATTGGCCGCCGATGCAGAGCGCGTCGGGGACAGCCTTGCCGGCCTTGGCCGCCGGGATGGTCCGCGTGATGCAGTGGATGGCGCCCGACCACATCGCGATGGTGTCCGCGCGCAAGCCGACGTGCTTCCAGCCCGGCATCGCGGCCTGCCAGGCGGCTTGGGCCTGCTGCGTGAGCGCCTTCTTGAGCGCGTCGGGCTTGCAGGCGAGCCCACCGCTGCAACCGACCAGTTCGTCGCAGCCGGCCGCGACCGGACCGTTGGTGCAGCGACCGGCGGCGCAGTGCTGGCCGCTGCTGCAGTCCGCATCGACCTTGCAGACCTTCCCGTTCGGGTTCTGGCAGCTCGACGTCGCGTAGCTGGGGTACACGTTCACGCCGTTGGCGAAGGTCGAGTTGATGAAGGTGCGCGGCAGGTCGCCGTACTGGTCCTTGAAGCGCGTCATCATCGGCAGGCGCGGCACGACGAACTTCTTGCCGTCCGCCGCGACCTCGGCGGCGAACAAGGCCGCGTTGTCGTCCATGCGCTTCTTGTTGGTCGCGAACGTCTGGGCGTAGTCGGGGGCGACCTTGCCCGGCATCGGCACGGTCTCGGCGTTGCCGTCGCCGTCGATATCGGCGGTCACGCTGTCGCCGTATTCGCCGAACAGGACGGTGTGCGTGTCGAGCCACTTGAAGAACATGTCGATGTGACCGGTGCCGTCGTCGGTGACGTCCTTGACGATATAGGTCGTCTTGCAGCCGGCGTAGCGGGCGAGGAGGTTGCGCACCTTCAGCGCCGAGTATCCGGTATTCGAGAGCGCACGATTGGTCGTGGCGCAGCGCTCGACCCCATCGGCCTGGATATTGCCGCCTTCGAAGGGGAAGGGCGTCTTGTAGACGTTGGCGTCGTAGATCTGGCGCGGGATGCGCACGCCCAGCGCGTCATCGAGGTGGCGCGGCTGGTAGTACACCCAATCGGCAAAGGCGAGGGCGCCCGTGCTCTTGTGCACCAGCGGGAAGCCCGAGTAGTCCATCATCCAGATGGTCTGGTTCGGCAGCGTCACGAGCTTGACGTGCTGCTTCTCGGCGGCGGTGATGCCGTAGCTGTCGATGGCTTTGACGAAGTCGTCGCCGATGCTCTGGTTGGCCACCACGACGTAGGCGGTCACCGTCGGCTTGCTGTCGCGTACGAAGTGGATGGTCTGCTCGGCAAACATCCGCCGCACCGCCGGGGTGCTCGGCATGCCCGACGAATAGGTCGTCCACACGCCCGTCATCGTCTCCCACTCGCCGTAGGGACGGTAGGCACCGGGCGCAGGCGGCACCGTCGCGGCGAAGTATTCGGGGTAGGCGATGCGGTAGTCGTCGCTCTGATCCGCCGCGCCGGGCAGCATCGATTCGGCGGCCGTGCGGAATGCGGGCATTGGCCGGGTCGCCAGCGGTCCCAGCGTCGCAGGGGTGGCCGTCTCGAGGACGATGCGCTCGACGCCGCCGCGCTCCGAAACGGCAGACGCCGCCGCGACCGGTTCGTCCGGCAGCGGCGGCGTGCAAGCCGTGAAGAAGGGGAGTAGCGCCAGCAGCGCAAGGTTTCGGGTCGTGCGCACGACGCCTCCTCGATGGTCTCGCTGTGGAGCGCGCGGTGGGCGGGCCCCGCGACTCGGAGCCCGCCCGTTCCCTTGCGCTAGGCCTCGATGCGGCGGCGACGCATGCCGACGATCAGGCCGATGGCCGCGAGCACCAGCATCCAGCCCATACCTGACTGACCGGTGCGGGTGGCCGAGCAGCCCGAGCTCGAGCCGCCGCCCGAGCCGCCGCCGGTCGAGCCGCCGCCAGTGGTGTCGGTGCCGCCGACGCTGTCGCCGCCACCGCCCGTGGCGTCGTCGCCACCGTTCGAAGCGTCGTCGCCTCCGGTCGAGGCGTCGTCACCGGTGCTGCCGGCATCGTCGCCCGGGCAGACCGGAGCCGGGGCATCGCCGGTCAGACACTTGCCGGCGCCGGTATCGCACTTGTTGTTGCCGCAGTTGGTGTACTTGCGCTTCAGGCAGCCGCCCTCGTCGACGCAGGTCCAGGCGTGCGAGCCTTCGGCGCTGCAGCCGAACGAGCCGGCCTGCGGGCACTCGGGGATGCAGGCGTTGCTGCAGACGTCGCCGGCGAGACAGGTGGTGCTGCCTTCGGCGTCGCTCCAACCACAGCAGCCGGCGCACGAGAGCGAAGAGAGCTTGCCCGCCTTGCAGAACTTCAGCGACTTGCCGTCACAGACGCCCTCCCACGGGGTGTCGCCGCAGTCGCTGTTGCTGCCGCCCGACTGACCCGGGCAGGCCTGCTGGCGGTCCTGCACACAGGAGCCGTCGACCACCGGCGCGCCGTTGGCGGCGCAATCGGCGTCGTCGGTGCACTTGGCGCCGTTGCTGCTGCAGGTGCCGTAGCAGATGTTGCAGTTGCACACCCACGCCGGGCCGAAGCACTCGGCGTTCTTGGTGCAGGCGTTGTCGGCGCCGCCCTCGACGCAGGCGCAGCGGCCACCGGTGCAGATGGCGTCGTCGACGATCTTCTTGTGGGTCGCCTTCGGGATCGTCCGGGTGATGCAGTGGATCGCACCGGACCACAGGCCGATGGTGTCCGCGCGCAGGCCGACGTGCTTCCACTCCGGCATCGCCTTCTCCCACGCCTGCTGCGCCTTGGCGATCAACGCGACCTTGAAGGGATCCTCGACGCACTCCAGCCCGGTCGGGCAGGCCACCATCTCGTCGCAGCCCTCGGTGGTCGGTCCGTTCGGGTTCTTGGTGCACTTGCCGGCGGCGCAGTGCTCGCCCGCGGCGCAGTCGGCGTCGACCATGCACTTGGCACCGTTCGGGGCCTGGCAGCTCTTGGTGGTGTAGCTCGGGTAGACGTTCACGCCGTTGGTGAAGGTCGAGTTGATGAAGGTCCGCGGGAGGTTGCCGTACTCGTCCTTGTAGCGGGTCATCATCGGCAGGCGGTGGACGACGAACTTCTTGCCGGTCGAGGCGGTGGCAGCCGCGAACAGCTCCGCGTTGTCGTTCATCCGCTTCTGGTTCTGCTCGTGCACGCTCTTGTAGTCCGCGGCGGCGTAGCCCGGCATCGGCAGCGTCTCGTCCTTGCCGTCGCCGTCGTAGTCGAGCGTGAGCTCGTTGTAGTACTCGCCGAAGATCACCTCGTCGGTCTTGGACCACTTGAAGAACATGTCGATGTGGCCGGTGCCGTCGTCGCTGATGTCCTTGACGATGAAGGTCTCTTCGCAAGCCGCGTAGTGCTTCAGCAGGTTGCGGACCTTGCTCGCCGAGAAGCCGGTGTTGGCCAGCGCGCGGTTGGTGGTGGCGCACTTGCCGACGCTGTCGGCCTGGATGTTGCCGCCCTCGAAGGGGAAAGGCATGCGGTAGACGCTCACGTCACCGAAGTAGTCCTGCGCGAGGCGAGTCGGAATGGCGTCGTCGATCTGGCGCGGGTGGTAGTAGACGAAGTCCGAGAAGGCCAGGACGTTGTCGGCCTTGCGGATCAGCGGGAAGGGACCATAGTCGATGTGCCAGATGGTCTGGTTCGGCACCACGACCAGCTCGACCAGCTTCTTCTCGTCGGCCGTCGCGCCGTTCTCGTCGAGGGCGGCCATGAAGTCGTTGCCAATCGACTGCGACGCGACGATGACCTTCGCCTCGACCTGCGGCTTGGAGTGGCGGATGAAGTTGATCGTCTGCTCGGCGAACATGCGACGCACCGGCTTGGTGCTCGGCATGCCGGCGGAGTACGTCGTCCAGACCTGCGACATCTCCTCCCACTCGCCGAAGGGGCGGTATTCGCCGGTGGGCAGGGGCTTGGTCTGCGCGAACCAGTACGGATTCGCGTTGCGGTAGTCGTCCGCGGCGTCGTTCTTGGCCTGATCGAGGCGCTCGGCGGCCGTGCGGAAGGCCGGCAGCACGGCCGTCTCCGCCGCGACGAGCGGGCTCTCCTCGAGCACGACGACATTCGGCTGCAGCGCCACCGGGGCGTGTGCGGCGAGGTCGGGGGCGGCCACCGTCGCGGTGTCCGGGCCCTGACAGGCCGTGGCGAGCAGGCCCGCCGCGAGCGCGGTCAGGGCGAAGCGAGATGCGTAGACGCGCATGGAATCTCCGAAGGCACGGGGCCGTTGAACGCTCTGCCAGATTGGCCTCGGCAGCCGCGAATGCTCGGGGACGCAAGACCCCGACGGACTAGGTATCACTCTGGGCGGACCGCCGCTAGCGCGCCCGCATTGCAAGATTGCAACCCGCCGCGCGGGCTACTGCAGGTTGCCACGGATGTAGGTGAAGCCGGCCGCGTTTTCGATCTGCTGGATGGCCAGCTTGAGCACGGTGCCGGCCGGGATGTCCTTCGACAGCGACGAGAGGTCGATCTCCGGCAGCGGGAAACTACCCAGACCCGAG
>JBEARB010000195.1:0-9620 GCA_041163625.1 Pseudomonadota bacterium | reverse complement strand
CTCAGCGTGGGCGGTGGCACTCATCGTGTCTCCTCATCTCACGCGACCGCGTGCGGTCGCAGATTCCTCGTGCGTGCGTGGACTAGACCGGCTCGGACACCCAGGCGTAGACGCTGCTGATGATGCCGACGGCGCCGACTACACTGATGATCCACAGCGAGTTGCCGGGGATCAGCGTGTTCAGCAGCAGGCCGAGCACGGTGACGAGCACGAAGCTCGAGCAAATCATCGGCTTCCAGCTGTACGAGGGCATGTGGAACTCCTCGCCGTGCTCGGGCGGGACGATCTGCATGCCGTCGTTGTACTTGTGGTCCCAGAGCGGGCGCTCCGAGAGGACGATGGGGGTGAAGTCGAAGTTGTGCTGCTTCGGCGGCGAGTCCGTCATCCACTCGAGGGTGGCGGCGTCCCACGGGTCGCGGCCGGCCTTCTCACCGTTCTTGAGCGAGGTGATCAGGTTGTATGCGAAGATCAGCGCGGCGGCGCCCATCATGAACGCACCCAGCGTGCCGAGCAGGTTGTAGAAGTCCCACTGGGCCTCGGCCGGGTAGGTGTAGATGCGGCGCGGCATGCCGTTGTTGCCGAGCATGTGCTGCGGGAAGAACGTGGTGTTCAGGCCGATGAGGAAGAGCCAGAAGTGCATCTTGCCCAGCTTCTCGTTCATCATCCGGCCGGTGACCTTCGGGTAGTAGAAGTAGAAGCCGGCGAACAAGCCCTGCAGCGCGCCACCGACGAGCACGTAGTGGAAGTGCGCGACCACGAAGTAGGAGTCGTGCTGCTGCAGATCGAGCGGCGGGCTGGCGTGCATCAGGCCCGAGAGACCACCCATCGTGAAGATCGGGATGAAGCTCGTGGCGAAGAGCATCGGCGTCGGGAACGTCAGCTTGCCGTTCCAGAGGGTGCCGAGCCAGTTGAAGATCTTCACGCCGGTCGGGATGGCGATGATGGCGGTCGTGGCCGCGAAGGCGGCGTCGACGACCGGACCCATGCCGCCGGTGAACATGTGGTGCGCCCACACGCCGAAGCCGACGAAGCCGATGAAGATACCGGAGAAGATGACGGCGCCCTGGCCGAAGAGCGGGCGACGCGCGAAGACCGGGAGGATCTCCGAGACGATGCCCATCGCCGGCAGGATCAGGACGTACACCTCGGGGTGGCCGAAGAGCCAGAACAGGTGCTGCCACAGGTGGGGGTCACCGCCCATGCTGATCTGGTAGAACGTCGTGCCGAACATGCGGTCGAAGCCGAGCAGGATCAGGCCGACGGTCACGGGCGGGAACGAGAGCGCGAGCAGGAACTGGATGACGAGCATCATCCAGCCGATGACTGGCAGGCGCATCAGGGTCATGCCCGGCGCGCGAAGGTTCAGGATGGTCACGATGAAGTTGACCGAAGCCGCGAGCGAGCTGGCCGAGAGCATCGCGAGGCCCGACCACCAGAAGTCGATGCCCGAGCCGCCGTACTGCGCGCCGGTGAGCGGGGCGTAGCCGGTCCAGCCGGCCGCGGGAGCGCCACCGAAGAGGAAGCTGGCGTTGAGGATCAGCGAGCCGAACAGGAACGTCCACCACGACCAGGAGTTCAGGCGCGGGAAGGCGACGTCGCGGGCGCCGATGACCAGCGGGACCAGGAAGTTCGCGAAGCCCGCCGTCATCGGCATGATCGCGAGGAAGACCATGGTCGTCGCGTGCATCGTGACGAGACCGTTGTAGGTCTCGCCGCCAAGGAAGTCGTTGTCAGGCTTGATCAGCTGGATGCGGAAGAGGATCGCCTCCAGGCCGCCGACCAATAGGTAGATGAAGCCAGCCATGCCGTAGAAGATACCGATCTTCTTGTGGTCGACGGTGGTCAGCCAATCGACGAGGCCGGTCTTGGCCGGGCGCTCGAAGTGCTGATGCGGCTCGGGGGCGTTCAGGTCTTCGATGTCGTAGAGCTTGGAAGCCATGGTTCCTCTCGGCGATACGGCCCCGGTGGGGGCATCGATGCCGCCGCGGTCGCGTCTGCGCCGCAGCCGGATTCAGGACCTACTTCAGCGAGAAGAGGTAGGTTGCGACCGCGGTGGACTCCTCGTCCGTGAGGTTGAGGTTCGTCATCAGCGCGGCCTCCTTGACCTCCTGCGGGTTCTTCACCCAGCGGGCAAGGTTCTCGACGGAGTTCGGCAGGGTGTTCGCGACGATGCTGGTTCGCGACCCGACGTGCGTCAGGTCTGGGCCGGTGGAGCGTGAACGTTGGGTCAACTCGGCCACGCCGCGGACGCTGTGGCACGCCACGCAACCCTTGGTCGAAAAGACCTTCTTGCCCTGTTGCTCGAGCTCGGTCTGCGGCTCGCGCGCCTTCTCTTGCTGCGCCTTGACCCAGTTGTCGAAGGACTCGGGGCCTTCCTTGGGGTGTACGAAGAGCTTGATGCCCATGCGCGCGTGGCTCGCACCGCAGAGCTCCGCGCATTGTCCGACGTACTCGGCGACCTTGCCGTCATCGAGCTTGTGCGGCTTGAAGCTGAGCGGGTAGACGCGGCCGGGCGTGGCGTCGCGCTTGCCCGAGATGCGGGGCACCCAGAAGGCGTGGATCACGTCGGCCGAGGTCAGGTTCAAACGAACCTGGGTCTCCTCTTCGACGTGCAACTCGGTGGCAGTCGAGAAGCCGTGCTGCTTGTAGTCGTACTCCCACCACCACTGCTTGCCGATGACGTCGACGTCGATCAGCTTCTGCTCGAGCTTCGGATCCGCCGAGAGCTCGAACACGCCGGCGACGGTGACCGTCGAGAGCGCGAGGATGATGATCGTCGGGATGATCGTCCAAATCAGCTCGAGCTTGGCGTTGCCGTGCAGCTCGAGATTCGGGACGTCGTCGTCACCCGGCTTCTTGCGGAACTTCATGATCGCGTAGAAGAAGCCCGCCGCGACGACGATGAAGATCACGACGTCGAGGGCGAGGTAGAGCCAGAAGAACCAGGCGCTGACCTCGGCGCCGTCACCCATCGGCGCGAGGGTGTCGCGCGGGTGCGTGGCCCAGGCGGGAGCCGCGGCGAGCAGGCCGAGCGCCAGCAACGTCACGGCCTGCAGGGCCTTCGGGATCCGGCGGCCGAGCCCGGCCACATTCTGGAGGAGCGATCGCATGGACATCATGCCTCAGTTTCCGGCGTACACGAGGAGATCCATCGTCATGGCCGTGCAGATGAGGTGGAGGTAGACCAGCGACGCCAGCATCACCGAACGCGCCGCTTTGTTGCTTCGCTGCCGAAGCAGCAGGACACACTTCCAACTGAACCAGCCGTTGACGGCCAGCGCGACGGCGCCGTACCCCAGGCTGAGGTGACCCGTCAAGACCGGCACCAGGGCCGGGGGGGCGAGGCTGAGCGCGTAGAGCAGAATCCGCCAACGCGCGGCTTCCTCGCCGTGGGTGATGGGCAGCATCGGGAAACCCGCGCTCTCGTATTCCGCCTTGCGGAACAGGGAGATGGCCCAGAAGTGCGGTGGTGTCCACAGGAACACCAGGCTGAACAGCACCACGCTCATCAGCCCGATCGAGCCGTTGAGCGAGGCGTCCACGATCAGCGGCGGGGCCGCGCCCGCGGCGCCACCGATCACGATGTTCAGGGGCGTCCGGGGCTTCAGCCAGATCGTGTAGACGAAGACGTAGAACAGGATGGTCAGCAGGCCGACCACGGTGCCGAGCCAATGGCCGGCCGCCTGAATCAGCGCCAGACCTGCGATCGCGAGCACGACGCCCCAGACCATCGCTTCGTTCGGCGAAACCAGACCCGCCGGCAGCGGGCGCTTCTTGGTGCGGACCATGCGCGCGTCGAGGTCGCGCTCGATCCAGGCGTTGAAGACCGAGCTCGCGCCCGCGATGGCAGCGATGCCCGCGAGTAGCGTCACCGAGACCGGGATCGAGGGCCAGCCGCCTTCGACCAGTCCGAGCATCGGCACGCCGGTGAAGAAGACCAGGGCGACCACGCTCGGCCGCGTCATCTCCACCAATCCGCGCAGCTTCGCGAACAGGCCCGGATTGGCGAGATCGGTCGACGTGGCGGCCTCCGCACGCGCGGACGTCGAGGCCAGGGAGGCCCCTTGAAGCGTCTCGATGCTGCGCGTGGGAATGGGATCCATGCAACCCTTGCTCTGGTGCTTCGGGGTGCCCTCGGTCTCTGCCGCCCGATGGGCGCCCGAGGGCGCGCGGGGTATACACCCCGACCGCCGCCGATGTCCAGACATGACGCACCGCGCCAAGTTTTGCGTGAGTCGGGTCCCGTGGAGCCTCGGCCCACGCCACGCAGGCTCGACGTGCGGCGCCGGAGACCGCATCCTTCGAGCCCGCGTCCAATTGGATGCGGCGGGAGGCCCAAATGATGCGCGCGGTGTCTGCAATTCGCCCCGGAATCCGATTCGCGTCCGCCGCGCTGGGGGGGTGGCTCGCGGGCTGCGCGGGTGCCGGCGGCACCGACGGCGGCGAACCGTCGACGGCCGCCGAGGTCGTCTCGGGCGACAGCGCCGGCAGCGTCGACACCGGCGGCGGAGTGCGCGGCGGCTCGGACGCCGCCGTCGAGGACGCCGAGCCAGCGTGCACCTGCGCCGCTCACCAGCACTGTCAGGACGGCCTGTGCGTCGACAAGCCGTGCACCGCCGACGCCGACTGCAATCCGCCGGACGGCCCGCCGGCGGGGGGCGATACCTTCTACTGCCCCGACGGGACCTGCCGCGCCTGGCAATGCGCCAACGACGACCACTGCAAGGGCGGGCAGAAGTGCAACACCGTCACTTACAAATGTTACCAACCGCAGACCGGCTGCAGCATCGACGCGCAATGCGTCGACGACGACGCGTGCACCAACGACACCTGCGACACCGAGACCGGCAACTGCGCGCACGCGCCGATCAAGGGCTGCTGCAAGGTCGCGGCGGATTGCGACGACCAAGACTCGTGCACCGCCGAGACCTGCAGCGCCGGCAAGTGCGATTGGAAGGACATCGCCGGCTGCTGCAACGACGCCGCGGATTGCGACGACGGCGACGCCTGCACCACCGATTCCTGCGCCTCTGCGGGCTGCAAGCACGTCGCCGCCGCGGGCTGCTGCAAGTCGGCCAGCCAGTGCAACGATGCCGATGCGCTGACCACCGACACCTGCGACAGCAAGACCCAGAGCTGCGTCCATGCGCTCGCCGGCGCGCCGACCTCGTGCTCGAAGGCGGGCGATTGCAGCGCCGGAGCGTGCGCAGCCGGGGCCTGCGTCGGCGGCGTCTGCTCCTACGCGCCCAAGGGGGGGGCCACCTGCTGCCAGAGCGCGACCACGTGTCCGCTCGGCAAGGCGTGCGCCGCGCCGACCTGCGCAGCCTGGGCCTGCACGACGAGCCCGGTGAGCGGAGGCAAGGAGGGCCCGCATGTCTCGTGGGATTTCGAGGGTGGCCTCGACGGCTGGACCGTCAGCAAGGACAACGCGACCGCGTTCTTTCACTCCTCGACGCTCTGGGCGGCGCACGGCACCTCGGCCCTGCGCTACGGTGTGCCGGGCAAGGCGACGTGGAAGGCCGGGCTGCCCAACCAAGGCAAGGCGCTGAGCCCGGCGTTCACCGTGCCGACCGGCGCGAAGCTCGACGCGTGGGTCTACTTCGACGGAGAGCCGGCCTCGGGGGTCCACCTCTTCGGGCTCGAGGTGGTCAGCGGCGGCGTGGGGACGCCGGTCTGGAGCAAGAACGCCGATCTGAAGGGCAATACGGCCGGAGCCTGGAAGCCGATCCAGGTCGACCTGAGCGCCTTTGCCGGCAAGTCCGTACAGCTTCGTTGGTGGTTCGACGTGTCCGTCGCATTCCCGAAGGAGGACGGCAAGGGCTTGGTCCTCGACGCCGTGCGGATCCTGGCGCCGTGCCCGTAGCCGCCGCGACGGGCTTCACCAATCCCTATTTGGGCCGCCGCGCTCGGCGCGCTAGGCTGCCGCCGCGGGGCCACGGGTCCACACGGAGGGGCGCATGAATCGCAACGTCGGGATGCTGCTCGCAATCGCCGTCGCGCTGGTCGCGGGATGCAGCGACGGCGGCAGCGATGGCTCGACCGTCGGCTACACCAACGTCGGGGAGACGCAGGGCGGTGGCGTGCTCGACGACGCCACGGGCGGCGCGGCCGACACCGGCACCGCCGCGGACACCGGCAGCGGTGACGCCGCGGTCGCGGACGCCGGCGGTGGCCAAGACGCCAGCGTCACCGACGGCGGCGCCGAAGACGGCACCGGTGGCGACACCGGGACGATCGACGCCGGGCCCGCCGACGTCGCGTCCAACGACGCCACGCCCCCCGACGCCGGCCCTGCCGACGTCGCTTCGCCCGACGCAGGCCCCGTCGACACCGGCAGCGTGACCGGCGCCTGCGCCCAGAAGATCGCCACGTTCGCGCCGGTCGCAGGCAAGGCCTCGCAATGCCAGAGCGACCTGGATTGCTACGGTCCGGCTTCATTCGTCGATGGAAAAGGCTGGAAATTCGGGACCGAGAAGCAGCTCGGCTGTGCCTGTCCGGGCTTGTACAACGGCAACGCCTCGGAGACGCAGGGCGTCGCCGACCTGGTCGCCGAGTACCATCAGGCCGGTTGCCCCGACACCTGCCCGGACGTCGACTGCGACGACCTCTCGACCAAGATCGGGATTTGCAAGGCCGGCGTCTGCGTCGCCGAGTCGTTTTCCTGCTCCGAGCTGGAGAAGCGCAGCGCGGAAGCCGTCGCGCAGGGACGCGTCTGCTCCGCCGACACCGAATGCTCTGGTTTCGGCATGCAGGGCGAGCTGCCGTGTGGCTGCCCGGTCAACGTGAACCTGGCCAAGATGGCGCCCGGCAAGCCCATCTTCCTGTACATGACCAAGCTTTCGCAGGCTTACGTCGCGAAAGGCTGCGCCGAGGGCGTCCAGTGCGCGTGCCCGGCGATTGGCCCTGGCGTGTGCAACGCAGGTGTCTGCACGAGCAAGTAGACCGCTGTCGCGACAGGTGGCTCGGGGGCCCGACGTTTACACCTGGAGCGCATGGCGTTAGGCATGCCGCCACGTACCGGCCACGCCGGACGCTGGAGGCTGCCATGCCGCGCAAGGAATTCCGCCAGACCGTGGTCGGCGACGTCGATCCCGCCGAGACCCAGGAGTGGCTCGAATCGATCGATTCGGTCGTCCATTTCGCCGGCAAGGAGCGGGCCCACTACCTGCTCGAGCGGGTGCAGGAGCACCTGCAGGAAGAGGGCGTGCGGCTGCCGTATTTGGTGCGCTCCCCCTACGTGAACACCATTCCGCCCGAGCAGCAGGCCGCCTATCCGGGCGATCTGGAGATGGAGCGCCGGATTCGCCGCATCGTGCGCTGGAACGCGGCGGTGATGGTGCATCGCGCCAACAAGCGTCACGACGGCCTCGGCGGGCACCTCTCGACCTACGCCTCGGCGGCGACGATCTACGAGGTGGGCTTCAACCACTTCTTCCGTTCGCCACAGCGCCCCGGCGGCGGCGATCACGTCTACTTCCAGGGCCACTCCGCGCCCGGCGTCTATGCGCGCGCGTTCCTCGAGGGCCGGCTCGGCGAGGCGCAACTCGACGGCTTCCGCCGCGAAGCACCGGGCTCCGGCGGTATCTCGAGCTACCCGCACCCGCGGCTGATGCCGGATTTCTGGCAATACTCGACGGTCTCGATGGGCCTCGGGCCGCTCGGCGCGATCTATCAGGCGCGCTTCGATCGCTACCTGCTCGCCCGTGGCATCAAGGACACGCGCGACAGCCGCGTCTGGGCCTTCCTCGGCGATGGCGAGATGGACGAGCCCGAGAGCCTCGGCGCCCTCTCCATCGCGGCCCGCGAGGGCCTGGACAACCTCGTCTTCGTGGTCAACTGCAACTTGCAGCGCCTCGACGGCCCGGTCCGCGGCAACGGCAAGATCATCCAGGAGCTCGAGAGCGTCTTCGCCGGTGCCGGCTGGAACGTGATCAAGGTGATCTGGGGCAGCAACTGGGACCGCCTGCTCGCCGAAGACGAGAGCGGCGTGCTCAAGAAGCGCATGGACGAGGTCCCCGACGGCGAGTACCAGAAATACGTCGCCAGCGACGTCTCCTACGTGCGCGAGCAGTTCTTCGGCAAATATCCGGCGCTCAAGGCGATGTCCGACGGGCTGACCGATCGCCAACTGCGCTCGATGAGCCGCGGCGGCCATGATCCGCGCAAGGTCTACGCCGCCTTCCACGCCGCGACCCACACCCCGAACGGTCGGCCGACGGTGGTGCTGGTCAAGACGATCAAGGGCCACGGCCTCGGCGGCGCGTTCGAGGCCCGCAACACCACGCACCAGCAGAAGAAGTTCGAGATCGAAGCGCTCCGCAAGTTCCGCGATCGCGTCGACCTGCCGATCGCCGACGACGCGCTCGCCGACCCGCCGTTCTACCACCCGGGCGCCGACTCGCCGGAGGTGCGTTACCTGCACGAGCGCCGCGCCGCCTTGGGCGGGCCGATCCCGGTGCGGTCGACCAGCAAGGTCGCGGTCGCGATGCCGGGCGATCGACTCTGGAAGCGCTTCCACGCCGGCTCGGGCACGACCGAGGTCTCGACCACCGGCGCCTTCGTCGGCGTGCTCGGCGGCTTGTTGCGCGAGGGCGAGCTCGGCCGCCGCATCGTGCCGATCCTCTGCGACGAGGGCCGGACCTTCGGCATGGAGGCCTTCTTCAAGCCTTACGGGATCTACTCGAGCCTCGGGCAGCGCTACACGCCGGTCGACGCCGACTACGTCCTCGCCTACCGCGAGGCGGTCGACGGTCAGATCTTGCAGGAAGGCATCACCGAGGCGGGCTCGATGGCCAGCTTCCTCGCCGCTTCGACCGCCTATGCGTCGCACGGCGAGCCGATGGTGCCGTTCTACTTCTTCTACTCGATGTTCGGCTTCCAGCGCGTCGGCGACATCATCTGGCAGGCTGCGGACATGAACGGCCGCGGCTTCTTGCTCGGCTGCACCGCGGGTCGCACCACGCTCAACGGCGAAGGTCTGCAGCACCAGGACGGCCACAGCCTGATCCTCGCGAGCACCAACCCCGGCGTGGTGGCGTACGAGCCGAGCTACGCCTACGAGCTCGCCGTGATCACCGAGGACGGCCTGCGTCGGATGCTCGACCAGAAGCAGGACGTCATCTACTACCTCACGCTGCAGAACGAGGCGTACACGATGCCCGCGATGCCCGAGGGCGTCGCCGAGGGCATCCTGCGCGGCTGCTACCGGTTGCGGCCGGCCGACGCCGTGGAAGGCGCCGCGCTCGCTGCGGACGCGCCGACGCTGCAGCTCTGCGGCTCGGGTACCATCTTGCGCGAGGTTCTCGCCGCCCAGGAGACCCTGGTCCGCGAGCACGGCGTCCGCGCCGACGTCTGGAGCATGACGAGCTACAACGAGCTGCGGCGCGAGGCCCTGGCGCGCGACCGCGCGATGCTGCGCGGCGAGGACGACCCCGGCGCGACGTGGTTGCAGCAGACGCTCGGCAGCAGCGACGGCCCGATCATCGCGGCCTCGGATTGGATGCGCTTGGTCCCGGACCAGATCGCGCCCTGGCTCGGCGGACGGCTCTGGTCCCTCGGCACGGACGGCTTCGGCATGAGCGACACCCGCGAAGCGCTCCGCGCGCATTTCGGCGTCGATC
>JBEARB010000194.1:0-2598 GCA_041163625.1 Pseudomonadota bacterium | reverse complement strand
CGCGTTCAGCGCGTCGCCGGCCAGGTAGTCGAGGTAGCCGAACTCGAACGACACGTCCCCACCGCTGTCCGACGTGCCCGAGCTCGCGCTGGTCGAGCCGTGCTCGATCTCGATCTCGGTGTTGAGCACCCAGCGGTCGTCGAACTTGTAGCCGAAGTAGAGGATCGCCCTCAGCGCATCGAGCCGGTCCCGACCGCCCTGGCCGTCCTCGTAGAGGAACTCGCCGTAGCCGCCGATCGAGAGACCCTGCTGAACCCCGTAGACCTTCGACGCGGCCGGGCCGAGGCCGTAGCGCCCTTCGCCGAGGTCGGGCAGCACGTCCCCGAGCTGGAGACTCTCGAGGTCGCTCGCGAGCGCCTCGAACGCGGCCGAATGGCCCGCTGACTCGGCGCTCAGCGCCTCGAGCTTCGCGGCGAGCGCGCGGTTCTCGGCCTCGAGGGCCTTCAGTCGGTCTTCGAGCAGCTGCTGGGCCGGCGCGGCAGCGGCGAGCGCTGCGACGCCGAGAGCAGCCAGGGAGAAGCGAGCGGTTCGGGTCGATGGGGTCATCGGGAGCCTCGGTCGAGGGCATGGAAATCGCCTTTCTGAGATCCGATCGCAACTCTGAATTGCGATGAAATCTCAAAAAGGCCGCGGCAAGACGCGGTTCCCGCCACCCCGATCGATCTCAAACGACTTCTCCAGAGAGCCTTACGACCACCCCTCTCCTCGCCCGGCCATCACCACCGACGCCGTCTCCCTGGCGGCAAGCCGCCCCCTGCCCAGGAAATCCTGCAGGCTTTCTGCCCACCCACCGCAGTCGCTTGAGCCGCCGTTCCTGGACCCTATCCTCGCGGGATTCGATCCGATGGCCGCCACCCACGACCCCGTCTACCTCGCCGAGCTCGGCGCCAAGGCCCTCGAAGGCCAGCCCCTGACGCCCGACGAGGGCCTCGCGATCTACCGCGGGCTCGACCAGACCTCACTCGGACTGCTCGCGAACACGATCCGGTTCCGCAAGCACCCCGATCCGGTCGTCACCTACATCGTCGACCGGAACCTGAACCCGACCAACGTCTGCGTGACGGACTGCGGGTTCTGCGCGTTCTACCGCTCGCCCGGCGACGCCGAGGGCTACGTGCTGCCGCGGGACGTCATCTACCGGAAGATCGAGGAGACGATCGAGCAGGGCGGGACCCAGCTCCTCCTGCAGGGTGGGCACCACCCGAAGCTGCGGACGGAGTGGTTCGCCGAGCTGTTCCGGGACATCAAGGCCCGCTACCCGCAGATCTGGATCCACGGCATGTCGCCGCCCGAGATCACCCACCTCGCCAAGATGGACAAGCGCCCGGTCCGCGACGTGCTCGCCGACCTGCAGGCAGCTGGCCTCGACTCGATGCCGGGCGGCGGCGCCGAGATCCTCGTCGAGCGCGTGCGCAAGGTCATCGCGCCGAAGAAGGCGACCACCGATGAGTGGCTCGAGGTCATGCGCCAGGCGGCGACGCTCGGCATGCGGACCACGGCCACGATGATGTTCGGGACCGAGGAGACCGACGCCGAGCGCATCGAGCACATGACGCGCCTCCGCGACCTCCAAGGAGAGTGTGGGGTGTTCACGGCGTTCATCCCGTGGACCTACCAGCCCGAGCACACGCCGATGGCCGCGCAGTATCCGGGCAAGCTGACGGTGGCCGAGTACCTCCGCATGCTCGCCACCGCGCGGATCTACCTGCACAACTTCGACCACCTGCAGGCGAGCTTCGTCACGCAGGGCATGAAGACCTGCCAGGTCGGCCTGTCGATGGGCGCCGACGACTTCGGCTCGGTCATGCTCGAGGAGAACGTCGTCTCGAGCGCCGGATGCTCCCATCCGACGTCGATCGCCGAGATCGAACGTCACATCAAGGACGCCGGCTTCACGCCGAAGCGTCGCAACATGCTCTACGAGATCCTCGACACGCCCGAGACCGACCGCTTCGGTCGCCCGCCGCGCGAGAAGGCGGTCGTCAGCGAGAGCTCGCTGCCCAGCACGTCCCTGTCGTGACCTCCAAGGGCCACGCCCTGCACCCTCACCGCGCGCCTACCAACCAGCCGATGAACCCCGCAGCCCAGAGCTACGAAGCCCTCGACCGCACCCTCGCCGCCCGCCTCATCGAGCAGGCGGGCCTCGCCGACATCTTCGCGAAGGTCGAGAGCGGCGAGCGCCTGTCTCCCGAGGACGGCATGCGCCTCTACGAGACGCCGCACCTCGCCGCGGTCGGCTACATGGCCCACCAGGTCCGGACCGCGCGCCACGGCAAGAAGGCCTACTTCAACAACAACCTCCACATCAACTACACGAACGTCTGCCAGTACTCGTGCAAGTTCTGCGCGTTCGCCGCCAAGGAGGGCGAGGAGCGCGCGTACACGATGTACGCGCCCGACATCGAGCGGAAGCTCCGCGAGTACGACGACCTCGCGCCGACCGAGGTGCACATGGTGGCCGGCATCCACCCGCGCGAGGGCTACGAGTACTACCTGGACGTCGTGCGCGCGGCGAAGCGGGCGCGCCCCGACATCCACGTCAAGGCGTTCACGATGGTCGAGATCGACCACATGCTGAAGATCTCGGGCAAGTCCGAG
>JBEARB010000193.1:0-11244 GCA_041163625.1 Pseudomonadota bacterium | reverse complement strand
CAGCACGCGACGCACGCTGAGTGTCGGCAGCTCGAGCAGCGCGGCGCTGCCGTCGTGGCACCCGACGACGGCGAGCTTGCCGTCGTACGAGACATCGAGCGCCGTCGGCATCGCGTCCAAGGCGCACTCGGCGAGCAGCTCGCCGTCGCGCGTCGCCCAGAGCCGCACACGACCGTCGACCGAGACGCTCAAGACCTGTCGCCCCGCCGCCAACGAGCGCGCGCCGATGACCGCCGCGTCGTGCTCGCCGATCTGCACGCCCTCGTCCTCTTCGGTGACCATGCGGGGCTGGAACTCGACCGCGTCGAGGCGATGCAGACGCACCGAGCCACCGCGGGTGCCGACCACCGCGTGGTGGAGGTCCTCGGCGATGGCGACCGAAGCGAGTTGATGTTGGCGCACGCTGGCGCCGCCCTGCTGGCGGCGGCGGAGCTCCTCGGTCATCCGCATCAGGTCGCTCGAGATGCGGTCGGCGAGGCCTCGCGGTCCGAGTCCGGCCGCCAAGGCCGCCAGGTCCGAGCCGCGCAGGTGCGGACGGGTCAGCGGTGACGCCGGGACCGGAGGCTGCAGTCCGCCGAAGCCACGCACGCGCTCGCGTGCGCTGCGCCCGATCTCACGCTCCGGCACGACCGGCGCGGGCGGCACGGTGACGCGCCGAGCGCGGGGCTCCGGCGGCTCCATCTCGGCGAGCGGCGCGCCGTCTTCTTCGTCGTCGTCGTCCGAGGCGGCGATGACCATGAATGCGGCTGCGTCGGCTTCGGCGGCTTCAGAGGCGGCTTCGGCGGCAGCAGCAGCTTCGGCGGCAGCGGTGGCTTCTGCAGCTTCGGCGGCGGCGGCCGCTTCGGCGGCTTCCGCGCTCGCCTCTTTGACCACGCTGGCGAGGCTGACGGTCGGTTGCGACCGGAACGCGATCTCGGCCGCGTCGAGCGAGGAGGTCGAGAGCTCCTGCGGAACCGGCGGAGGCGGAGCCGCTTCGAGGGGCGCGCTCGGCAGGCGCACGCGAATCGACGGCGTCCCCGACTCCGCCGGCGGCTGCGGCGGCGGCGGCGCGACCGCCGATGGCGCCTCGACGGCGCTGTGACCCGAGGCCGGGGTCATCGTCGGCGCCGGGCCGACGACGGTGACCTCGCTCGGCACAGCGGCGGTCGCCGGACGCGGCATCCGCAGCGCGCGCTGCAGCGCCGTGCGCATCGCAGCCGCGTCGTCGAAGCGCTCGGCGGGATCTTTCGCGAGCGCGCGCTCCACGACGGCGGCGACCGAGGGGCGGACCTTGCCGGGCGCGCGGTCCTCGAGCTTCGGCGCGTCCTCGGTCACGTGCATCATCACGATGGCGAGCGGACTCTCGGCGATGAAGGGCAGCTGCCCCGACAAGCACTCGTAAAGCAACACGCCAAGGGCGTAGAGGTCGCTGCGGCCGTCGACCGCCTTGCCCATCGCCTGCTCGGGGCTCATGTGGGTCGGCGTGCCGATCGCCTTGCCGGCTTGCGTCAGCGTCGCGTCGAGTTCCTTCACGATGCCGAAGTCGAGCACCTTGACGATGGCCTCGCCGCCGGCCACCTCGTGCAGGAAGATGTTCGCGGGCTTGAGGTCGCGGTGGACCAAGCCGTGCGCGTGCGCCTCACCGAGGCTGCGGAGGACGGCAATGCCGATCTCGACCGCGTCCTCTTCCTCCATCGTCGTGCGCTCGCGGTGCAGGCGCATCAGCCGCTCTTGCAGGCTCTCGCCGACCAAGCGCTCCATGGCGAGGAAGAGGTCGCCGCGCTCGGTCTGCCCGAAATCGAAGACACGCACGGTATTCGGATGCGAGAGGCGGGAGGTGGTCGCGGCTTCCTTGAAGAAGCGCCGCGCGAGCTCTTCGCCTTCGGCACCCGGCTGGGCGACGAGGACCTTCACCGCGACGGCGTGGCCGGTGGTGACGTGCTCGGCCTCGTAGACCGTGCCGAAGCCGCCGCGACCGAGGACGCCGATGACGCGATAGCGCCCGCCGATGACCTCGCCGGCCGCCAGATCGCCGCGCAACGTCGCCACGCGCCGCACCGTGGGCGTGCCGTCCGTCGGACAATTCGCCATCTCGGTGACCACGCCGCATTGCGGGCAATAGCGCATGGCGCTCCTCAGTACGTGTAGGCGCAGGCACCGGCGGTGCAGGCGTCGGTCGTCGCCGCCACGCCGTCGTCACAATCGGCCGCGGCGTTGCAGGTTTGCTGGGCACAGGCGCGCTGCAGCTTGATGGCGTCGAGGTAGACGCCCTCGCCGTTGTTGGCGACGCCGTCGTTGGTATCGAACGAGAAGACGACATCGACCTTCTTCCCGCCGAACGCGGAGAGACCGACCTTGCCCTCGTACCACGCCTTGATCGTGAAGCCGGCGGCGTTCTTGTCCCAGAGCTTGATGGTCTTACCGTCGACGACCACGCGGACCTCGAAGCGGTCGTAGGAGGTGCCCATCTCGGTGTCCATCCACAGCGCGAACGAGAGCGTGGTCTGCTCCCCGGCAGGCACCTCGACGCCCTTCCAGGTCACTTCGCCGGTCGATTGGCCGTCGTCGAAGTTCCCCTTCGCGAGGTTGCCGTAGTAGAGCGCACCCTTGCCGTCCTTGGCCTGCTTGCCCGAGACCTGTTGCCACTTGCTGGTGGAGAGCTGCGAGGTCAGCACGAAGGGCGAGACGTCGCTGCTCTCGAAGCCGGCGTCGAGCATCGTCGGCACGCAGCAGCCCGGTTTCTCGAGCAGGGCGAACGAGCAGATGCCCGCCGCGCAGGCGTCGCTGGTGCACTCGTCGCCGTCGGCGCAATCCGCCTCGGTCGTGCAGCATTGCTGCTTGTGCTGGCAGCCGTTGCTCACGCAGGTGTCGAGCGTGCACGCTTGGCTGTCGTCGCAGTCCGTCGCGGAGACGCAGCAGGTCGGGTCGGTCTGCGTGTGCTGGCAGGGCAAGCCGACGACCGGGCAGCTGTCGAGGGTGCAGGGGTTGCTGTCGTCGCAATCGCCGACGCTGTTGCAGCAGACGCTGCCGGGCGCGGCCGTGTGCTTGCACTTGCTGCCGGAGCAGACGTCCTGCGTGCAGGGGTTGTCGTCGTCGCACTCGGCGGTCTTGGTGCAGCAATCGGGCAGCTCGACGTTGCCGCAGGCGAAATTCTCGCCGCAGGCGTCGGCGGTGCACACGTTCTTGTCGTTGCAGGGCGTGTTGTTCTCGCAGTAGCCGGCGCCGGCGGTCCAGACACAGGCGCCCTGCGAGCAGGTGCCGGTGGTGGCGCCGAGACCGTCGTCGCAATCGGCGTCGGAGCTGCAGCCGGGGGCCTTGCTGCAGCCGCCGTCGAGCACGACGTCGTCGATGAAGGCCTTACTGCCGGACCAGACGTTGCTGCCGGGGGTGACCTCGAAGACCAGGCGGAGTTGATGGGTGGCGGCTCGACCCGCGTAGCCGCGCAGCGGGATCGTCACCTCGGTCCAGCCCTGCACGGGCTTGGCCTGCCAGAGGTAGCGGGCGCCGACCGAGGTCTCCGCACGCAGACGCAGCTTGTCGGCCAATGTGCCGCCCGAGAGCTGCGTCCGCACCCAGAAGCGCAATTGCGGTGCGCTACCGAGCGGCAGGGTGATCGTCGGGAGCACGGCCCGCGCCACGCTCTGTCCGCCGGCGACCGCTTGCGTCTGCACCTCGTAGCGCAGGGAAGCAGCGCCGCCGTGGACCTCGGCGCTGCTGCCGTCGGTGACGCTGAACACGCCGTTCTTCGCGGGCAGCAGCTTGGTCGCCAGCGTGTCGGCGGCCTCGAAGCCGGTCTGCGCCAGCGTCGCCTCGCAGCAGGTGGCGCTGGTGTCTTGCAGCGCGAAGCCGCACAGCCCGTCGGTGCAGGTGGAGGCCGAACACAGGCCGACGGCGGCGGCGGGCGCGCACTCGGAGGCGTCCTTGCAGCAGGTCACGTCGTGACCGCATTGGCCGGCGAAGCAGGCGTCGACCGTGCAGAGGTTGCCGTCGTCGCATTCGATGTCGTTCTGGCAGCAGCCCGGGCCGGGCACGTAGGCGTTGCTGCAGGTGCCCGAGGCCTTGGTGCAAGTGTCGGTCGTGCAGGGGTTGCCGTCGTCGCAGTCGGCGTCTTGCTTGCAGCAGCCGAAGATCGGCGCGGTCTGGCAGATGCCGGCGACGCAGGCGTACTGGGTGCAAACGTTGTCGTCCTCGCAATCGACCGTGGTCTCGCAGCACTTGGCGCCCTCGGGTGCGACGTGCGCGCAGCCGGTCTTGGCGTCGCAGGAGTCGACGGTGCAGGTGATGTGGTCGTCACACGAGAGCGGACCGTTGACGCAGCCGGTCGTCGGCGAGCAGCCGTCCGAGGTGCAGGCGTCGCCGTCGTCGCAGGTGATGAGGGTGTAGACGCAGCCCTTGGCGGCATCGCACGCGCCTTCGGTGCAGACGTTGTCGTCGTCACACGCGTTCTTGCTGTGGGTGCAGCCACCGGCCTTCGGATCGCAGGCGTCGAGCGTACACGGGTCGTCGTCGGCGCAGGCCATCGGCTCGGTGAAGCAGCCGGTGAGCGGATCGCAGTGGTCGACGGTGCAGGGGTTGCCGTCGTCGCAGAATCCCGGCCCAGCGGCGCACTTGCCGGTCCAGTTCGCGCCGTCGGAGGTGTCTTCGGCGCCGGCGTCGGAGCTGTCGTCTGCGATGTCGGTCGCGATGTCTGCGGTCACAGTGTCCTTTTCGGACGGTTCGGGATCGGAGCCGCAGCCCCCGGCGAGCGCGCCGAGTACGACGGCGCAGCCGACGAGCAGGTGGGCTCGGTACGCGGCGGCGCGGACGGTGCGGATCATCGACTCCTCCCAGGAATGCCCGTGGACCCGAAGCAACGTCGAGCCCCCTTCGCGCGGACGTTCGGAGGGTAGCGGTCGGGCGTCACGGCGGCAACACGCCGGGCCGGCGCGCAAGTCGTCCGCTCATTGGAACGCGCCGGCCGCCCAGAGCGCCGCGAGCCGATGCGGCTCGGGGTCGGTGACGAGCCCGGCTCCGACGCGCCGTGCGCTCTGCCGGAGCTCGTCGTGCAGGGCGTCGCGCGCCGCACGGTCCGCGCGCCACAAGGCACGCGCGGTCTCGCCCTCGGCCGGGCGCACCGCGAACTCCAGCAGCGTGTCCTCGTCGTGCTCGCGCAGCGAGACGGCGACCACTCGATGACCCGCCGAACGGGCCGCCGCCGCCGCGCGCCAGAAGGGCTCGAGGTGGCCTCGCAGACCGCGAAAATCGGAGGCGACCACGATCACGAAGGGCCCCTTGCGAGCGTGCCGTGCGGCCATGACGCCGGCCGCGAGGCCCTCGGCGCGCTCGGGCCCCGACAGGGCTTCGCGGTAGGGCAGCGCGAGATCGGCCGCCCGGCAGAAGCGCCGCAGGATGGCGAGATCGGCACGGAGCGAGGGCTCGGGGCCGCGCAGCAGGGGGCTGCGCTCACGCTCGGGCAGGCGGGCGAGCGCGGCCATCACCGTCCGTTGCCGGTAGGCGACCCACGCCTCGCCGCCCGCCGGCAGCGGGAGATCGACCTGATCGATGGCGCGAAGATAGCCGGCGACCAAGTCGAGCAGCGCGTCTTCGGTGAGCGGCGCGAGGCGCTCGGCGACGGCGCGCCGTACGTCGAGCAGCGCGGCGTCGCAGGCGCGGACGGCGGGCAGCCCCTCGAGCACCGGTCGGCGATCGACCTCCTCGCCGTCGACGAGCGAGAGGCCGAAGGGCAGGTTCTGGCGCGCCGCCAACTCGGCGAGCGAGTGCACGAGATCCAAGCCTTGGTCGAGCGGCGCTTGGCCCAGGCGCCCCTCCCGCATCGTCGCGCCGACATCGAGCACGGTGAAGAGCGCCCGCGCGCGCTCGTGCTCGAAGACCCGGCTCATCAACCGGCCGCGCCGCGCGCTCGCCTTCCACGCGATGTGCTTGAAGGGATCGCCGGCTTGGTGCTCGCGCAGCTCGCGGAGCTCGTCGCCCTGACCGGCCACGCGGTCCGGTCGCGTGCCGCCGGCGGCGCGCTGCACGTTGCGGCGCGTCTCGGCGAGGTGGCGCCCGTCGAGCGGCAGCGAGCGTGGTAGCACGGCGATCTCGTACGAACACGGCAGGAAGACCTCGGCGACGAGCAGGCCGTTGCTGTCGGTCAGCTGTGCACGCACCCCGAAGACTCGGTGGATCGCCGCCGCACGCGCCGCGACATCGACGATGGCAGTGGTTTCGCCGCCGGCCGGCACCTCGATCGAGCGCGACGCCATCGCCACCTCGAGCCCTGCCGTGGTCTGCCAGCCGATCGGGCGCAGTTGCAGGCCAGCTCGCCCGGGCGGCAGCGTCGCGCATAGCTCGAGCCGGAGGCGCTGACCGACCCGATGGCTACGCCCGTCGAGCCCGCGCACCGAGGCCTCGCGCGAGGGCCTGCCCAGACGCAGACGCAGCCCCCACGGCGTACCACCGGAGAGCTGCTGCCGCAGCCAGCGCATCTGCAGGAGCACCCCTCCGAGCAGCAACACGCCGAGCAGCACCGCGGCAGCGTGGCCGAGGATCAGGCCGATGGCGCAGAAGCCGGCGCCGATGCCGAGCAGGAGTTGGCCGCGCTCGCCGAGCATCAGCCCTCTCGGCCGGCCCAGACCGGGGCGTCGGGCAGCGCGCGGTCGCTGCGACCGGGCTCGGTCACCGGCGTTCGGCGCAGGACGTCCTGCACGACGTCGGCGCCGCTGGTGCCCTCGATCGCCGCATCGGTCGTGACGATCACGCGATGCTCGAGCACATAGGGCGCGACGGTCCGCAGGTCGTCCGGAGAGGCGTAATCTCGGCCCTGCAGCAGCGCCCAGGCGCGCCCCATGCGGACCAAGCCGAGGGTGGCGCGCGGGCTCGCGCCGAGCGCGACCCGGCCGTGCTCGCGCGTCGCCGTGACCATGCGCACGGCGTAGGCCAGGACGCGCTCCTCGACGTGGACGGCGTCGACCCAGCCGGCGACCCGCAGCAACTCCTCGAGCGCACTGACGGCCTCGGCCGGGCGGGGCGGGCTGGCGTAGGTGGTGAGCATGCGGAGCTCGTCGGCAGGGCTCGGATAGTCCAAACGCAGGCGGATCAGGAATCGATCGATCTGTGCCTCGGGCAGCGCGTACACGCCCTCCTGCTCGACCGGATTCTGGGTGGCCAGCACCAGGAACGGCTCGGGCAACCGATGGCTCTCGCCCTCGATCGTGGTCTGCCGCTCCTGCATCGCCTCGAGCAGCGCCGATTGGGTCTTGGCCGGTGCGCGGTTGATCTCGTCGGCGAGGACGACCTGCGCGAACAGCGGGCCGCGCCTCAGCTCGAAATCCTGCTTGCGCTGATTCAGCACGTAGGTGCCGGTGATATCGGCCGGCAGCAGGTCCGGCGTGAACTGGATGCGGCGGAAGTCGAGACCGATCGCCTTGGCGATGGCGTTGGCGAGCGTGGTCTTCGCCAGCCCCGGCACCCCCTCGAGCAAGACGTGGCCACGCGCGAGCAAGGCCGCCAGGATCAGCTCGACGACGCCCGGGTCGCCGATGTAGACGCGGCCGACTTCGCGGCTGACGCGCTCGCGCAGGTCGACCACGCCGGCGAGGCTCTCGTGGTCCAGGGCGCCGGTGCTGCGGGGTGCGGTGGCGTTCGGATCGGGTGCATTCATGCGCGCGCGGCTCCTCGCCCGGGGCCAGACCGGGCGCGTGGGGTGCCGAGTTCGTCGCGGGTGTGGCGGAGCACGTGCTCGGCCCACTCGACCTCGGCGGCGAGATGGTTGAAGCGTGCCCGATCGACGTCGGCATCGACAGACGTCAACTCGGTGAGGTTCTCGAGGACATCGCCCAGACGCGAGACGGCTTGTCGCGGCAGCCGGCCGGCCTCCGAGAGCCGGGCGATGTCGGCGCGGAGCTCGGCAGGCGTCGGCGTCTCGGTCGGATCCTGCCCGAGCGCGGTCTGCACAAGGCGCGCGAACTGCCCCGCGAGTTGCCGCGCCGGACGTCGGTAGTCGGCATCCGGTCGCGCGAGCCAAGCCGCGACTGTGGCCCCGAGCCGACTCTCGTCGGGCACGCGGGCCCCGAGCGCCGCCATCCGCGCGCGCGGCAGGCGTGCGGCGAGCAGCGCCGGCAACAACAGGGCGAGCAAGGTCGCGAGCCAGCCGACCGGCACCATCTCGCGCCGCTTCAGCACGGCGGCCAGCCGCTCCAGGCCCCGCTCGAAGGCCGTCAGCAGGCCGGGCGGCCGACCGCCTTCACCGGCCGGCGGCGTGAACACGCCGCGCAGCGCGCGGAGGTTGGGCAGGAGCAGGACCCGGCACGATTCGCCGGCGTAGCAGCCCCAGCGCAGCACGTTCGCGGCGAATTGCTTGTCGCCGTGGTAGGTGCGCAGCATCGCGTCGATGAGCACGCTCGGATCCGCCAGCGCGAGGAGACGGCCCTGCCCCAACCGGGCTTCGACCAGCCAGGCGCGCACGCCGTCGACGTAGCGGCCGTGCGCGACGCGCTCGACGCCCGGCGCCGGCTCCACGACCCACGCCGCCGGGTGGTTGAGGGTGATCTCGTCGACCTGGAACCCGAGGAAGGGGCCCACCTCGGCGCCGGGGAAGATCGGCATCGCCGGGCGTCCGGGGACGGTCGCGGGGGCAGCGCCGGGCTGCGCGACGCGGCGGATGCCGAAGCCGCGAACCCAGCTCGCGCCGGCGCGAAAATCGTCGGCGAGCACGACGCGTCCGCCGTGTCGAACGAACGCCTGCAGCGAACTCTCATCACGCGCGTCGAGGCTGGCGTGCGGCGCCACCACGACGAGGATCTCCTTGCCCGACAACGTCGACCAATCGAGCTGACGCCGCACGTCCAACTCGACCTCGGCCTCGCGCGCGGTGTCCCGCAGGTAGCGGAGCCCGTTCCAGCCGTCCCGCTCGGGGTCGAAATCGGGCTCGGCGCTGGTGCTGACGGCGAGCGTCCCGGAGGCGTCGCTGCCGTCGGCCGCGCCCGGCTGCGCCCACGCCGTCGCACCCAGCGCGACGGCCAGCGGCGCGAGCAACGCCAACGTCGCCCGCCGCAGGGGGGCCGCGCCCCGCCTCATTCGGACTCCTCCGCGGCGCGGAGCTGCTGCACCGTGCGCTCGCCCTGCTCGCGGCCGAGCCGGCGGCCGTAGATCGCGTCTTCGACGGCGCGCACGGCAGCCCGAATCCGGACGTGGCCCCGGCGGCGTGCCGCGAGCCAGCGTGGCTCGGCGGTACGCGGGGTCTCGCGGCCCCAATCGATCGGTCGCCCGCTGGCCTCGCCGACGCTCGCCGAGAGCGCACCGCGCACCGCGGCGCGCGTGCTCGTCGGCAGGAACTCGCACCCGTCGTAGGTGCCGTCGTGCGGGATCTGCAACTCGAGCACCAAGAGCTCGTGCTCGGGCGCGTCGATCACCAACCGAAGCGGGCCTTCCGCGAGTCGGTCGAGCTGGAGTCGGCCGTCGGCGAGCGCGTGGTGGTCGTCCGGCTCACCGGGCCGCTGCACGACGACGGCAGCCGCGCACGCACCGCCGCGTTCGCCGTCGATCACCCGGCCGTCGATGCGATGACCGCCGGCACCGGGCCCCACGCTGCGCACCGCGACCGGCGGCAAACCCGCGCCCGCGGCAGCCAGCTCTCCGAGGATTTGCTGTTGCGAGCGACGATCCCACCAGCGCCGCCAGACGAACCCGAGGACCAAGAGCAGGACGAGGCCGGCGTAGACCCACTCGAACGGCGAGCGACGCGGCGGCACGTCGATCGCGAAGACCTCGCTCCAACCCGGCGGATGATAGGGCTCGGCGACCACGGCCTCGGCGACGACGCCGATCGGACCGGGTGCGAACAGGTCGGTCAGCACCTCCATGCGCAGCCGGGCGCTGAAGCGGCCGTCTTCGCCGACACGCACCGACCCGAGTCGAACCCGCTCGGCGTGCAGCGTCACGGCAGCCGGCGGAGGCGGGGCCAGTAGGCCGTCGACGCCCACGCGCGAGACGGCGCCTTCGATGCAGACCACCTCGTCGTCGCACTCGTCACGCTGCCCGGCCGGGACCACCTCGGCGACGACCCGGACGCTCGCGAGCAACTCGATGGCGACCGCGGCTGAGGCAGGACCGAAGGTCTCGTCCCCAGGAGCGCGCGCGCGGATCGTGCGCGGCCCGAGCGCCCCGATCGCCGCCCCGGTGACGGGCAGCCGCAGCTCTCCGAGCTCGTTGGTCGCCCCTTCGCCGATGAGGTTCTCCCCTGCACGGACGAACACCGCGCGCCCCGGCAGCGGCAGGTCCCCGACCCGCAACAGCACGCGGGCGGTGGCGGCGTCGTCGCCCGTCTGCATCGAGGTCGGCAGGACCTCCAGCTCCAGCGTCGGCGTGGGCAGTCCGAGCGTCGCCTCGAGGTGCGCGTCGGTGCCCGCGTGGCGAAGATCTCCAGCGAAGTGGGCGGCCACCTGCACCGGTGCGGCGCCGTGCGGCAAGGCCATCCGTGCGAAGCCGTGCTCGAAGTGTCCTCGCGCGTTGGTGCGAGCGACGGCCTCGCGAGCGCCCTCTACCTGCCCCTCCGGCAGCGGGGTTCCGTCGGCGGGCGCGATCTCCAGCGCGACCGCAGCCCCCTCGACCGCGGCGTCGCGGGCGTCGACCAAGCGGCCACGCACCAAGACGCGGCCCTCGCTCTCCTCGAGGCGCAGCGTCAGCCGCGCGCGGGCCTGCAGTCGAACCCGGGCCGCCTCGACGGACGCCGGCAGGGCCGACACGGCGAGCACGAGCAGCAGCAGACGCGTCAAGGAGCGCGGGGATATGCGGCCAATTCGCAACGAGCCTCCCGACGTACGTCCCACCGAGCCACCGTGACTCGGGCCCGGCCCTGCCCCAGCATGCCGCACGGCGACGTGCGGGACCACCGGCCGCGAATCTTGACGCGCGCCGGTTCAGTGTCACGGTGACAAGCCAAGGTGTGACGTTGCGTGTGCAAATGCACCGTGATAGCCTCCCCCCAAACAAAGCGGAAGCCCCGAACATTTCGGCCCGAGCCGAGAAGTGGGGAACCCGCAGGAGCAGGGAGAAACCATGCGGTCGGAGTTTCGTGGTGTTCGCGTTCTGCGTTCGATGCTCGAGCCCTCGGGTCGGGGACGAACCGGACTCGCCGCGGCCATCGCCGCCGGCCTGCTCGTGATTTCCGGCTGCGCCGAGATCGCTCCGGCGGCCCCCGAGGCCGCGGCGCGCTTGGCCGACCGGCGCACGGAACTCGAGGAGGACAACGTCCTCATCGAGTATCAGAAGAAGCGCAAGTCCGAG
>JBEARB010000192.1:0-10560 GCA_041163625.1 Pseudomonadota bacterium | reverse complement strand
TTCTACGGCTTCACCAATCCGTGGGTGCGCGAACACGAGCGCGCCTTGCTCGAGCGCGAAATCCCCGCCGCGATGCAGGCCAAGGGCTGCACGGCGATGCTGGTCGACAGCGCCACCCACGAGTTGCCGCCGGCGATCGCTGCCTTCGTCGCCGCGCATTTTCAGCCTTGGGACGCCGATCTCTGGCTCTGGGCGCGCCAGCTCCCGGGCGGGGGCAACGCGCTGCGCGCCCACGACGTCGCGATCTGGCGCGCCGGCGAGTACGACGTCGCGCCGGAGGCTGCCATCGCCGCCGGGGCGGTCCGCGTCGACGGGCGCACGGTGACGGCGCGTCGGCTGCGGCTGACGGCGGGTTCGCATCGCTTCGAGGTCGGCGGCCCGGGCGTGTCGCTGCGCTGGGTGCCGGCGGACGGCAGCGTGTGGACGCCGCGGCCCGAGGGGGAGCCGCGGCTTCGGCACGTGCTCTGACGGGGGGCTTGCTCCTCGCTGCCGAATTCGGCGACACCGCTGCACACGTGCACCGGTGTTCGGACCGGTCGACCGTCTCGAGGAGCCTCCGATGGGCAACTTCTTCAAGGACAACCAAGATCTCCGCTTCTACGTGGAGCGCTACATCGATTGGGCACCGATCGTCGAGGTGACCGAGCTCGGCCGCGCCGGTGCGCACGAGGGCGAGCGGCTGCGCGAGGCGCTCGAGACCTACGGCGACATGCTCGACATGCTCGGTACCTTCGCGGCCGACGCCATCGCCCCCGCCGGCCTGGCCATCGACCGCGCGGGCGGCCACACGCTGGTGGGCGGCGAGGTGCACTCGCCGCCCGAATTCGACGCGCTCTTCGAGCAGATTCGCGCGCTCGAGCTGCACCGCATGTGCCTGCCGACCGAGCTCGGCGGGATGAACTGCCCGCTGCTGCTCTACTTCTTGACCGGCGAGATGTTCGCGCGGGCGGACGTCTCGACGATGGCGCACTTCAGCTTCCACGGCGGCATGGCGATGGCGATGTTGATCTACTCGATCAAGGAGGGGACGACGACGCTCGATTTCGACAAGCGCGAGATCGTGCGGACGCGCTTCGCCGCGGAGATCGAGGAGATCGCCAGCGGCGCGGCGTGGGGCGCGATGGACATCACCGAGCCCGACGCCGGCTCGGACATGGCGGCGTTGCGGGCGCACGCCGAGCAAGACGCGGGCGGCCGATGGTTCGTGACCGGGCAGAAGATCTTCATCACCTCGGGCCACGGCAAATACCACTTCGTCATCGCGCGCACCGAGAAGACGACCACGCAGGACGATCCCTTCGCCGGGCTCGGCGGGCTCTCGTTCTTCTTGGTGCCGGCGTGGGAGGACTTGCCCGACGGCAGCCGCCGCCGCCTCGCGACGGTCGACCGGGTCGAGCACAAGCTCGGCCATCACGGCTCGGTCACCGCCTCGATCACCTTCGACCGCACCCCGGCGCACCTGATCGGCGGCCGCGGCGAGGGCTTCAAGTACATGCTCTTGCTGATGAACAACGCGCGGCTCGGGGTCGGCTTCGAGAGCATCGGCCTGTGCGAGGCGGCGCTTCGTCTGGCGAAGGCGTACGCGGCCGAGCGGCCCTCGATGGGCAAGACCATCGACCGGCACGAGATGATCGCCGATGTGCTCGACCAGATGGACGTCGAGATCTGCGGCCTGCGCGCGCTCGCGGTGCAGAGCGCGATCCACGAGGAGATGAGCCAGAAGCTGCAGCTGCTGCTCGACAACGCGCCCGCCGACGCCGACCTGAACGGGCGCGACCGCGCCGCGACCGAGCGTGAGCTGGCGATGCACCGGCGGCGGGCACGCGCGCTGACGCCGCTGCTCAAGTACCTGGCGGCGGAGACCGCCGTCGCGCACGCCCGCCACGCCATGCAGATCCACGGCGGCAACGGCTACATGACCGAATACGGCGCCGAGAAGCTGCTGCGCGACGCGCTGGTGATGCCGATCTACGAGGGGACCAGTCAGATCCAATCGCTGATGGCGATGAAGGACAACCTGATGGCGGTGATGCGCGACCCGCAGCGCTTCGTCCGTCGCCTCGCGGCCGCCCGCTGGCGTTCGCTCTCGGCCCGCGATCCGCTCGCGCGCGGCGTCGCCCGGCTCGAGCACGCCACCCTCGACACGATCCAGCTGCTGATCCGTCGGACCGCCGCCGACAAGTTCCGCTCGCTCAACGGCGTCCCCCTCTCGGCGTGGAGCGAGCGCTTCTTCAAGGATTGGAACCCGAAGAAGGACTTCGCCTTCGCGATGCTGCACGCCGAGCGGCTGACCCGGATGCTCGCCGACGCCGCCATCGCCGCGTTGCTGCTCGAGCAGGCGCAGCGCTTCCCGGAGCGGGCGGAGATCTTGGCCCGCTTCCTCGAGCGCGCCGAGCCGCGTTCGCGCCACCTCGCGGACGTCATCGCCAGCTCGGGCAGCCGCCTGCTCGAGCGCCTGGCCGAAGGAGTCGCGTCCTAGAGACGCGACCAGAAAATGCAGCTTCGCATTTTCTGGCCGAGTCTCTCGTCTGTTGTTTGGGGAGCTAGGCGCCCCCTGGTCGCGAGAAGCGCGGTTCTCGCGAACCATCCCCCTCCACGAGCCGCGACCAAAATATCGCCCCTGGCGATTTTTTGATCGCGTCTCTAACGGCCCGAGCGTGCGAGGACGCTTGCGTTTTGCCTCGTGGTCCGTACCATCCGCGCGCCGCTGCCCCGGAGGTCGGGCAGCCAGATGGCAAGGGAGAGGCATGGCGAAGGAAGAAGGATTGGTGGTCGAGGGCACGGTGATCGAGCCGCTCCGTAACGCGATGTTCCGCGTCGAGCTGCCGAATGGTCACAAGGTGCTCGCTCACGTCTCGGGCAAGATGCGCAAGTACTTCATCCGCATTCTCCCCGGAGACAAGGTGACCGTCGAGCTGTCGCCCTACGATCTGACGCGCGGCCGCATCACCTACCGCGCTCGCTAGACGCTTCCGCCCGCTCCGCGCGGGGCGGACGCCGCAGCGCTCCCACCGAGAAGCCATGCCCAGCGAAGCCGGACGCGACGCGTCTCGGCTTGCTCCGGTTGCCGAGCCGCCGTACGCTGAGGTTCACTCGCCCTCGGGAGGCTTCATGCGGCACATCGCCATTCAGCGTCCATCTTCGACCAGATTCTCGTCGTTCCCGCGCTTCGCGGCCTGCGTGCTGTGGCTCGGCCTCTTGGCGGCGGCTCCGGCCTTTGCCGGCGGCTGGGAGTCGGTCGGCACCATCGACGGCGTGCGCGTCTGGCGCAAGCAGGTCGAGGGCAGCAAGAAGCTGGCCTTCCGTGGTGAAGTGGTCCGCGACGTCCACATCGCCAAGGTGCTGTCGGTCTTTGCCGATTCGAAGTCCCGACGCTATTGGGTCGATCGCTGGAAGGACGATCGCGAGCTCGAGGTGAAGAACAAGCTCGAGCGCACCTATTGGATCCGCTTCGGGCTGCCGTTCCCGGTCAGCGACCGCGACTACGTGCTGCACACCAAGGCCGAGGTGGATTCGACCAAGCGCATCGTCATCGCCCGCATCAAATCGGTCCAGCACAAGGGCAAGGGCGTCGACGATTGCTGCGTCCGCGGTGAGGTCACCAGCACCTACTACCGCTTCGAGGCGGTGCCGGGCAGCGAGCGCACCAAGCTCGTCGTCGAGGTGCACACCGACCCCAAGGGCATGTTGCCCTCGTGGCTGGTCAACCTGATTCAGAAGGGCTGGCCGGCCAAGACGCTCAACGGCCTGGTCCGTGCGGCGCAGCGACCCACGGTCACGCCGAATCCGAGTTTCGTCGACTGGCACAAGCCGCCGCCGCCGCCCGCGCCCGCCGCAGAGCCCGCGCCGCCGGCCCCGACGCCGCCGGCCGCACCCGCGCAGCCGGCGCCGCAGCCCGGTCGTCCGGGCAACTAGCCGCCCCCTCCCCTGGCGACGCGCGTGTCCCGCACACTCCGGTTCACCCGCTGGCTCGGCTGCTTCGGGCTGGCGGCGCTCTGCTTCGTCGCGTGCCGCCCGGCCCCCTCGGTCTCCGCGGACCCGTGGGCGCGTTGTTGGCTTCCCGGGCTGGACGAGCCGGCCCGCTGCCGCACCGTCCGCGTGCCAGCCGGCCCGGCCGCACCGGATCGGGAGGTCGAACTCTTCGTCGCCATGCTCGACGCGGGCTCGCCCGACCCCCAGCGGGCGCCCTTGTTCTTCTTGGCCGGAGGGCCCGGCCAGGCCGCGAGCCGGGTGGCTGCGGCGGTGCTGCCCTCGCTGCGCAAGGTTCGGCGCCAGCGCGCCTTGGTCTTCGTCGATCAGCGCGGGACCGGGCACAGCGCGCCCCTCGATTGCCGCTTGACCGAGCCCGGTCGTGACGCGCTGCTCGACGTCTTCGCCGACACGCTCGCACCGGACGCCGTGCGTCGCTGTCGTTCCGGTGTGACGTGGCCGCTCTCGGCCTACGGCACGGCACAGGCCAGCGACGATCTGGACGCCGTGCGCCGTGCGCTCGGCTTGTCGAGGGTCGCGCTCTACGGAATCTCGTACGGGACGCGTCTCGGGCTGGTGCACCTCGCGCGGCACGGCGGCACCGTCGAGGCGGCGATCTTCGACGGGGTGCTGCCGGCCGAGGTGCCGCTGTTCGACTCGTTCGACGTCGACGGGCAGGCGGCCCTGCAGACCCTCGCGCGCGATTGTCTGGCCGAGGCGCCCTGCGCTCGGGCCTACGGAGACGTCTCGGTCGCGGTCGGACGGCTGCTCGACGGCCTCTCCGAACCGCGGACGGTCGTGGCGCGTCACCCGCGGACCGGGCAGCGCGTTTCGCTGCGCGTCACGCGTGCGGGCGTCGCGTTGGCGCTGCGCGCGCTGCTCTACGACGCCGACGTCGCCGCGACCTTGCCGATGGCGGTCTCGCGGGCCGTGGCCGACGACTTCGGGCCGCTGTGGACCGCGACGGCGCTCTTGGTCGACGGCGCCGACCGAACGACCGACGCCGGTCTGATGCTCGCCGTGACCTGCGCCGAAGACGTCCCGAGGCTCTCGAACGGTCTCCGCGTCGGCTTCGTCGGAGACGCGATGGTGGCGCAGATCCGCGCCGCATGTGCGGTCTTCGAGGCGCCGGCCGCCGCGCCACTGCCTGCCGCCGCCTCGCTCGCGGACGCGCCGCCGGTGCTGCTGCTGAGCGGTGCGCTCGACCCGGTGACGCCACCACGACACGCCGAGCGCCTCGCGCAGCGCCACGGCTGGCTGCATCGCGTCCTGCCCGGTGTCGGACATGGAGCCGGGCGTCACGGCTGCGGACCCTCCGTGATGGCCGAGTTCCTCGCGGAGCCGCGCTCCGCCCGCCCGGACCTCGACTGTGGCCGCCCGACCCGTCGGCCGCCCTTCGTCTTGCCCGACGCCGGAGGCACGCCATGATCGAGGCCGTCGGCATCGCGCGTCGCTTTGGCGAGACCGTCGCCCTGCGCGGCGCGAGCATGCGTGCCGAGCCGGGCCGGATTCACGGCCTGCTGGGGCCCAACGGTGCAGGCAAATCGACCTTGATGCGGATCATCACCGGCTTGCTGCGCGCGGAAGCGGGCTCGGTCCGGGTCGACGGCATCGCAGTGGCCGACGACCCGCTCGCCGCACGCGCCCGGCTCGGTGTGTTGCCCGATGCTCGCGGCCTGCATCCTCGGCTCACCCCTCGGGAGCACCTGCGCTTCTCGGGGGAGCTGTGCGGGCTCGACGGCGATGCGCTCGAGGCCCGGATCGAGGCGCTCGCGGGCCGACTCGAGCTCGAGCCCCTGCTCGATCGACGCGTCGCCGGCTTCTCGCAGGGCGAGCGGATGAAAGTCGCCCTCGGTCGCGCGCTCGTCCACGACCCTCCGAACCTGCTGCTCGACGAGCCTCAGAACGGCCTCGATGTCGACGCCGTGCGCGCGATGCGCCGGCTGTTGCGGGCCTTCCGCGACGAGGGCCGCTCGGTCGTGCTCTCGAGCCACCTGATGGCCGAGGTCGCCGAGGTCGCCGACGACGTCTCCATCGTCGTCGCAGGCCGGACGGTCTTCGCCGGGCCGCTGCCCGCGCTGCGCGAGCGCCATGGTGTCGACTCGCTCGAGGACGCATTCGTCGCGGCGGTCCGGGAGGCGGACCGATGAGCACGCCCTCGCGTCGCCGGCAGGTCGCCGCGGTCTTTCGCAAGGAGCTGCTCGAAGCCGTGCGGGACCGTCGCGCGATGGCCTCGGCGCTGCTCTACCCGTTGCTGGGCCCCGCGCTGGTCGGGCTGTTGTTCACCGGCGTCTCGCGCAACGTACAGCAGACGCGAGAGGCGCCGGTGTCGGTCGTCGGGGCCGAGCGTGCGCCCGAGCTGGTCGGGTTCCTCGGCGCGCACGGCGTCACGGTCGTAGGCTCGGAGGCCGCCGTCGCCGACGCGGCGCTGGCTGCCGGCGAGCGCGAGGTGTTGCTGCGCATCCCGGACGACCACGCCGACGCCTTGGCCGCCCACCGACCCAGCCGGCTCGTGGTCGAGGCGGATTTCTCCAAGCCGCGCGCCGCCCGCGTCGCCGGGCGGGTCGCGGCGCTGGTGCAAACTTGGGGGCAGCGCTTGGCGCTCGGCCGCGCTGTCGCCCGCGGAGTCCATCCGGAGGTCCTCATGCCGGTGATGGTGGAGCAACGGGACCACGCGACGCCGGTTCAGCACGCGGCGGCGCTGCTCCATTTGCTGCCGATGTTCACGTTGCTCGCCGCCTTCGTCGGCGCGATGCAGATCGCCATCGACGCCACCGCCGGCGAGCGCGAGCGCGGCAGCCTCGAGCCGCTGCTGCTGCATCCCGCCCCGACGTGGGTCTTCGCCTTCGGCAAATGGGGCGTCGCGACCGCCGCGAGCGCCACCGCCGGTCTACTGACGCTGGGGCTGACGGCGGCAACGCTGCCGCTGCTACCGACCGAGGCGATCGGCATCTCCTTGCACATCGGCGCCGGCGAGGTCGCGCTCCTCGCTGCGGTGCTGCTGCCGACCGCGCCGATGGCCGGCGGCTTGTTGCTCTGGGCCGCGAGCTTCGCGCGCTCGTTCAAAGAGGCGCAGACCTGGCTGTCGTTCCTGCTCTTCGTGCCGATGTTGCCGGGCCTGATGGGCAGCGCGTGGGAACTCGAAGAGGCGGCGTGGATGCTGCCCATCCCCTCGCTCGGCCAGCACCTGGTCACCTTGCAGGTGTTGCGCGGCGAGCTGCCGGCCGTCTGGGCGATCGTCGTCGCCGGTCTGGGGTCGCTCGCGCTCGGCCTGCTCGGGGTCTGGGGTACTGCGCGCCAGCTCCGCCGCGAGCGCGCCTTGTTCGTCGGCCAGTAGCGCCTACCAGCAGTCGAAGGCGTGCACCCAGCGGTAGTCGTCCGTGCCGTCGACCCCGGCGCCGGCCTTGCCGACGTCGAACGCCTGCTCGACCAAGTTTCCGGCCGCGTCGTAGGTCCGCGTTTCGCGCAGGTCGTCGGTCCCTTCGCCGCCCTCGTCGACGGTGCGGGTGGCGACGCGGTCCTCCGCGTCGTAGGTGAAGCGCTCGATATGGTCGGCGTATCCGGCGAGCGCGCTGTCGGTCTCGATGCGTTCGAGCCGGCCCGCCGCGTCGAAGTAGCGCGTCCTTTCGTTGCTCGGCGTGCCGCCGGCGGCGTCGTCCAGCGTCACGCGCTCGAACTTCAGACCTTCCCCGATATCCTTCCATTCGTGGTGTTCACCGTACTTGCCCGTCACGGTGCCGGTACGATTGCCCTCTTTGTCGTAGGTATCGTAGGAGAAATCGCAGATCAGCGAGAAATCGTCCGGTTGGCTCGGGACGGTGCTGTATTCGAAGACGCAACTCTCGGTGCCGTAGCCGTCCTGCGTGCCGACGCGGGTCGCGGCCTTGCCGTCGCTGCCGTAGGTCCACGTCCAATCGTGGTTGCGTCGCCCCTGTTCGTTGGTGGTCAGCACTTCGTGCTCGAGCTTGCCGTCCGCCGACCACGTCTGCGAGAGCGTCCAGCCCGGGAATTCCGTCGAGACGGCGGCGTCCAGGCGCTGCTGCTGCTTCAATCGGCCGTTGGCGTCCCAGGTCCAGAGGAAGAAGTCTTCGACCCGGTCGCCGTTGGCTCGCACCAGCGCGGTCTTGCAGGGGCCCGGATGCAGCGTGGCCGCCGTCTTGCCGCTGTCGTTGCCGTCGCCATCTGCCTCGCTGCCGCAGCCTCCGAGCACGAACGCGCAGAGCAAGCCGAGCGCGCCGGCGCCGAGGCGGCGACGTGTGCCGCGACGTGTGCGGCGCGAGAGGGTCGACCGAGTGAGCGAAAGGGCGGGGCGTAGCGTGTCGCGATAGGTCCGATTCATACGTCGATGGTACGGTCCGCCGGGGGAGGCCGTCCAGCCTGCCGCTCGCCCGGTGCAATGCCTCGCTCGCCCTTTGACCGGTCCCACCCGGGGCCGTAGCATCGCGGCGCGCCGACGGAGGCGCCCGACCACGACGAGGCCAGCATGGCGAACAGCGCACCCACCGCGAACGGCGGCAACGAGACCATCACCGAGGCGTTCGTCCGCGAATTGCCCAAGACCGACCTGCACGTCCACCTCGACGGGTCGGTCCGCATCGCGACGCTGATCGACCTCGCGCGCGAGTACAACGTCAAGCTGCCGAGCTACACCGAGGAGGGGCTGCGCGAGCTGGTCTTCAAGGATCGCTACAACAACCTCGGCGAATACCTGCACGGTTTCGCCTACCTCTGCGCCGTTCTGCAGAGCGAGGTGGCGCTCGAGCGTGCCGGCTACGAGTTGGCCATCGACAACCAGAAAGAGGGCGTGCGCTACGTCGAGGTCCGCTTCGCGCCGCAGTTGCACGTCCACGAGCACATGAACGCAGTGATGGTCCTCAAGGCGGTCTCGCGTGGCATGAAGCGCGCCGAGGACGAATTCAACCGCCGCCCCGAGGTCGCGAGTGGCGCCGAGCCGCCCTTCCACTACGGCATCATCGTCTCGGCGATGCGCAAGTTCACCGCCGGTTTCTCCGAGTATTTCGCGAACTTCATCCACGCTCACCGCTACGCCCCGCCCAAGGAGGTCTATCGCATGGCTTCGATGGAGCTCGCGCGGGCGGCGATCCTCGCCCGCGACGAGTACGGCCTGCCGGTGGTCGGCTTCGATCTCGCCGGCGAAGAGGCCGGCTATCCGGCCGGTGATCACCGCGATGCGTTCGAGTTCGTGCACAAGAACTTCATGAAGAAGACGGTGCATGCGGGCGAGGCCTATGGTCCCGAGTCGATCTTCCAGGCGGTCACCGATCTCTACGCCGACCGCATCGGCCACGGCACCTACCTGCTCGACCCGGACGCCATCAACGACGACTCGGGCATCGAGGACCGCGAGGACTACGTCCGTCGCCTCGGCGAGTTCATCAGCGATCGCCGGATCACCTTGGAGATCTGCCTGACCTCGAACCTGCAGACCAACCCGAACATGAAGACGCTCTCGGACCACAGCTTCCGCAAGCTGCGCGAGGCGCGCGTCTCGACCACGCTCTGCACGGACAACCGCACCGTCAGCAACACCACCGTGACCAACGAATACCTGCTCGCCGCCCAGCACCTCGGGCTGACCAAGCACGACATGAAGTCGATCGCGATCTACGGCTTCAAGCGCAGCTTCTTTGCCGGGACCTACAAGGAGAAGCGCGCCTACGTGCGTCAGGTCATCGACTACTACGAGCAGGTCGAGCGCCGCCATTTCGGCGCTGTCGACGCGTCCGCAGACAGCCCGATCCGCGCCGGCCGCTAGGTTGCCGTCGGGGCAGCGTCCAGCGCCAGGGTCCGCGCACTGCGTCGGCCGTGGCATCGAGGAGGGCCGATGTTCGCCAACCGCAACGCGAGGATCTTCCACTTCATGGAGGAGCGCGAGGCGATCATCCGCGACGTCGTCGAGCGCGTGGTGGCCGAGACGGCGCTTGCCGGCCGCGCCAACCCCGAGAACGGCCTCGAATACGTGCTCAACGAGGCCGCGTTCCTCGAGATGAAGCGGCTCGAGAAGGGCAGCAGCAAGCTCGACCTGCGGCCGTACGAGTTCTGGCAGGACCTCGCCCGCACCCTCTCGCGCGGCGACGACGCGCAGCGGGTCCGCGTGTTGCGCGAGCTCGTCCGCGCCTACGCCGAAGACGTCGCCGGCAAGTTCACGCCCTCGGTCTATCGCTTCGCGACCAAGGTGCTGCCCGTCGGCCTCTCGGCGCTGTTCAACGCCGCGAGCCCCGAGAACCTGGTCGGCAGCTGGCGCAAGCTCAGCGAGCGGATCATCCTCGAAGGTGCCATCCCGCACCTGCGTGCGCTCGCCGAGATCGGCACCTTGGTCGTGGTGCCGACGCACTCCTCCAACCTCGACTCGATCGTCGTCGGCTGGGCGCTCGAAGAGGCCGGCCTCCCGCCCGTCACCTACGGCGCGGGCAAGAACCTCTTCACCAATCCGCTGACCAGCTTCTTCATGCACAACCTCGGCGCCTACAAGGTCGACCGAAGGCTGCAGCACGGCATCTACAAGCGCGTGCTCAAGTGCTACTCCGAGGTGCTGATCGAGCGGGGCTTCCACTCGCTCTTCTTCCCCGG
>JBEARB010000191.1:0-23361 GCA_041163625.1 Pseudomonadota bacterium | reverse complement strand
CCACGCCGCTCGAGCGGCAGGGGCGCGTCTGGGCCGTCGACACCGGCGGCGCCTTGCAGGCCTACGACCGCAACAGCGGCTTGCCGCTCTGGAAGGAAGCCGTGGAGCTCGACGTCGCCGTGCGCGCCGGGCTCCGTTCGGACGCCGAGCACCTCTTCCTCAGCGCCGAATCCGGCACGCTCTACGCGCTCGCGCCCGATACCGGTCGGGTGCAATGGCGGCGCCGGATGCAGTCGGGCCGCGAATTCCTCGCCGAGGGCAACGGTGCGCCGACCGTGCGCGGCGACCTCGTCGTCGCCGGCGCGTCCGACGGGCAACTCGTCGTCGTCTCGGCGCGCGACGGCGGCGTGGTCTGGTCGCGCGATCTTTCGGGCTCGCGCGAGGGGCAGCCCGACGTCGACACCACGCCCGTGCTGGTCGGCCCGGCGGGGCAGGAGATGGTCCTCGCGGCCAGCCATCGCGCCGGCTTGTACGCGCTGCGCCTCGCCGACGGCGACCAACGCTGGCATCGCCCCGGCGAGGGCTACTCGACGCCCGTGGTCGAGGGCGAGCGCTGCTACACTATCGACGGCAGCCACGCGCTCTGGGTGCTGCGCTGGCGCGACGGCGAGCCGGTCGCCGCCCGTCGCATGGCCAGCGAGCCGACCGGCGCCATCGCGCTGCATCCGGCGGGCCTGCTGGTGCCGACCGGCAGCGGTATCACGCTCGTGCGCCGCTCGGACCTCGGCACGCGGGCGCGACTGACCGATCCCTACGGCTTCGCCGCCGCGCCCACCGTGGTCGGCGAGGCGATCTGGGCCATCGCCAACGACGGCACCGTCTACGCGATGCGCATCCACCCCTAGGACGGCAGTCCTAGCTTCGCCCCGCGTCTTCGGCCCCGCTCGGCCCCGACGCGCCGAGGAGGCCCGATGAACCCGCCCCGCATCGACCTGCCTGCCCGCTCGAACGTCGGCACGACGCGGCTGCTCGGCACTGTGGTCGTGGCCCTGCTGGCCGTCGCCGGCTGCAGCAACGGCACGACCTCTGGCGGTGGCGGCAACGGCATCGGCCTGCCCGACGGCACCGGCGGCGGCGGTGGCGGCGGCAGCGACACCACCACCGGCGGCGATACCGCGACCGGTTCCGACGGCGTCTCGGCCGACGGCGCCGGCGGCAAGTCGATCGAGGCGCAGGAATGCGTCGCCGAGGGCAAGGGCGAGTGCGACGCGGCCAGCGAATGCGGCTCCGAGCAGTACTGCGACCCCTGCGAGCGCAAGTGCAAGACGCCGCGCAAGCTCTGCGAGCCCTGCCAGAGCAACGCGCAATGCGAGAAGGCCGACCTCGGTTCGGCCTGCATCCCCTACCTCTCGGGCGGCACGTTCTGCGGTCTGGTCTGCCTCTCGGACGCCGGCTGCCCGAAGGGCTACGCCTGCAAGGGCGCCCCGGGTGCGAAGGAGCTGCAATGCGTGCCGAAGGTCGGCTCGTGCGGCCCGGTCGCCGGCGCCTGCAAGACCGACGCGGACTGCCCCTTCACCACCATCTGCAACCCCGACTACGGCACCTGCCTCAAGGGCTGCGGCGCCGACGAGGAATGCCCCGGCAGCAAGGTCTGCGCGCTCTTCCGCTGCGTCGATCCCTGCACCACCGACGCCGAGTGCAAGCAGCTCTCGGCCGAGGCGGTCTGCGACGGTGACCGCTGCAAGATCCCGGGCGGCTGCCTCGGACCGGCGGATTGCCCCGAGAAGGCGACCTACTGCGACCCCGGCACGCACAAATGCCAGCCGGGCTGCAAAACCGACTTCGACTGCAAGGAATTCGGCAAGAAGTGCGAGAACAACGCGTGTCTCGACAAGGGCTGCAAGGAGAACTGGGAGTGCAGCTTCGGCGAGGTCTGCGTGCCGGAGACCGGCAAGTGCAAGGCCGCCGAGGGCCCCTACTGCGGCACCTGCGACGCGCAGGACGAGAACGTCACCGCGTGCGGCGGCAAGCCGAACAAATGCTTCTCGTTCCAGGACGAAGACGGCAACAAGGTCGGCGATTTCTGCGGTCTGGTCTGCTCGACCGCGGCCTCGGGCCCCTGCCCGCAGGGCTACAATTGCCAGGACATCAAGGATCAGGACGGCAACAGCCAGGGGCAGTTCTGCCTGCGTCAGTGCTGGGTCTCGCCCTTCCCGGACAAAGAGGAGCCCTAAGCCATGACGACGCCGATGACGCCGCGCGCGAGGATGCGCGCCGCGCTCGCCAGCCAGCCCGTCGACCGCCCGCCGGTGTGGATGATGCGCCAGGCCGGTCGCTACCTGCCCGAGTACCGCGCGACCCGCGAAGGCCGCACGTTCATGGACATGGTCCGCACGCCCGAGTTGGCGTGTGAGGTCACGTTGCAGCCGATCCGCCGCTACGGCTTCGACGCCGCCATCCTGTTCTCGGACATCCTCACGGTGCCCGAGGCGATGGGCCTCGAGGTGACCTTCCCGGGCGGCGGTCCGCAGGTCGAGCCGGTGGTGCGCAGCGCCGCGGACGTCGACGCGCTGCGGCAGCCCGACGTCGGCGTCTCGCTCGCCTACGTCGCCGACGCGATGCGCCTGTGCCGCGAGGGACTCGGCCCGGACCGCGCGCTGCTCGGCTTCGCGGGCGCGCCGTGGACGCTCGCGGCCTATATGGTCGAGGGCGCCGGCAGCAAATCGTTCGCGATCTTACGCGCGTTGCTCTGGCAGCAGCCCGACGTGCTCGCGCGGCTGCTCGACCGCCTCGCCGACGTCGTCATCGACCTGCTGCTGCTGCAGGTCGAGGCCGGTGCCGACGCGGTGCAGGTCTTCGATACCTGGGCCGGCGAGCTGCACGCGGCCGACTACCGCCGCGTGGTGCTGCCGAGCACGGTGCGCATCATCGAGGCGATGCACGCGCGCGGCGTGCCGGTCGTGCTCTTCGCGCGGCATCCCGGCCACCTCACCGACGCCACGCTCGAGGCCAACCCCACCGCCATCGGCATGGACTGGCGCGTCGACGTCGCCGAGGTCGTCGGCAAGGCCGCCGCCAAGGGCATCGCGGTGCAGGGCAACCTCGATCCGGCCGAGCTCTTCGCGCCGCACGAGGTCATCGCCCGCCGCGTGCGCGAGATCCACGACGCGGTCGGCGGTCGCACCGGCCACGTCTTCAACCTCGGGCACGGCGTCTGGCCGCAGGCGCCGCTCGACGGCGTCGGCGCGTTCGTCGGCGCCGTGCAGGGGCTCGCGGGGTAGGGCGTGCGAGCGCACGCGGACGTCGTCGTCGTCGGGGCCGGCATCGCCGGGCTCGCCGCGGCGCATCGACTCGCGGCGGCCGGGCGCGACGTGCTCGTGCTCGAGGCCTCGGACCGCGCGGGCGGCAAGATCGGCAGCGTCCGCAGCGACGACGGCTTCCTCTGCGAGCTCGGCCCGAACAGCTTCCTCGGCAGCGCGCGGCACCTCTGGGGGCTGGTCGACGCGCTCGGGCTCGACAGCGCGCTCGTGCCGGGCCTGCCGCCCGGCCATCGCTGGATCCATCGCGACGGCAAGACGCGGCAGCTGCCCTCGGGCCCGCTCTCGGCGCTCGGCGGCGATTGGCTGCCCTGGTCGGCGCGGCTGCGCGTGGCGCGCGAGGTCTTCGTGCCGCCCGCCCCGCGGCAGGACGAGACGCTCTGGGATTTCGTCGCCCGCCGCTGCGGCGCCGGCTTTGCCGATGCCGTCATCGCGCCGTTCACCGGCGGCGTGTACGCCGGCGACCCGCATCAGCTCGGCGCCTACGACGCCTTCCCGAAGATGTGGCGGCTCGAGGCCGAGGGCGGTGGGCTGATCCGCGGCGCGTTCGCGATGCGCAAGCAGCGCGCCGCCGAGCGCGGCGTCGGCGCCGGCCGCAAGGGACTGTGGAATTTCGCCGACGGGCTCGAGGTCCTGCCACGCGCGCTCGCGACGGCGCTCGGTGAGCGGCTACGCCTCGGCGTGAACGTGCACGCGCTGGCGCAGGACGGCGGCGGCGTCGTGCTCGAGCTGCAAGGCCCGGACGGCAGCGAGACGCTGCGCGCCGCAGCGGTCGTGCTCGCCACGCCGCTCGACCAGACCGCGGCGCTGCTGCGTACGCCGGCGCCGGCCGCGGCCGAGGCGCTGGGCGAGACGCCGGTGGCGCCGGTCGCGGTCGTGCACCTCGGTGGCCCCGACCCCGACGGCGCGGCGCCGCCCGGCTTCGGTGCGCTCGTCGCCCGTGGCGAATCCGTGCGCGCGCTCGGCGTGTTGGTGCCCTCGTCGCTCTTCGCCGGCCGTGCGCCCGATGGCGCGGCGCTCTACGCCGTCTTCCTCGGCGGCGTCACCGATCCCGAGGTCGTCGAGCTGGACGACGACGCGCTGGTGGAGCTGGCGCTGCAGGGCCGCCGCGACGTCTTCGGTGCCGCCGTCGATACGACGCCGACGCTGCGTCGGGTGACCCGCTGGCGCGCCGCGATTCCGCAATACGTGGTGGGTCATCGCGCGCGGGTGGCGCAGGCGCGGCAGGCGCTGGCCTCGGCGCTGCCGGGCGTGTGGATCGCCGGCGCCGCCTGCGACGGCGTCTCCATCGACGACGCCGCCGGCAGCGGCCTGCACATCGCCGACGCCTTGCTCGCCGCCGCTGCGGAGGCCGCCGCATGAGCGAGCACGAGCACACACCGCAGCCCCGCCTGGGCGAGCTGCCCGTCGCCGTGGTCGGCTGCGATTTCCGGGTCGCGAGCACCGCGTGGCGCAACGCCGTGCTGCTCGACCGCGACGCGCGCCGGGAGCTGCTCGATCGCTTGCGCCGCTCGGCCGGCGCGACCGGCCTCTGCGTGCTCGAGACGTGCAACCGCGTCGAGTGGCTGATCGACGCGCCCGATCCCCGCTGGGCCGCCGACCTCGCGCGCGCCGCGATGATGGCGCAGTGGCGGACCGCGGGGATGCCGCCGCCGCTGCCGACGCCCTACGTCGCCGTCGGCGAAGAGGCCGTGCGCCACCTCGCCCACGTCGTCGTCGGTCTGGAGAGCTTCGTCGTCGGCGAACGCGAGATCGCCGGCCAGCTCAACCGCGCCATGGACGAAGCGCGCGACGCCGGCCTCTCGACGCCCGGCCTGAACGCCTTGCAGACCACGCTCGGCCGGGTCGTGCGCGCCGTCGAGCGCGGCACCGCCTTCCGCGCCCACGCCCGCGGCGTCCACGGCCTCGCCTGGGAAGCGGCGCGCGCGCACCTCGGCGGTCGTGACGGCGCCTCGGTCCTCGTCGTCGGCATGGGCGAGATCGGTCGCAAGGCCGCCGCGCTCTGCGAACGCGAGCGTGGCTGGCACGTCGTGCGGGTCAACCGCACCATCGACGCCGCGCACGACGGCGCCTGGCGCGCGCTCGAGACGCTGCCGGCGCTGCTGCCGCAGGCCGACGTCGTCATCGTCGCCACCGGCGCGCGGACGCCGATCCTCGGCGCCGACGCCCTGCAGCCGGCGGTCGAGGGACGCGCCTCCGACCGACCGTTGCTGCTCGTCGACCTCGGCGCGCCCAATCAGGTCGAGCGGCCCGCGAGCCCGGCGCAATGGCGCGTCGTCGGCCTGGACGAGCTGCTCGTCCGCCACGGCGAAACCGCCGAACCGGCCGAGTTGGCGCGCGTACTCGCCTTGGTCGAAGACGCCGTCGCCGAGCATCGCAGCGTGCACCGCAAGCGCGAGGCCGGGCCGCTGCTGCGCGCGGTCTGGGACGGCTACGACGAGCTCGCGTGGACGAGGATGCCTGCCCTGTTCGAGCAGCACGGCGCGGCGCTGACCGAAGAGCAGCGTCGCGCGCTGGCCGACGGGCTGCGCGAGGCGATGCGGGCGCATTGTCGCCGCATCGTCGGCGTCGTCGATGGCGAGGGTTGAGGTGTCGCGCCGGGGCCGCTGGGCCTGGCTCGGGCTCGCGCTGCTGTCGCTCCTCGGCTGCCAACGACACGACGACGCCGAACGCGAGCTGACGGTCTTCGCGGCCGCCTCGTTGCGCGAGGTCTTCGAAGATCTGGCGGCCGCGTTCGAAGCCGAGCATCCGGGCGTGCACGTCGTCGTGCACAGCGCCGGTACCCAACAGCTGCGTCGGCAGATCGAGCTCGGCGCGCCCGCCGACGTGCTCGCCGGTGCCAGTGAGCGTCACCTGGACGCGCTGCACGCGGCAGGCCGCATCGAAGCGCCACGGACGTTCGCGAGCAACGCGCTGGTCGTGGTGCTGGCACCCGGCTCGAAGCCCGCGATGGCGACGTTCTCGCAGCTGCCGACCCTGGCGCGCCTCGCCATCGGCGGACCCGACGTGCCGGTCGGGCGCTACACCCGCGCGATGCTCGACGCCGCCGCCGGTGCAGGTCTGCCCGACGACTTCGGCACCCGCGTGCTCGCGCGCGTCGTCGCCGAGGAGGCCGACGTACGTCGCGTGCTCACCCGCGTCCGGCTCGGCGAGGTCGACGCCGGCGTGGTCTATCGCACCGACGTCGCCGCCGCCCGCGACGCGCTGCCGACCCTCGCCGTGCCAGACGCGCTGCAGCCGGCGATCCGCTATCCGATCGCGCGCGTCACGGGGGGCTCCTCGCCTGCGCTCGCGCAGGCCTTCATCGAGACGGTGCTCGGCGAGCCCGGACGCTCTCGCCTGCATCGCGCCGGCTTCGCGCTCCCCCCCGAGGGGGCACGATGAGCTCGCGCGCCGCGGCTGGCGGCTGGTCCGGTCGATTGCTCGCGGCGCTGGGCCTGGCCTTGCTCGGTTGGCTGCTACTGCCCTTGGCGGCGTTGGTGCTCTCGACGAGCCCGAGCGAGCTGCTCGAGGGATTGCGCAGCCCGCTGGTCTGGCCGGCGCTGCGCCTGAGCCTATGGACCGCCTCGGTCGCGCTGCTCTGCATCGTCGTGCTCGGCACGCCGCTGGCCTGGATCTTGGCGCAGCGCGGCGGCGCGGGGCCGTGGCGGTTGGCCGAGACCCTGGTGCAGCTGCCGGTCGTGGTGCCGCCCTCGGTCGCCGGCATCGCGCTGTTGCTCGCCTTCGGTCGGCAAGGGCTGCTCGGGGCGGCGTTGGCGTCGGTCGGCGTCTCGGTCTCGCTCTCGACGCCGGCGGTGGTGATCGCCGAGGTCTTCGTCGCGGCGCCCTTCTACGTGCTCGGCGCGGCCGCCGCCTTCCGCGCGCTCGATCCGGACGTCGTCCTGCTCGCGCGCAGCCTCGGCGCCGGCAGCGCGTCGCTCCTGCTGCGGGTCGCGATCCCACTGGCGGCGCCCGGGTTGGCGGCTGGCGCGGCGTTGGCCTGGGCCCGGGCGCTCGGCGAATTCGGCGCGACGCTGATGTTCGCCGGCAATATCAGCGGCCGGACGCAGACCTTGCCGCTGGCGATCTACAGCGCGCTCGACCGCGACCTCGGGGCGGCGCGCGCGCTCGCCGTCGTGCTCTGTGCGTTCGCGCTCGGCCTGCTGCTGGCGGTGCGTTGGCTGCAGCGCAGCGGCGTGGTCGCCGGCGTCGTGAGGTCGTCGCGATGACGCTGCAAGTGGCGCTGCAGGCGCGCGTGGGAGCCTTGGCGCTCGACGTCGCCTTCGAGGCGGAGGACGCCATCGTCGCCGTCGTCGGACCGAACGGCGCCGGCAAGTCGAGCCTGCTGCGCGCGCTGCTCGGCGGGCTGCCGGGCGCGGAGGGGCGCATCGCGCTCGCGCCGTCCGAGGGCGCTGCCGGGCCGGAGATCTGGCTCGACAGCGCGGCGGGCATCGATCGACTTCCCGAACAACGCCGCGTCGGTTGGGTGCCGCAGGGGGCGCCGCTGCTGCCCGGGCGCTCGGTGCGCGCGCAGCTGGCGGTCGCGCTCGGCTTGGCGGGCGTCCCCGCCGGTGAGCGCGCCGCACGCATCGCCGAGGCGCTCGAGGCGTTTTCGCTGCACGCGCTGGCCGACCGCGCGCCGGCGACGCTCTCGGGCGGCGAGCGCCAACGCCTCGCCTTGGCACGGGCGTTCGCCGTGCAGCCGCAGGTGCTCCTGCTCGACGAGGCGCTCTCGGCCATCGATTCGGCCGCGCGCGCCGAGGTCCGCGAGCGTGTGCGGGACGCTTGGCAACGCCGTCCGCGACCGCTGCTGCTCGTCAGCCACGATTGGACCGAGGTCGCCGCCTTGGCGTCCGAAGTGCTGGTGCTCGAAGGCGGGCAGGCCGTGCAGCGTGGCGCGCCGCTCGACGTGGCGACGGCACCGGCGACGGCGTTCGTGGCGGCGCTGACAGCCGGCCACGCGGAGGCCGAGCGCGCGACCAACCGAACGGGCCGCGGTTGACGCCGCAGCGCCAGCCCGTCGGATTGCCGGGCGCGCCGCCGCCGCAGGACTTGTCGACGTCGGCCTCGCTGGGGCCGGCAGTCGGCCCGGACCTCGAGGGGGACGTCGCGCCCGCGCGGGCGACCGCGGAGCGTGCCACAAAGTCTTCCGCGTCGCGGGCTCGCATGCTAGCGTCCCGGCCCCCGCGGGCCCCGGCCCGCTCGACCCCAAAGCACGAGGACTGCATGGCCGAGACGACCGAAGAATACGGGCCGATCGACTTCCACCGCGAGCCGGCGAGCTACCGCCATTGGAGCCTCGACATCGACGGCGCCATCGCGACGCTGACCCTCTCGGTCGAGCTCGACGGCGGTCTGCGCCCCGGCTACGAGCTCAAGCTCAACTCGTACGATTTGGGCGTCGACCTCGAGCTCGCCGACGCGATCCGGCGCCTGCGCTTCGAGCACCCCGAGGTGCGCGCGCTGGTGGTGACCTCGGGCCTGGCGCGCGTGTTCTGCGCCGGCGCGAATATCCGCATGCTCGCGGGCAGCGCGCACGGCTTCAAGGTCAACTTCTGCAAGTTCACCAACGAGACGCGCTGCGAGATCGAGGAGCTCTCGGCGCAGAGCGGCGTCGGCAGCGTGGCCGCGGTCAACGGCGCTTGCGCCGGCGGCGGCTACGAGCTCGCCCTGGCCTGCGACGAGATCTTGCTCATCGACGACGGCTCCTCGTCGGTCTCGCTGCCGGAGGTGCCGCTGCTCGGCGTGCTGCCCGGCACCGGCGGCTTGACGCGCCTGGTCGACAAGCGCCGCGTGCGCCGCGACTTGGCCGATCTCTTCTGCACCAAGGCCGAGGGCTTCCGCCTCAAGGACGCGCGCCGGATGGGCTTGGTCGACGGCGGCTTCGCCCGCAGCAAATGGGACGAGGGCATCGCCGCCCGCGCCGCGGCCATCGCCTCGGCGCGCGGCGGGCAGGGCAGCGAGCAGGGCATCGCGCTCTCCCGCATCGTCCGCGAGGGCGGCCGCGAGGGCGACGTCGAGGCCTGGAGCTACGGCTACGTCACGCTGACGATCGACCACGCCGCCCGCACCGCGACGCTGACGATGCGCGGCCCCGACGCCGCGCCGCCGCAGGACCACGCCGCCCTGCACGCCGCCGGCGACGGCAGCTGGGCGCTCGCGGCGTTCCGGCAGCTCGACCACGCGCTGCTCGACCTGCGCTTCAACCATCCGACCGACGGCCTGCTGCTGCTCAAGACCGAGGGCGACGCGGCCCAGGTCGTGGCCTGGGACGACGCGATCTCGTCGCTGCGCGAGGGCGGCTCGTGGCTCGCCCGCGAGGTGCAGCTGCATCAGGGCCGTGTGTTGCGACGCCTGGACAATATGGCGCGCTCGATATTCGCCATCGTCGAGCCGGGCAGCTGCTTCGCCGGCACGCTCTACGAGCTCGTGCTCGCGGCCGATCGCAGCTACATGCTCGACGACCCCGACCAGGACAACGCCGTCTGGCTGCACACAGTGAACTTCGGCACCTACCCGGGCTGGAACGGTAACACCCGCCTGCAGACCCGATTCCTCGGCACACCCGAGGTGCTCGAGGAGTTGCAGGACCGGATCGGCGAGGCGATCGAGCCCGCCGACGCCGAGGAGACCGGCTTGGTCACCCGCGCGCCCGACGATCTCGATTGGGAAGACGAGGTCCGCATCGAGATCGAGGAGCGCGTCTCGCTCAGCCCCGACGCGCTGACCGGCATGGAGCAGAACCTCCGCTTCGCCGGCGGTGAGACCTGCGACACCAAGGTTTTCGGTCGATTGACCGCGTGGCAGAACTGGATCTTCCAGCGCCCGAACGCCGTCGGCGAGCGCGGCGCGCTGGTCATGTACGGCCAGCCCGAACCTGCAATTTTCGACTGGAAACGGACCTGAGCGAGGCCTAGCCTCATCCCACTCGTATGTAGGGTGTGCCCCGATCGGCGCGCCCCCCAGGAGCGAATATGGGCGCCATCGATTACCAGAGCCGCATTCCGAACAACGTCAACCTCGGCGACGACCGCCGCCTGCAGCGCGCGCTCGAGCGCTGGCAGCCCGACTACCTCTCGTGGTGGCAGGACATGGGCCCCGAGGGCTACCAGACCTCGGACGTCTACTTGCGCACCGCGATCTCGGCCGACCAGGCGGGCTGGGCGCACTTCGACTACGTCAAGATGCCCGATTACCGCTGGGGCATCTTCCTCGCCGAGCCCGAGCCCGACCGCAAGATCCACTTCGGCGACCACATGGGTGAGCCGGCGTGGAACGAAGTGCCGGGCGAGTACCGCACGCTGCTCCGCCGCATCATCGTCACGCAGGGCGACACCGAGCCCGCCAGCGTCGAGCAGCAGCGCCGCCTCGGCGAGACCGCGCCCTCGCTCTACGATTTGCGCAACCTCTTCCAGGTCAACGTCGAGGAGGGCCGCCACCTCTGGGCGATGGTCTACCTGCTGCACTCGTACTTCGGCAAAGAGGGCCGCGAAGAGGCCGACGAGCTGCTCGCGCGCCGTTCGGGCGACGTCGACAAGCCTCGCATCCTCGATGCGTTCAACCAGCCCTGCGACGATTGGCTCTCGTTCTTCTGCTTCACGATGTTCGCGGACCGCGACGGCAAGTACCAGCTCGCCAGCCTCGCCGAGAGCGCCTTCGATCCGCTGGCCCGCACCTGCCGGTTCATGCTGACCGAAGAGGCGCACCACATGTTCGTCGGCGATACGGGCCTGGAGCGCATCATCCGCCGCGGCGCGGAGTTGACGGCGCAAGACCCGAACGGCGACGCCCGCGCGCTCGGCGGCATCGACCTGCCGACCATTCAGCGCTTCATCAACTTCTGGTTCTCGTACTGCCTCGATCTCTTCGGCTCGGAGGTCTCGACCAACGCGGCGGACTACTTCGCGCACGGCCTGAAGGGCCGCTTCGGCGAGGCCAAGCGCTACGACGAGCACACCGCGCTGGGCCAGTGGAAGACGCTGGTCACGGTCAAGGACGGCCGCCTGGCCGACGAGGACGTCGCCCTGCGCAACGCGATGAACGAGGAGCTGCGCGACGGCTACATCGACGAGTGCGGGAACGCCATCCGCCGCTGGAACAAGGCGATCGCCGACTACGGCGTCGACTTCGAGCTCAAGCTGCCGAACCGCCGCTTCCATCGTCGGCAGGGCCTGTACTCCGGGAACCACTTCGATCTCGAGGGCAACCTCATCTCCGAGGCCGAGTTCGACGCCAAAATCGCGGGCTGGCTGCCCTCGGAAGCGGACAAGGCCTACGTCCGCAGCCTGATGCAGCCCTGCCACGAGCCCGGCAAGATCGCGAACTGGATCGCGCCGCCGCGTCGCGGCATCAACGGCCAGCCCTTCGAGTTCGAGTACGTGCGCTTTGCCTGAGCCCCACGACCACGCCGAGCGGCCGTTGGTCCGGCTCGAGCGCGACGGCGACGTCGCGATCGTCACGCTGGACAGGCCCGAGAAGATGAACGCGCTCGACCGCGCGATGGTCGAGGCGTTGCACGCCCTCTGCGCGGCGCTCGAGGCCGAGCCGCCCGCCGCCGTGGTGCTCACCGGCGCCGGTGAGCGGGCCTTCGTGGCCGGTGCGGACATCGCCGAGTTGCGCGAGCGTCGCGCGCCCGACGCGCTGGCCGCCATCAACAGCCGCCTGTTCGACCGCATCGCGCGGCTGCCGATGCCGACAGTCGCGGCAGTGCGGGGCTTCGCCCTCGGCGGCGGCTGCGAGCTCGCCATCGCCTGCGATCTCCGCGTCGCCGGTCGCTCGGCGCGCTTCGGCCAGCCCGAGGTGGGCCTGGGCATCATCGCGGGCGCCGGTGGCACCTACCGCCTACCGGCGTTGGTCGGGCTCGGTCGCGCGCGCGAGCTGCTCTTCACCGGCCGCATCGTCGACGCCGACGAAGCCCTGCGCATCGGCCTCTGCGAGGCGGTGGTCGAGGACGCCGCCGTGCTCGACGAGGCGCTGGCGCTGGCGCGACGCATCGCCCGCAACGACCCGCTCGCCGTCCGGATGACCAAGGCGCAGCTCGCCCGCGTCACCGCCGGCGGGCCCGACGCCATCGCCGCAGAGTCGACCGCGCAGGCGGTGCTCTTCGAGTCGCCCGGTAAATTCGAGCGGATGGATCGCTTCCTCGCGCGACGCGCCGCCAAGGCCGCCGCCGCGCCAGCCTCCGAGGAGTCCGCATGAGCAGCCCGCGCTTCGGTCGCGTCGTCGTCGTCGGCGCCGGCACCATGGGCCACGGCATCGCCCAGGTCGCCGCGATGGCCGGCAGCGAGGTGGTGCTCTGCGACGCGCAGCCGGCGGCTCTGCAACGGGGCCTCGCCGCCATCGCCGCCAACCTCGACAAGGGCGTCGCGCGCGGCAAGGTCGACGCAGCCGACCGCGACGCCACGCTCGCCCGCCTGCGCGGCGAGGCCGATCTGGCCGCGGCGTGCGCCGGCGCCGACTTGCTTGTCGAGGCCGTGCCCGAGAACGTCGAACTCAAGCGCCGCGTCTTCGCCGCCGCCGGCGCTGCGCTGCCGCCGGGCGCGGTCGTCGCGACCAATACCTCGAGCATCCCGCTGCGCACGCTGGCCGACGCGCTGCCCGATCCGAGCCGCTTCTGCGGGATGCACTTTTTCAACCCGGTGCACATCCAGCCGCTGCTCGAGGTGGTGCAGGCCGATTCGACGTCCGAGGAGACGATCACCGCGGTGGTCGACTACGGCCGCGCCCTCGGCAAGGAGCCCATCGTCGTGCGCGACGTGGCCGGCTTCGCGAGCAGCCGCCTCGGTCTCGCCCTCGGCCTCGAAGCGATCCGGATGTTGGAGCAGGGCGTCGCCTCGGCCGCCGACATCGACAAGGCCATGACCCTCGGCTACCGGCACCCGATGGGGCCGCTCGCGCTCACGGATCTCGTGGGCTTGGACGTACGGCTGGCCATCGCCGAGACCCTCGCTCGCGAGATCGATCCCGTCCGCTTTTCACCCCCGCAACTGCTGCGCGATCTCGTCGCGGCCGGCAAACTGGGCAAGAAGAGCGGCGAGGGATTCTATCGCTACGCATCATCCCCAGAATGACCCGAGCGTTCGCTGATTGAGCGAAATCATGCGGCGTAGCACGTGCGGGCTTGATGAGTGATGGAGCGCGATCTCGAGGCTGGTGGCAGCGCGTTGTCTTGCGCCTCGGCCTGTTCGCGTTTGCCCTTGGCCTGCTGGCTCGCCCTGCCGCGGCCCAGGAACTCGACGTCGGCGCCTTCGCGGCGCTGCACCTATTCTCGGTCGACAACGAGCTCGGGATGCCCGAGGACCTCAGCGCGGGCATCAACGACACCGCGCTCTGCGGTCTGCGCGGCACGTTCTGGCTCTGGCGGCACTTCGGGTTGGCGGCGGAGGCGGCGTTCGGCTCTGCGGCGATGACGGTCCACCAGGGGACCACGCTCTCGCAGTCGCCGGTGCCCTTGTTGACCGGCCGCGTCCACTTGATCGGGCGCTACCCCGTCGGCGGCGTGACGCTGGTCGCGTTGGTCGGCGGCGGGGCGATGCAGACGTTGCCGGACGTCCTGACCACCACGTCGCGTGACCTCGACGCCTACTCCTACGGCGGCGCGGGCGTCGAGCTCGGCTTGTGGCGGCGGCTGTCGCTGCGCGCGGATATCCGCGTGGCGTTCACCGGATCGACCGTGGACGGTGCCGCGGTCTCGTTCGATCAAGAGGCCACGCTCGGCCTGGCGTGGCGGTTCGGCGAGGCAGACTACCCGCGCGACGACAGCGACCATGACGGGATCCCCGACGACGCGGACGTCTGTCCCTTCGAGGCCGAGACCGTCAACGGCGTCCGGGACGAGGACGGCTGTCCCGAGCATCCGTCGACGGTCGTGCGCTACCACCGCACGCAATTCGTCGCCGAGCGGGGCGAGGTGCGCGCGCTCTTGGCACACGCACTACCGGCGGCGGCGACGGCGGTGGCGGCGCCGGCTTGGACGACCGAGACGGCGCGCGGGACAAGGCGGATATCTCCGAGGTCGCCCATCTCCCGGCGCCCCCGGGCGGTGCGTACGCCAAGCACCTGCTGCTCGGCGTGGCCGACCTCGACGGCGACGGCCTCGCCGACGCCTACGGCGCCGTCGCCGATACGGAGGCCAAGGGCGCCCGCGCCGCCGCTTGGATCAGCGTCGCGGGCAAGTCGGCGGTGCCGGCCCTCTCGCCGCGCACGCTGGACGAAGCCGTCCACGTCGGCGAGGCCCAACGCGACGGCAGCGGCGGCGACGACGCCGTCCTCCTGGGCAAGAGCAGCGGCGTGCTGTTGAGCGTCTATCGGGTCGGATGCAGCGACGGCGACGCGTGTTCGTTCGACGTCTGCGACGCCAAGACCGGTTGCACGACCAGCCCGAGGGCTTCGGATCTGCGCCGCTGGGGTCTGCAAGGCCGGCGCCGCCGTCTCCTGCGACGACGACAACCCGTGCACGACCGACAGCTGCGATCCGAAGAGCGGCTGCAAATACGCGAACAACACCAACACCTGCTCGAGCAACGGCTGCCAGGGCGTCTGCAAGGACGGCGCCTGCTCGATCGGGCCCGGCAGCGAGATCTGCGGCAACGAGGTCGATGACAACTGCGACGGCGTGGTCGACGAGACCTGCGTCTGCGGCGACGGAATCGTCACGACCTACTTTGGCTCGAACCGCTAGAGATTGGTCGAGAACTTGCCGACCGCGAACGAGGGGCCGAAGAGGAACGCGGTGTTCCCGCTCGTCCGCGTCGGCGAATACTCGAACCACGCGTGCAGGTTGAAGCTCGCCTGCAGGTTGGTGTTGGCGTTCAGGACCGGCACCGAGAAGCCCAGCCCGGTGACCACCGAGAGTTGCGGGTCGCTCGAGAGGCCGGTGCCCAAAATCCCGAAATCGAGACCGATCGGGAATTCGCGACCCTCCTTGTAGAGCCAATGGAATCGCGCGAGACCGCCGGCGGAGAACGCGACGGCGCCGCGGCTGCTGTCCGAGCCGAAACGGAACAAGCCCGTCGGCATCGCCGTCCCGACGCTGGCGCGGAAGCTGCGGTCGCCGAGCACGATATGCCAGCTCGCCTCGGCGCCGAGCGATTGGCGAGGGCTGAAGTCGTAGTGCGCGCCGGTGTACTCGTGCGCCACCGAGACGTGGACGACGTCGAACTCCTCGCGGTTGTCCGTGGCGATGGCGAGCTCGATGGCCTCGGCCCGCCCGCTGACGGTGATGACCTCGTTCAGCCCCGGGGCGCGCACGCGCAGCCGCTGCTCGCCGGCGGCCGCGGGGATGACGTGCCGGTCGATGACCAGCCGGCAGCCAAAACGCGCGTCGAAGGAGATGCTCGCCGTCCTGCCCGGCGGAATTTCGACGTCGCGGTCCGCTTCGCGGCAGAACACGCGCACCACCGGCGGCTGCTCCGGCGACGAGCGGCCGTCGGGGAGCTTGCGCGCCTTGCGACCAGCGAGTGGCACCGGGACGTTCAGCGTCCGCACCGGATAGCGCGCGACGGTGTCGAAGACCGCGATCGGGTCGTTGCGTCGCAGCAACTTGCCCATCTTCGCCGGCGCGTAGGCCAATCGGAGCGGCACCGAGCCCGTCGCCGCCGGTGCCCCGGTCAGCGCACGTCCGGCCTGCTGCACGGCGTAGAATCCGGGCCGATCGACGACCTTGATGTCGCGCGTCCAGCGCGGATCGGCATAGGCGAGGTGGACCTTCGCCACGCGATTGCGCGGCAGGAAGTCGGCCGTGCCGAGCTCGCCCACGTCCAGGCGCACGCCGACCGGCTGGAAGTCCTGCGCGACCGGCACCCGTGCGGCGGCGAGCGTGGCCCCACTCGGCCCCGCCCTGCGCATCGTCAACTCGAGATGCGTCACGCGCTCGGGCACCTTCTCGAAGACGATCTCGAAGACCCGGAACGCTCGATCCTTCGAGCGCGCTTCGCCGCGAATCCACGCCGTCGTCGGCGGGAAGGTTCGAACCTCGAGGTCGCCCGCTTCGGCCGGCAGGCAATCGCGCGAAAGCGCCACCGCGTAGCCGTGCGCCTGCACGCCACCGAGCAGCGGCACGTCCTCCGGCAAGCGCATCACGCAGCGCACGACAGCCAATTCGGTCGATTCGCGCGAGACCGCGCGCCCGGCGATCACCCGGTTCGCCTCGGGGCGGAGTTCCAGGCGCACCTGCACCGTCAAGCTGGCGGCGTCGACGGCGAAGACCTCCAAGCCCTCGGGGGTCAGCGCGCAGCGAGCGTTGCGGCAACGCACCGCGGCCAGCGCCTCGGGCAGCGCGAGGGGCAAGAGCGTGCGTTCACTGTGACCGTCGAGCTCCCGCGCGGTGAGCACCGGACGCAGGAACTCGTAGCGCACGGCCCGTACCTCGAAGGCGCTCGGATCGAGCCAAGCGACGCCGTCGTGCAGCGCCGGCAGCGGCGCGCCGACCTGCAGCGGCACAGCGCTCGGCCAGAGCATCGCGCGCAGCTCGCGGCCGTTGCGCAACCACGCGGGCAGCCATTCGGGGCGCAGTTCCGCCGAGCAGGTGCGGCGTCCGAGGCATCGGCCGGTCTGGCGAACGACGCCGCGATCCACCAAGACCACGTCGTAGCCCTCCAAATCCGGCGCCGTCACCTCGAGCAGCGAGGCCTCCACCAGCACCGTCGCGGTCGGCTCGGCGGCGGCGCTGAGGCGTCCGCGCGCGACGTACAGCCGGCGATCGACCGTGCTGGCACAGCCGCGTCGGCCGACACGGACCTCGAGCCAGCCGGGAAAAAAGCGGGCCCGGTCGATCTGGAGGCCACCGTCCGGGCTGATCTGCGCCCACGGTGCGCCGCGCACTGCGCAGACCGTGCCGCCGACGGCGATGTGTTCCGCAACCGGCACGGCGACCGCCATGGTCGCGGCGCCGGGCAGGTCGACGGCGACGCGGTCGACGTTGACCCGCTCGACCGGCTCTTCCTCCGCGTGGGCCGAGAGCGAGGCGAAGACGACCAGGACCAAGACCCCGAACGCGAGCCCCGCGCGGCGGTTCATGCGGCACCTTGCGGCGGCGGAACGGCCGGATCGTCGGTCGCGTCGAGCGGGACCTTCTTCATCGAGAGCGCCGCCCAGACCGCGATTAGCGTCAGTGCCAGCCCGTACCACGTCGCGCTGTACTCGATGTGCTTGTTCGGATGCAGGCGAACCGGATGCGCGTAGCCGTCGAGGGGGACGCGCTCGGGGTCGATCGGGTTGCCGACCGCTTGCTCACCCGCCTGCAGCATCAGCCGCGGCTCGATCGAGAGCGCAGGCGAGCGTTCGGCGATGGCCTTGGGCGAGGGGCGCAGCCAGGTCGGATGACCGAGAAACTCGCCGGTCGCGACCTGTGGCGGATCCAGCGGCGGCACCTGCAGCCGTCCACGGACGGTGCGCGCGGGCGAGGCCCGCACCTCGTCGAGGTACGCGGCGACCTTCTCCTCGGGGACCCAACCCAGGTGCACCAGAATCCGCGGCAGCGGCCCGCCCTGCACCCGCATCGGCATCATCACACCGTAGCCTCGCCGACCGAACATGTAGCGCGCCGTGAGCAGCTGCGTGGCGTCCGGCTCGAGGGTGCCGCTCAACTCGCCGCGGCGAAAATGCAGGGCGTGCAGGCGCTCGAGGTTCTCGCCATCGCCGTCGACGGAGCCGAGCTGCGTCACCGGTGGCGCCACGTCGTGCTGTGCACTGTAGGCCGCGATGTTCTCCTTGGCCTCGAGATAGCGCCGCGCCTGCCAGGTGCCGAGGGCGACCAGCACGCCGAGCATCACCAGCGCGATCAGGCTCGGCGCCACGCGCGGCCGAAACACCCGCCGGGTCGGCCCCGTGGGCTCGTCTTCGGGCATCATCACGCTGGATTGCTGGTGCATCGGGGGGCTCCTTGGTGCGGCGTCAATGCTCGTGCAGCCAGCGCAGGGCGCGCTCGAGTCGCTCGAGGCTCGCGTCGTCCTTGTCGTAGAGCGCGCGCATCGTGCCGCCGCCGTCGACCAGCACGAAACGCAGCCCGTGCGCGGTGTCGAACGGGGTCGGCTTGTCCGCCACGTGGATCGGCGGTGTCCCGGGCGGTAGGTCCTTGCGCAGCAGCGGTTGCAGGAAGCCTCGGGTGACGAGCGCCTCGGTGGCCTCCCAGTCCGCGCGCGCGAAGCTCCAGATCTTCGGATCCGCGCCGTAGCGCCGCGCGAAGGTGCGCAGCACCTCCGGCGTGTCGGTGACGGGATCGACCGTGAAGCTGACGATGCGCGGCCCACCCTCGCCGCGCCACGGCGCGATGCGCGCCTGCAGCTTGGCGGTCGCTTCGGCGAGCGGCGGGCAGGAGGTCGGGCACGAGGTGAACAGGAAGTTCGCCACCCAAGGCTTGCCGCGCAGCGTCTGGTCGGTCAGCGGACGGCCCTGTTCGGTCCGGAACGAGAACGTCGGCAACGCACCCAGATCCCGCAGCTCCTCGGGGGGCTTCTCACACCCCGAGGTAAGCCAGACCAGCGCCATCATCGTCCACACCAGCAGCGGTTTCGGGCTCATCGTGCGCCTCCCGCCGCAGAAGGTGGGCCGAGGAGCTCCGCCGCCGGCAGTGGCCCGGTCAGGCTGCGCAAGAATGCGACGAGGTCCGCGGTCGCGACCCGCGACGGGTCGATCTGATCGAGCACCAGGTCACGGTGGCCGATCTCCGCCTTGCCCGGTCGCTCCTTGTAGAAGGTCACCACCGCTTCGAGCGTGGCGAGCCGACCGTCGTGCATGTAGGGCGCCGTCTCCGCGACGTTGCGCAGCGTCGGGGTCTTGAAGGCGCCGAGGAAATCCTCGAAGCGCGGATTGAGGAAGCGCAGCTCGTCGCATTGACGGCTGTCGCTGTACGAACCACCGCAGGAGAACGGATCTTCCTTGACCAGCTTGGCACCGAGCGTGCGACCGACGTCCAGGCCCGATTGCTGCGGATTCCGCGGCAAGCCGAGGTTGTGGAAGCCCTTGTCGGTCAGCAGCGGGCCGTTGTGGCAGTTCACGCAGCCGCCGATGCCGATGAAGGCGCGGAGCCCGCGCAACGCAGCGTCATCGAGGTGGCCGCCGCCGCTCGCGTCACCACTCTCGAGGGCGGCGACGTAGCGATCGAAAGGCGCCGGCTGCGGCTGCAGGCGCCGCTCGTAGGCCTCGATGGCCTTGCCGATATTCGCGAACGCGAGATCGATGGCGGCGCGGTCCTCTGCCGTCATCGACGCCCACGCCATGGACGCCGGCTCGTTGGGCAGACCGTCCACCGGTCGCGCCCGCAGCGGGAACCGCGCCTCGTCACCAAGGTCGGGCAGGCCGCCGAACAGCGCCTCGTAGGCGGCTCGATGGTGGCGGTAGACCACGCGGACGACGTCGGTCCGGGCGATATCGTGCTCGACCTCGCTCTCCAGCGGGCCGTGGCTCTGCGACCAGAGCGAATCCTTGCGGCCATCCCAAAAGACGAAAGGCAGGTGCGCGGCCCCGAGCACCGTCGGCGCGTGCCGTCCGGTGGTGCCGACACCCTTCGCCAGGGGCAGGCCGTCGGCGAAATAGCGCTGCGGTTGGTGGCAGTTCGCGCACGCCACCTGGCCGTTGGACGAGAGCCGCTGGTCGTAGAACAGCGCCTGCCCGAGGGCAGCGGCGTCGGGATCATCGGCGAAGCGATTGCCGGGCGACGGCGGCGGTGCGGGGATCGGCGTCAGGCTGCGGAGCAGCACCCGTTCCTCGGGCGTCCACTGCCCCGGCGGCAGGGTGTCCTCGGTGCGGCCACAGCCCGCCGCCCAGAGCGCGACGAGGAGCAGCAGCGTGCACAGGGCGCGGCGGGGCAGGGGAGGAGGTCGCATCGGCTCAGAGCGCCTCCGGCGGCTGCTCCCAATTCGCCGTCGCGCGCAGCTGCCGGCCGCGCGCCGTGGCCTGCACGGAGAGCTCCCACGGCCCGTGCATGTGCAGCTTCATGCCCTCGGTCACCCAACAGAAGTTGCCCATCCGGTGCTGCGGCTGGGTCATCATGCCGTGGCCGTGCGATGGCATCGTCGCGTCGACCTTCACCGACTCCACGCCCATCGGCTGGCCCTGCTCGTCCGCCAGCTGCGTACACACCGAGAAGATCTCGCCGACCCTCGGCTTCGCCGGTGCGAACCACACCTTCGCCACGATACCGGGGCCCTTCAGCACGGCGCTGGGCTCACCCTCGGGCTTGGGATCCTCGGCCGCAGGCGCTTGGGCCTTGGCCGCAGCGGTCGTGGGCCTGCCCGCAGTCGGCTCGACCTTCGCGGCGGCAGGATTGGCCTGCGCGGCCGCCGGCTCGGCCGGCGCCGCAGCCTTGTCCGCGGCGGCAGGCGCGGCACTCGGCTCGGTCCGCTCGGTCTTGCCGCAGCCGGACATCGTCACGGCGGCGAGCGTCAACGCTACCCCGAGGCGAGCGCGGGTCGTGCAGTCGATCATCGGTCGGAACCTCTCGCGGCGCTCAGGCGCCTTCGGCCGCCGCAGCGTTCGGAGTCGCCACGGCCTTGTTCGCCGCGCGACGGGCGTCGATCGCGGCGATGCCGGTCGTGCCGCGCTTGGGGGTGCCACGCAGCGCCCACTGCGCAAAGACGTAGCCCAGGCCGCCCCAGAGCAGGAGGCCGCCCGGCAGCCACATCATCAGGCCGCCGATCTGCTGGTCGGCGAGCGGCGTCAGCCCGAACACGCGCGGCACCTTCAGGTAGAAGGTGTAGAGCACATCTTCCTGCAGGCTGATGATGATGCCGAGGGACTTCATCGCCACCATGTTGGCGAAGACGTAGACCAGCTGGCTGCTGAACGCCGGCCGCGGCACCTCGGGTGCCGGCGAGAGCAGTGGCCACCAGAACACGACGGCCGTCGCCATGAAGGCGAGGTGCTCGACGATGTGCCACTCGTGCTCGAAGAGCGCGAGGTTGTAGAGCGCCGGCAGGTGCCAGAGCCAGATCATGCCGTTGTAGATGAGGAACGCCGGCACCGGCCGCGTGACCTTGTAGAAGAGCCGGCGCAGCGGACCCTCCGGCAACAGACGGCGGACCATGAAGGGCTGCAGACCGAAGACGAACATCGGCGCCCAGACCAGCTGCAGCAGCAGGTGCTGGACCATGTGCGCCGAGAACAGGAGCTCGTCGGCGAGGTGGTGCAGCGGTCCGTCGAGGCTGAACCAGAGGAGCACCATCGAGGCGTAGTACCAGCGCGCGCGCCGCGGATCGATCGGGATCTCGGCGCCGTTCTCGACGTTCCACCGCCGGATCCCGAGCGTGTAGAGCACCGTGAGCACGATGATGCCGACGAGGATGCTGGGGTGGAAATCCCAGAACAGCCAATCGGATCGGGTCGCGACCCAATAATCCGCGCGCTGCTTGAGCTGGGGGAGTCCGGAAGGGTGGGCCACGGCGACGCTCGGGAACGCGCCCGCCAGCAGGCCCAGCAGAGTCGGGAGAACTCGAAGGATGCGGGCCATACGCCCTCGCTCGGCCGCTAGTTCGCGACCTTCTCACCCTCGCAGGCCTTGCCGTTGGCGACGTTCTTGCCGCGCAGGCTGCGCGCGTAGAGCGCGACCTGCTCGATCTGCTCGTCGGTGAGCTGGCCCTTGAAGCTGACCATCGCCTTGCCCGGCACACCGTTGAGGATGGTGTTGACCAGGTCGTGGGTGCGACCGCCGTGGATGTAGCAATCGTCGGTCATGTTCGGGCCGAGACCCGGCATGCCGCCGCCGTCGGCCCGGTGGCAAGCGCCGCAGCGCTCGGCCCAGACCTTCTCGCCGGCCGAGAAATCGGTCGTGGCCGCGAAGAGCTGCTCGTACTCCTCGACGGACTTGAACGGCTCGAGCTTGGCGACCGCCGCAGCCTTGCCGCTGCGCTCGTCCTCGGACTTTTGCCAGGCGAGCTTCACGTAGCCGACGCCGAAGGCCTCGAAGTGCGGCATCACCAGCAGCGTCATTACCCAGATCATCAAGAACGCCATCAACATCGGCGCCAGGAAGACCAGGCGGAAGACGTTCTTGTCGTCCCGCAGGTGCATGAAGGTGCCGACGACCATCGCGAGCTTCTGGATCGCGAGGACCGTCATCACCGGGATCAGCACCGGCTTGAGGACAGGGACGTAGAGGATGGCGATTTCGACCGCCGTGATGAGCGTCAGGATCACCGCCGTGCGCGTGTAATGCTTCACGTGCGAGTGGTAACCCGAGACGTCGTGCAGAGCAGGGTTCATGCGAGCGCTCCGTGCGTTCCTACTTCGCGAACTCGAAGAGGTAGACGAACGTGAAGATGATGATCCAGACGATATCGACGAAGTGCCAGTACAGACCAGCCGACTCGACCATCACGGCCTTCTCCGGCTTGATCTTGCCGTTGTGCACCAGCGACAGGACCATCAGCAGCCAGATGACGCCCACGGAGACGTGCGCGCCGTGGAAGCCGGTCATCGTGTAGAAGGTCGAGCCGAACAGCGAGGTCTGCAGCGCAAGGCCCTTCTCGTGGAAGAAGTGCCAGAATTCGTAGACCTGGAAGCCGACGAAGATCGCACCGCAGATCGCGGTCAGGGCCAGCATCTGCTTGGTCCGACCGATGTTGCCTGCCTTCATGCCGTCGACCGCGAGCGCCATCGTGTACGAGCTCATCAGCAGCACGAAGGTCGAAATCGACGTGATCTCGATGCTGAACACCTCGGTGGGCAGCGGCCCGGAGATGCTCTTGTCGAGGTAGAAGAAGTAGGTCGCGATCAGCGAGCCGAAGAACATGCACTCCGACCCGAGGAAGGTCCACATCGCCAACTTCACGTTGGGGACCTTCATGTAGTTGTTTTCGACGAGGTCGCCGTGGCCGTGGTCGTCGTGACCGTGGCCGTGGTGCTCCTCAGCGTGGGCGGTGGCACTCATCGTGTCTCCTCATCTCACGCGACCGCGCGCGGTCGCAGATTCCTCGTGCGTGCGTAGACTAGACCGGCTCGGACACCCAGGCGTAGACGCTGCCGATGATGCCGACGGCGCCGACCACGCTGATGATCCACAGCGAAGCGCCGGGGATCAGCGTGTTCAGCAGCAGGCCGAGCACGGTGGTGAGCACGAAGCTCGAGCAGATCATCGGCTTCCAGCTGTACGAGGGCATGTGGAACTCCTCGCCGTGCTCGGGCGGGACGA
>JBEARB010000190.1:0-14721 GCA_041163625.1 Pseudomonadota bacterium | reverse complement strand
GCCGACGACGGTGACATCGTGCTCGATCCGCGCCGCTTCGCCGTCGTCGAGGACTTGCACGGCGACGCGGTCGTGGCCGCGTTCACCGAGCCGGCGACGTTGGCCAGCCGTCACCCGGGCGGCGCCCGCTGCGCTCGCGTGGTCGGCTGGCGGCTCTTCCCGCTCCTGCACCAACTGCGCCTCGGATCGCTGCGGATCAACCCGGGCGGGCGCTTCGGGGGGGAGCTGTACCGGCACGAGATCGAGACCTTGGCGGACGCCGTCCAACGGACGCGTGGTGGCCGGGACTGATCCCGCAGGCAGATGACGGCGACTGAATAGCGTGAGGCACCGGCCGGGTGTAGGCTACGAGCCGGAGGTTCACGGAGTGCGCATGGACTTCAACGACACGTCTCGGCCGACCAACCCGGGCATACCGGAACTGGAGGGTGCCGACGATGTGCGCGTGCCCACGTTCACGCTGCTCCGCGGCGGGCTACCCGGCCGGATGTACCGGGTCATGCGCGACGGCCTGATTTTCGGCCGCCTGCCGGAATGCGAGGTCCAGCTCGACGACGTCGGCGTCTCGCGCAAGCACGCGCAGGTCTTCATCGGCCGCGGCGATTCGGTCGAGATCCGCGACGCCGGTAGCACCAACGGCACCTTCGTCAACGGGCGCCGCGTCGAGTCGGCGCGCCTGCGCGACGGCGACAAAGTCCAGCTCGGCGCGACGGTGGTGCTCCGCTTCAACTTCCAGGACGCCCTCGACGAGGCCTTCCAGCGTCAGCAGTTCGAGTCGATCACCCGCGACGCGCTGACGGGCTGCCACAATCGGCTCTACTTCGACGAAGCGCTGCGCCGCGAGCTCGCCTACGCCCAGCGCAAGGCGACCTCGCTCTCGGTCGGGCTGATCGATCTGGACCGCTTCAAGGACATCAACGACGAGTACGGCCACGCCGTCGGCGACCAGGTGCTGCAGGCCGTGGCCGAGGCGATCTACAGCGCCCTACGCGCCTACGACGTGCTCTCGCGCTACGGCGGCGAGGAGTTCGCCATCCTGCTCCGCGGCGCCGACATCGAGGGTGCCCGCGCGATCGGCGAGCGCCTGCGTATGGCCGTGCGCGGGGTGGAGATCCGCGCCGGCGACGCCAGGGTGCGTCCCTCGGTCAGCATCGGCCTGGCCGACACCATCGGCGACGCCGAGCACGGCGCCGACGCACGCGGCCTGCTACGCGCCGCAGACCGACGCCTGTACGCCGCCAAGGCCGCGGGCCGCGACCGCGTGTTCTGGGACGATCCCGACGACACGCAGCGCAAGGAGACGACCCGACCGGTCGACCTCGACAGCGCGCGACGGGCCATCGCCAAACACCGCTTCGGCAGCACCGTCGCGGCGGTCCCGACGGAAGAGCCGGCCTTGACGGTGCTGGATCTGCGTCTCGAAGAAGAGGAATGATGCTCCGACGCCTGCCCGGGTTGGCGGTCGTGGCGTTGCTCTCGGCTGGCTGTGGCAGCGCGAGCAACGGCTCGGCCAATCAAGGTACCACCACCGGCGGAGGCGCCGGCAGCGGCGACGCGGGCACCCTCGCGGATGGCGCACCCGTCGCGGGGGAGACCGACGGGACCGGCGGCGGCAGCAGCGGCGGCCAAACCGACACCGGCGGAGGCATCGATGCCGGCACGGTCGTCGACACGGTCTCCACCAAGCCCGCCGACTGCGGGTCTGCCGCGAGCTGCATCGCGAATTGCAAAGAGGGTGGTCCCGCCGGCTGCGTCGCCGGCTGCATCCTCGACACCCCGGCGAGCGCGAGCACGGAGCTGAAGGCCCTGCTCTCCTGCGTCGACACGACGTGCAAGGCCACCGTCTGCAAGGCCGGCGACACCGCCTGCCTCGACGATTGCGTCGATACCTACTGCCTGCCCGAGCTGCTCGGCTGCCTCGAGAACGGCAGCGTCGGCGAAGCGACCTGCGCCAAGGGCGCGGCGTGCATCGATATCTGCAACGACCTCGACAACCCGTGGACCTGCCTCTCGACGTGCTGGAACGGCATGTCCGCCAACGGCAAATCGCGCGCCGCGGCCTACGCCGGCTGCGCCGCCGCCGCGAAGAAGGCGGGCGAGAAGGTCGACGGCGCCTGCCTGGTCGAGATCGCCACCTGCTTCGGCGACGGCAACCCGGGGACCGGCAAGTGCTACGGCATCTTCGATTGCATCGGCGCCTGCAAGAAGGCCGGCGGCACCGACGACGTCTGCGGGCTGCAATGCGTCGGTCAGCTCGACGACGCCGCGAAGGCGGAATTCAAGGCGCTCTCGGGCTGCTGGGAGGGTGAGTTCGCCAAGACCAGCGCGTGCCAACAGGCCTTCCTGACCTGCACCGCGCCCGCCGGCACGCTCGATTGCGCCGGCGCTCTGACCTGCGCCGGCAGCTGCATGGGTGGCGACGAGAGCAAAGCCCCCGGCTGCATGTTCTCGTGCATGCACCAATCGACCGCGGCCGGCGCCAAGGCCTACCTGGCGCTGTTCTCGTGCGAGAGCTCGGGCCTGTGCCCGGACAAGCTGGTCACCTGCGCGAACCCCTCGGGCAGCAAGGGCTGCTCGGACACCTTCGGCTGCGTGCAAGCCTGCGTCGGCGGCGGTAGCGGCGAGCCGATCGGCTGCGTCGTCTCGTGCATGGGGGCGGCCGACGCACAGGGCGCCAAGCTGCTCGCCGAGGTGATGGCCTGCGACGATGCCTGCAAGAAGAGCTGCAACGGCGACGGCGCCTGCAAGGAAGCCTGCACCAAGAAGGACTGCACCAACCAGGTCGCGGCCTGCATCATCGACTAGACCGACTCCCTGCAAAATGGCGACGACCGCCGGGGGACCTCCCCGACGGTCGTCTTCGCTCGGCAGCGCCTGCGATTTGCTGCCAGCGGCCCGGTCGCAGCGTCGGTCGACTAGCTACGCGAGAGGTCGAGGATGCGGGCGACCGCGGCGCGGACCTTGGCGACGTCCGGCTTGGCCTGGCCGAGCTCGGCGGCCACCGCGCGCAGCTCCTTGGCGATCTTGCGGTCGGTGTGGCCGAAGGCGGCGTCCTTGTCGAGCATCTGCGCGAGCGGCTCGGCCATCGCGGCGACGTGGGCATTGCCGCCGCGCGCCGCCACCAGCATCGCCGAGCTGGCCCAGAAGCCGGCGCAGAAGTAGCCGTTGGCGCGGTCCTTGACGGCGATGCCGCGGACGCCGGCCTCGAGGGCGCGGCCGATGTGCAGGCCGACCAAGCCGTCCTCGGTCTTGCCGGAGGGGATGGCGGCGGCAGCGACGCGGCTCTCCGGCGTGAGCGCGTCGAGGTCCGCATCGCTCTGGCGCAGGCGCTCGCCGAGTTGGTCGGCGCCCGCCTCGTCACCGACGCCGCGGAGGGCGATGACGTGGCCGAGGCCGACGGCGACGCGGAGCACCGCGCGGTCGGCGTCCTGCACCGCACCGGCGAAGCCGAAGCCGCCCGAGCCAGCGCCGAGATCGAACGCACCGGCGGCGATGGTGGCGGTACCGGCGGCACCGCCGCGGCCCTCGCGCAGGCCCATCGCGAGGTCGTACCAAGCGGCCTTGCCGCCGTTCTGCTGCAGGTAGACCGGCTGTACCGCGACGGTCTCCGCGCTCTGGAACACGCCGTCGTCGAGGACCCCGATGTCACCCTTGGTGTCGACGTAGCCTTCCGCAGGGGTGAACGGATTGGGGCCGTTGCTCGGGAAGGTCGCCGGCTGCGCGAAGGCGGTCGCGGGGACCAGCGCGGCGGCGATGAGGGCGGTGGCCGGGGGGGCGTGTTGTCGCCCGATGAGAACAAGGACGCGGCACCTCGCACATGGATCTACGGCGGCGCGAAAAAAGATCGCACAGCCCCTGGCGAGGCCCGAAAATCGGCATTCTGTGACGGACGCTTGCCGCTGGGACGAGGCTGCTCCTACCCTTCTGCCGCCGCCGCAGCGGCAGTCGGAGGATCGATGCTTCGCTCGCGTACCCGCCCGCTCGCCTTCACCACCACCCTGCTCGTGCTCGTGCTCGGCGCCGCGCTCGCCACCGGCTGCAGTGACGAGCCCGCCGACGGGCCCGGCGGCAGCGAGACCGGCGCCGACGGCAGCGCCGTGGACGACGGCGGAGCCTTGGCCGACGGCGTCTCGGGTGTCGACGTCACCAGCGGCGTGGCCGCCTGCCCGGCCGGTTTGGCCGGCTGCATCGAAGACGACCGCGTGGTGTGCAAGGCCGACGGCTCGGGCTTCGCGCTCGAGCCCTGCGCCGACGGCCTGCGCTGCAACGACGGCGTCTGCGTGGCCTGCGTGGTCGACGCCGATTGCGCCGCCGGCTCGGTCTGCAGCGACGGAGCGTGCGCGGTGGCGCCGCTCACGCTCGTCACGCAGTCGCTGCCGCCGGCCTTGCTCGGCACCGCCTACGCGCTGCAGCTCGAGGCTGCCGGTGGCGTTCCGCCCTATGCCTTCGCCTTGGCCCAGGGCCTGCTGCCCGACGGCATCCTGCTCACCCCCGAGGGCAAGCTCGGCGGCGTGGCCACGACGCAGGGCCAGCAATCGTTCGCGATCAAGGTCACCGACGCCGAGAGCCACGAGGCGACCGGCATCCTCGTGCTCGAGGTCAAGGCCGGTGGTCTGGTGGTGACCACCACCAGCCCGCTGAAGAAGGCGACCGAGGGCAAGGCGTACAGCGTGCAGATCGAGGCCACCGGCGGCGAGAAGCCCTATTTCTTCGGCATGACATCGGGCGCGCTCCCCGCGGGCCTCGCACTCGGCGCCGATGGCACCATCAGCGGCACCCCGACCGAGGACGGCACCTTCACCTTCGACCTGAAGGTGCTCGACAACGCCAACCCGCCCGCGACCACGGTACGCAGCTTCGAGTTGCCGGTCGGACTGGCGCCGCTGCAGATCGTCGGCAAGCAAGAGGTCAACCTCTTCATCACCAAAATCATCGTATTGCCGCTCATCGTCGTCGTCAGCGGTGTGCCGGTGCCCTACAGCACGCAGCTCGAAGCGACCGGCGGCAAGAAGCCCTACAGCTGGACCGAAGTGCCGCTGCCCGGCGCGGTGAAGTCGTTCATTCCCAACGCGGGTCTGCCCAAGGGGCTGACGCTCGGCAAGGACGGAAAGGTCAGTGGCTCGGTCACCGACCCGAGCCTCGCGGTGAAGGTGAACGTGCCGCTGACGCAGATCTCGCTCGAGGGCTTCTTCTTCGCCGCCGAGGTCGCCGACAGCCAGGGCTCGCCGCAGAAGAAGACCGCGATCTTCATCGTGCCGACCGCTCCGATCGGCAATTAGAGACGTGACCAGAACATGCAGCGTGGGGCTCGGCGCCGACGCTCAGGCGGCGGGCGCGTCGGCGTCGGCGAGGGTCCACGCACCGACCGGCGCCGCCCTGCCCTTGACCACGAACTCGCCGCGACGGCGAGCGCGGGCGCGCAGCTCGGGATCCAGGCGCTCGTGCACCTCGTCCGAGAAGAGCAGCGCGCTCGTCGCGTCCGGATCGGAGCCGAGCTCTTTGTTGAGCTGCTCGAGTCGCGCCGCGACGTTCACCGTATCGCCGATGATCGCGTATTTCGCGCGCTTGCGGCTGCCCAGATTGCCGGCCACGACCTCGCCACTGTGCACGCCGACGCGCTGTGCGAGGCGCTGCAGACCGACCTGCTGCCAGCGGCTCGCGAGCCCTTCGCGCTCCCATTCCTCGTTGAGTGCGGCGAGGCGCTGCGCCATCGCGTCGGCGCAATGCACGGCGCGAGCGGCGTGGTCGGGCACGTCCCCCGGGGCGCCGAAGACCGCGAGGATGGCGTCGCCGAGGAATTCGATGACCACGCCGTCGTGCGCGTCGATGACCTCGTTCATCGCGCCGAGGTAGCGGTTGAGCAAATCGACGACCTCGGTCGGCGCGAGTTGCTCGGAGATCGTCGAATAGCCGCGCAGATCGCTGAACAGCACCGTCACGTCACGGACTTCTCCGCCGAGGCGGGTCTGCCGGCGGTCGGCGAGCAACGAGCGCGCGACCTCCTCGCTGACGTAGCGGCCGAAGGTGTCGCGGATGTACTCCCGCTCCTCGAGCCCTGCGGCCATGGTGTCGAAGTGTCGGCCGACGACGCCGAATTCGTCGGCACGTTCGAGCTGCAGGCGGGTGTCCAGATCGCCGCCCGCGATGCGACCGGTCGCCGCGATCATGCGCCCGAGCGGCTCCCGCACATTGCGTCCGACGAGCATCGCGGCGAGACCGAGCAGCAGCAGCGCGAGCACGCTGACACCGACCGAGACCTGCAACACGCGGGCGCGCGCGGCGTCGACGCGGCGTCCGAGCACGTCGATGCCGACCAAGCCAATCGTCGCGCCGGCGGCGTCGCGCAGCGGCACCCAACCCGCCAACGACGGGCCCCACTCGTCGACCGAGATTTCGTCTTCCACCGACGGTCCCTTCAACCCCGCCATCATCTTCGGGAAGCGGCTCGCGTCGTAGTGCGAGCCGATGGCCGCGGTGTCGTCGGGTCGATCACGATCGTGATCGATGGCGAATACGAGATCGCCGGGCTGCTCGGTGGTGCGCAGCACGTAGAGGTTGCGCATCTCGGGGTCGGTGGCGGTCACCCGCGCGAGCAGCGCCTCGACCCGTCGGAACGCGGGGGAGCCCTTGTCCGCGGGGGTGCGCAAGGCGGTGATATCGGCCGGGTCGATCGCCTGCGCGAGGGTCGCGGCGGTGGTCACGATGCGCTGCTGCAGCGCCTCGATCTCCTGCTGCACGCCGAGCGTGTAGAAGATGAGCCCCATCGGCGCGAGCACGCCGAACACGGCGATGGCGTAGAGCGCGGTCAGGCGGACGTGGAAGCGACGCACCAGTGGCAGCACATCGGGCGAAGCGACGCCGGGTTGCGTGGGGGAGTGCTTCGCATCGGTGGTGTGTTCTGGCATGGTCCGCGCCGGAGTGTACCGCGCGCCCCCCGATCCGACCAGCGCGCCCAGGAGCCTCGATGCAGACCGCGCCCGTCTCGATCCCGTCCGACCCGGTTGGCGACCGCGCCCGCGAGACCATCTGCGAGCTCTGCCGCCTGTTCTGGCAGCTCGGATGGGCCAGCGGCACCGGCGGCGGCATCTCCGTGCGCGAGGGCGACCGCATCTTCATGGCGCCGTCGGGCGTGGAGAAGGAGCGCCTGCAGCCCGCCGACATCTTCGAGCTCGACCGTGACGGCTGCGTGCAGCGCGAGCCCGACGGATCCGGCAAGAAGCTGACGGCATGCGCGCCGCTCTTCATGGCCGCCTTCAAGCACCGCGACGCCGGCGCGGTGCTGCACAGCCACAGCCTCGACGTGGTGCTCGCCTCGGCGCTGGTCCCGCCGGGCGAGCCGCTCCGGTTGACCCGGCTCGAGATGATGAAGGGGCTCGAAGGCGTCGGCTATTTCGACGTCCACGAGGTGCCGGTCATCGACAACACGGCCCTGGAGCACGAGCTCGAGTCGCGGATGGAGGCGGCGGTGTTGGCGTGGCCCAAGAGCAACGCCGTCATCGTGCGCAACCACGGCGTCTACATCTGGGGTCGCAACCCGGCCCACGCCAAGACCCAGGCCGAGTGCCTGGACTACCTCTGCCGCGCGGTCGTGCGCATGCACGCCGCCGGCATCGACCATCTGCAGTACGACCGTAGCCAGCCGGACGACGTCCGCACGGCCTGAACCGCCCTCGGAGGAATCGCGATGCACGCCTACTACCTCGATCAGCCCGACCGCACCCTCAGCGCCGACGCGCTCGCCGCCGAGGGCATCCTCTCCTGGCACCTGCCGACCGACCCGGAGGCCTACGCTGCGCCGCTCGACGCCATCCGCAAGGAGCGCGGCTACGTGGAGATGGACCAGATCCACCTCGGCGAGACCACCGAGAACCTCGACGCGCTGTGCACCAAGTTCTTCCGCGAGCACCTGCACCGCGACGAAGAGATCCGCTTCGTCGTCGCGGGCGCCGGCATCTTCGACCTGCGCGACGCCAACGACGAATGGATGCGTGTGCACGTGGGTCCTGGCGACCTGATCATCGTGCCGGCCGACAAATACCACCGCTTCACGCTCGACGAGCAGCGTACCATCACCTGCAAGCGGCTGTTTCAGGACACCTCAGGCTGGACGCCCATCGACCGCGAGCCCGCCGCCGACCAAGCTGGCTGAGGCTTCGGGCACCGGAGCCCGTCGCCGATTCGCCAGCGCGGCGACCTTGGCGGCCAAGCCGATGGTGAGATAGTCCATGGGCTCGAACCGCGAAGGGTTGGACGCGTAAAAGAGCAGCAGGACCGCGCTCGCGCCCACCACCGCGGCGACGACGGAGCGGTCCGGCCCTGGCATCAGCGCCGCAGCACGCCACATCCACCAGAGGGGCAGCAGGTGGGTCGCCAGGTAGAGCAGGCCGATGGGCACGCCGACCTCGACGATCGCGCCGAGCCAGGCGTTGTGCAGCGCGTAGGCGTAGCCGACGATGCGCCTGGCACGCACGGGGAACGCGCGCGGGCCGTGTCCGAGCACCGGCTCTTCGGCGATCATCTCCAGACCGATCCGGTTGAGTTGGCTGCGACCGGTGTCGTTGACCACGAGCTGGCCCGACACGTCCGAGCGCAGCGTCTCCGTCATCCGAGTCTCGTACGAAGCCGGAGCCAACGCCCACGCGCCGATGAGGATGGTGATGCCGATCGCGATGTTGCGAATACGCTGCGCCGGGCCACGCGACAGCAGCCACATGGCCGCCGCGATCGAGCCGATCAGGCCAACCGTCACACCGCGGCTGTTGGTCATGAAGACGAGCCCGATCAGCGGTACGAGCAAGACGCCGAGCCACACGAGGCGCGAACGCGCCGGACGCGCGAGAACCCACGGCGCGGCGAAGAACGCAGTCACCACAGCGAAGGCGCCAGTCGCATTGGGGTCGCCGATCGGGCCGGCCGCTCGGACGACGATGAGCGCGCTGCGTGAGGCGTCCCGGTACTGGACGGTGGTGACCAGCACCGTCAGCAACAAGACGGCCAACATCCCCGGACCAATGTCGCGCAGTTCGTCCACAGTCTCGACGGCTTGGCTGACGACGACGTAGCAGAGCGTGGCACCGACAATCCAGTTGATGCTGTAGAACGACCCTTCGCGCCACGAGAGCGTCGCCAAGGTGAACAGCAACTCGACCCCGATGAAGACCGGCACCAACGGCGAGACCGGGAGTAGGACCCGCCGCCGCGCGATCAACGCCAGGACCCGGACGAACGACGCCAAGAGCACGATTTTGTGGACCGTGACTGCGGTCGCGAGCGTGACGGGAAAGCAGACGGCAGAGACAATCGCGACCAAGACCCAGGCTGGCTGTCGGATGCAGCGCAGCAGCGCGAACGCCGTGAGAAGCAGGGGCAAGAGCGACAGCAGTCTGGGGATCACAGGGGCTCCGACACGCACGCGTGACAACCCCGTTGGCGAGGCCGCGATTAGGTTGCGCGCCCCATTCCGAGTGATCAAGAGGAACGCGCGGGGGCGCAGGACCGAGCTCAGATATCGTCCTCGGAGAGCAGGACGTGGCGCTCCTCGTGCAGTCCGTGCGCGGCCTGCTGCAGCTCGATCACGGTATGCAACGGCACCGGCAAGTAAGGACACTCCTCGGCCGGCAACTCGCGGAAGTAGGCGTAGAGCACACGCACGATGGCCTGATGCGCGATGACCAGGACGGGCCGCCGTTGCCGCTCGATCTCGAGGATCATCGGCTCGACGCGACCGATGACGTCGCGGTAGCTCTCGCCACCGGGGTAGCGGTAGTGGAACTTGTCGGCTCGGCGAGCGGCGTACTCGTCCGGGAGTTCGGCGGCGATCTCGGCGTAGGTCTTGCCGTCGCAGATGCCGGCGTCGAGCTCGTCCAGGGCACGCCAGGCGGTCGTCGGGAAATGCAACTCGGCGGCGGTCTGGATGGTCCGACGCAGGGTGCTGGTGAAGATCGTCGGCTGGGCCCCGTCGAGCCGATAGCGCACGAACGTGGCGAGCGCCTCGGCGTAGCTGCGGCCGCGTGGCGAGAGATCCGGGTCGGTGCCGATGCGCCCGGCGACGTTGGCGAGGCTCTCTCCGTGCCGCGAGAGGAAGATCGGCCGCCGCTCGGCGTGGCTGTTGGTCAAGAAGAACAAAATCTTGCCGGGCAGATAGCCGCGCACGCCGTTCATCTCGATGCGCTGACCGGCGTCGATGACACGAATCGTGCTGCTCTCGTCCGCGGTCATCGGCTCGTAGACGGCCTCGTAGTGGGCGAGACGGGCTCGGAAATCGCGCAGCGCCGCCGCGGCGTCCATGCCGGCATAGTCCGGGCCGACGAGCTTGGTCGCGCGGATATTCGCTTCGATGATGTCGGGGTCCTGACAGACCGACTCGATGAAGACGACGCGGATTCCGGCCGCGTCCAGGCGTCGGCGCACGCGCTCGCGCCGCGCTCGGGTGGTGTTGGTCGCGTCGTAGATCCCGACCTCACCGCCGACGCGCATCCAATCGAGCAGGTCGTCGAGGGCGGCGTCGGCCAGGGCCTCGCGGGTAGCGCGGCCGTCCTCGTTGTCTGGCGCGAAGAAATCCTCGCGGTGGTGGGCGCCGAGTCGCTCGCGGCGATAGGCGCCGACGTTGAAGACGCGCGTGCGGTAGCCGAGCCAGCCGAGGTATCGGCGCAGGCGATGCGCCATGAAGCTCTTGCCGCGCGCCGGCAAACCGACCATCGCGATGGCGAGCTGCGTGGACTCGTTCCTGCGTTCGTGCGCCATCCTGGCTCCCTTCGACTTGCCGCGCATCGGGGCGCATGCCACAACCCGCGCCGCGGCCCGATGGCCGAAGCCTCGCGAGGAAAGGTGACGATGAACGGCCCCGGACGCAACGACCCCTGCTGGTGCGGTAGCGGCAAGAAATACAAGAAGTGCCATCTCAACGCGGACGCCGCCGGAGCCTCGGCGCCGCCGACGCCGCGGACGTTGGCGCGCTCGCCGCTGCAGCTCGACGAAGAAGGCCGCGAGGGCATGCGCCGCGCAGGCCGCTTCAACGCGCAGGTGATGGACTTCGTGCGCGAGCACGTGCGCCCGGGCATCCGCACCGAGGAACTCGACCGACTCGTCCACGAGTACACGCTGGATCACGGCGCGGTGCCGGCCACCCTCGGCTACCACGGCTACCCCAAGAGCTGCTGCATCAGCCGCAACGAGATCGTCTGCCACGGCATCCCGGACGCCACCGAGCTGCGCGACGGCGATATCGTCAACGTCGACCTGACCTCCATCGTCGACGGCTGGTACGGCGACCAGAGCGAGACCTTCCTCATCGGCGAGGTCACACCGGAGGCGCGCCGCTTGGTGGCAGCGACCTTCGAGTCGATGTGGCTGGGCATCGACGCCGCCCGCCCCGCCGGGCGGGTCATCGAGATCGGCCGCGCCATCTCCAAGCACGCGCACGCCGCCGGCTACAGCGTGGTGCGCGACTACCAGGGCCACGGCATCGGCCGCGTCTTCCATCAGGAGCCCGGCGTCCCGCACTTCCCGGACTACCAGCTCGGGCAGTTCGTGCTGCTGCCCGGGATCTGCTTCACGGTCGAGCCGATGATCAACATCGGCGACTACCGCACCGAGCTCGACCGCCGTGACGGCTGGACGGTCTACACCAAGGACCGCACCCTCTCGGCGCAGTTCGAGCACACCGTGCTGATGACCGAGGACGGCCCCGAGATCCTCACGCTGACCGAGAAGGGCCCCAAGCGCGGCTTCGACTTCGGCGCCGACGCGGCGTAGCGGGCCGCGGGCGTTTCGGACCTACGCCCAGCCGCAGAAACGCGCGATGGCGGGCACGTCGTCGAGCAAGGTGCCGCGCGGGTGGTCGCGCAGGAAGTCCTTCTCCCAGGGCGGCGTGAACGCGTTGACGACCAAGCCGACGCGGGCACCCATCGCCATCGGCAGGGCCAGGTCGAGTTCGAAGATATCGCCGCAGACGACCAAATCCGACCAATCGCAGCCCTGCTGATCGAGCAAGGCGCGCAGCGCATCGTGGTAGGCGCGGCGACGGAGCAGCACCGGACGATCGAGGCCGGGCAACTGCATCGCCTCGGGCACCGCGTCGAAGCTGTCGTCGAGCACGAACTTGCGCGCCGAACCGTGCACGCGCTCGACCAACCAGCCGAGCGGCCCGCCGTCGTCGCCGCCACCGAGGTGACGAATCTTGTCCTGCACCGCGTCGGTGTGGGAGTTGGTCACCACGTGGACCGGCCGCCCGGTGAAGCCGAGCAGGGTCTCGCGGGCGCCTTCGCGGAAGGCGATCGCCGTCTTGCGGTAGTTGTACTTGTAGAGCAGACCCTCGAGCAGGCGCGCACGGTCGGCCTCGTCGAGGTAGACGCCGACGTCGTCGAAGATGCGCCGGGCGACCGGCATGATCCGCAGGTAGGGGTCGACGCTGGCCGGGGCGACGATGCGGCCACCGAACTGCCAGCCGTGCGCATGCGGGTTGGCGGCGATCTCGGCCTCCACCGTGGCGGCACGGGCAAAGACTTCGGCCTCGGGCAGACCGCACAACAACGACACGTCCTCGAGCACGCCCTGGCGGTAGGGCGCACCCTCGCGCTCGGCGTCGGTCATGGTGCCGTCGAAGTCGAGAACCAGCAGCCCGGTCATGCATCCTCCTGCGCGCAAGTCCGTCGCGTCGTGGCGCGAGGTTGCCCGACTGCGCCGCGATTGCCTAGCAAGGGACCGATCGTGAGCGTGGCGAAGACGAAACCGGGCGTCGAAGGCCGTCCAATTCGAGATCGATCCAAAATGGATCAGTTGTCCGATCCATTTTGGATCATCCCATCCGCACGGCGCGCCATTTTCGATCAGTCGCCACGCCAACGGATCGGGAAGCGTCGGACTTCGCTAGGAAGTCCTTGTCTCTGCCAGCGCACCTGAGAGAGACTCTGGGTCGAACTTTTCCCACACCAAGGGAGCCACGGCGATGTCGGCCGACTCGAACGACCCCCGTAGCAAGTTGACGCTGATTCAAGGGGATGGCTCGGCGACCGATCCGGCTCGGCAACCGACCGTCGCGGACGCCCTGCTCTACTCGCTCGGCAAGATGATCTGCACCGAGATCAGCACCTCGGAGCTGCTGCGTCGAATCGTCGACGTGTTGACCGAGCTACTGGGCGCCGACCGCGGCACGCTCTACGTCCTCGACGAGGCGAACAAGGTGTTGGTCAGCGTCGCCGCGCACCTCCCCGAGCTCAAGACCATTCGGGTACCACTGAGCCAGGGTGTCGCCGGCGAAGTCGCGCGCACGCAGCGCCTGATCCGGATCGACTCTTGCGCCACCGACCCGCGTTTCTGGAGCCAGGTCGACGAGAAGACCGGCTACGTGACGCGCAGCATGATCGCCGCTCCGGTCCACGGCGCCGACGGCCGCCTGCTCGGCGTGGCGCAGGTGCTGAACAAGCGCGAGGGCACCTTCTCGGCCGACGACGCCGACATCATGGCCGTGCTCGCCGAGCAGGTCGGCCAGCTGCTCGAAGAGACGACGGTCGTGACGGGGCTCGGCCCCTCGCGCCTGCCGCAGCTGACAGCATCGGGCCAACCGATCCACGTCGTCGAAGAGTCGACGACGCTCGGCTTCGAGACGAGCTTCAACCGCATCGTGGGCAGCGGCACGCGGATGCAGAAAGTCTTCGCCGATATCCGCAAGGCCGCTCCGGCCGAGGCCCCGGTGATGCTCACCGGCGACGCGGGCACCGGGAAGTCGATGGTCGCGCGGGCGCTGCACCACAACTCGCGGCGAGCCGACGGCCCCTTCGTCGAGGTGAACTGCACCGAGCAGAACGAGACGCTGATCGAGACCGAGCTCTTCGGCGTCGAGCGCGAGAGTTGGCCGTCGGGCCGCGTGGCGCGCCCGGGCCGTTGCGAAGCTGCCGCCAACGGCACGCTCTATCTCGGTGAGGTGGGTGCGCTCTCGCTCTCGGCGCAGGGCCGGCTGATGACCCTGCTCGACCGCAAGATGGTGGACCGCGTCGGCAGCCACGGGCTCGAAGCGTGCGATGTGCGGGTGATCGTCTCGAGCCGCCGCAGCCTCGAGCAGTTGGTGCGTGAGGGTCGGCTGCGCGAAGACTTCTACTATCGCGTGCGCGGCGTGCGGATCGACGTGCCGCCTTTGGCGCGCCGTGGGCTGCGCGATCTGCGACTGCTCGTCGACCACTTCCTCGCCGGCGCCGCGCGGCGGCACCGCAAGCGCGTGCCGCGGGTCCACGCCGAGGCGATGCGTGCGCTGCAGAGCCACCGCTGGCCCGGCAACGTCCGTGAGCTCGAGAACTGCATCGAGGCCGCGGTCGTGCTCGCCACCGATACGATCACCGTCGATCACCTGCCGCTGCCGGTGGCCGGACCGCCGGAGCTCGATCGCGATCGTCCCGGCGATCTCTTCGCCGCGGAGCCGCGGCTCGCCGAGCTCGAGGCGCGCTACATCGGCTTCCTGATCGAGCGCCACGACGGCAACCGCACCGTGGTCGCCCAGAAGCTCGGCATCGGCCGCAACACGCTGCTGCGCAAGATCCGCCAATACGGGCTGGACTAGAGCCGCGATCAAAAAATCGCCAGGGGCGATATTTGGGTCGCGGCTCGGGGAGGGGGATGGTTCGCGAGAACCGCGCTTCTCGCGACCAGGGGGCGCCTAGCCCCCCAAACAAAAGACGAGAGACTCGGCCAGAAAATGCGAAGCTGCATGTTCTGGTCGCGTCTCTAGCC
>JBEARB010000189.1:0-14973 GCA_041163625.1 Pseudomonadota bacterium | reverse complement strand
AGCAGGCCGCAGCGCCCGCGACGGCGCAGATTCATGCCGTGCCGCGACGCCGGCGCAGCAGGAGGAACGCGACGAGCAGCAGCGCGCCGACACCGCCACCGACGGCGAGCAGGCGCTGATTGCGGGCCGCAGCCACGCGCTCCTTGCGCGGATGCTCCCACTCGCCCTCGCAGACCGCGGGGTTGGTCTGCTGGCATTGCTCGAGGGCCGCGATCATGCGCGCGACGCGGGCTTCCTTGGCGGCGTGGGCGGGATCTTTGCCGCCGGAGCCGGCGAGGTACAGGCGCAGGTCTTGGGCGGCGCCGGCGCGATCGACGTCGCGCATGATCTCGGCGCGGCAGTAGTAGACGTCCGGGTCCGGGTGCGGCTTCTGCGCGATGCGGTTGAGCGTATCGAGCGCCTGCTGCCGCTTGCCGAGGTTGAAGTCGTTCATCGCCATGTAGACCCAGAGCCGATCCTCGCTGTCGCGGCGCCCGATGAGCGGCGTGAAGACCTCGTTGCTGCGCTCGTACTCGTCGCCGTAGTGCAGCAACACACCGACCATGAAGCGGGCGACGTCGTCGTTCGCGTTGGCCTTCAGCAGCGCTTCGTAGCGGGCGAGCGCCTCCTCGCGGTCGACCTTGCTGTGCATGATCGCGTTGGAGAGGTGGCCGAGCACGCGCGGACGCGGCGGCTCGATGGCACCGAGCTGCTCGTAGCGCGCGATGGCGCGCTCGAAGTCCTTCAGGCGACGCGACATGCTGGCCGCGGCGTCGAGGACGTCGACGTCGCCCGGGAAGCGCTGCAGGGCGGCGCTGGCGGTGGCCTCGGATTCGGCGTCGCGCGGCAGGTCGCTGCGCGCGCGCATCTCGGCGATCCAGGCCACGCGGCAGGCGGGATCGGCGGTGCGCACGGCGCGAGAGAGGGCCGCAGCGAGCTTGGCGTCGCCGAGCTGGTGCAGCGAATGCGCGGCGTCGGCGGCTGCGCAATCCACCTTGCCCTCGGGCCAGTAGCCGAGCAGCGTCGCCTCGTCCTGCACGCGGCCGGCGATCCACGACGCCACCGCCCGCACCGACGGCGACGCGTCGCGCGGCAGCTCCTCGACCAAGGCGGCGGCGCGGGCGCGGTCGCCAGCCCCGTGCACGGCGATCGCGTACGCGAGCAGCGGCTCGGCCCCCTTGGGCGCGGGCACCGCCGCGAGCGCCTCGAGCGCGCCCTTCTGGTCCATCCGCACCAAACGCGCCGAGGCCGTCTCGACCGCCTTGCGCATGGCCTCGCGGGCGGCGGTCTCGTCCGGCGGCGGCGGCGGCTTGGGCGAATCCGAGGGCCTCACCCAACCGAGCTCGCCAGCCTTGGCCTGCAAGCGCTCGCGCACGGCCGCGACGTCGGCCTCGGGTGCCGGACCGGGCCGCGGCACCAACGCGACCGAGCCGACGCGGAAGGCACCGGCCGGCGCGACGTCGGGGTGGAGCAGCGTCACGCGCATCCGCGGCGCCGCCGCTTCACCCACCGTCACCACGATCTGCGCCTTCTCGATGGTCGCACCGAGGGTGGCGCCGTCGGCGAGCGGACGGTCGAGATCGAGCAGCGCCGTCACCTGCGTCGCGGCCGACGGCGGCAGCACCGGGGCGGAGGCGAACGCGGCCGTGGGCAGCCCGCAGAGCGACAGGAGCAGCACCATCCGAGACACGGCCGGGCGGAACGAGCGGGAAACGTGAGGCGTCATGAGTCTCCGAACGAGCGCGACGGACGGGGCGGCGCGAGCGCCCGCAAGGTCGCCGAGGGCCGGGGGGCTGTCAACGCGACCATCATCGGTTGGACAAGGAACGGATGGCGCTCCCGAGGCGTCGAGGGCAATCTGCGGTCACGCGTCGGAGGCATCGTCATCCGAAGTGGAATCGCGAAGAAGGAGACAAGCGTACTCATGGTTCAATCGAAGCGTGCGACGAGGCCGAGCGGACAGCTCCGCATCACGATGCTCTGCTTGGCCTTCGCTCACGGGCTGGGCGGGTGCGAGAGTGCAACGAATTCCGGTGGTCTGGCCTGGGCCGGGGGCGACGTGACATCGAGCGATGGCGGGGCCGTCGCGCCAAGCGACGCGATCGACCTCCGCGACGTCGCGCCCGACATGCCCGATGCAACCACGCCGGACGCCCTTCCCGGCTGGCTCCTGGACACCGGTGGGGCGGCCGCCGCGGACGCCGACGGCGAAGACGAAGCCGACATCGCCGGCCTGGACGACGCGGACATCGCCAGCGGCAGCGACGGCGCCGACGACGCGCAGGTCGAGGACGCTCCGATCGACGGCGGTGACGGCGCGACGCTGGACGCGTCGACCGCGAGCGAAGACGTGGACGCGGTGGCAGTCGCGCCGCAGTGTGTCGAGGGAGCCTGCTGCGACGTCGACGCAGGCCTGTTTCTCGCGGCAGGTACGAGCTGCGGCACGGCCAAGTCCGAGCAGTGGAAGTGCAGCGGCAGCAAGCTGCAATCTCGCACGGTCCACGCGGGCTGTAGCGGAGCAGACGCCGCGTGCTCGGCTGATGCCGCATTCGATGTGGTGGGCCCCTGGTCCACCCAGAAGACCTGCTCGAGCAGCGAGCAGTGCGTCGAGAATCCTCCGAAATGCAAGGCTATCTCGCCCAAGCAGCTGACCCCGTGCCAACAGGGGGTGTGCTGGCAGTCGAAAATTCCTTTGCCAGCGGTCTGCGGCAGCTCGGTCAAGACCGAGAACTTCGGGTCGGGCAAGTACAATGTCCACCGCTACATCCTCAATACGCAGGCCAAGACCACGATCGACCTGTCGCTGGCGACGACGGCGGGGTCGTGGAAGCCGGCGCTGGTGATCCAAGACACCGCCGGCAAGACGCTCTTCGACGGGCAATACGGCACGTCGACCTCGTCGATCGACGTCCAGGCGACGAGCGCGCCCAAGACGTCGGGTCCGGCGAAGGTGCGGATCAAGACGAGTTCCGCCGTGCAGCTCTATGTCTTCGTGACGGGTTGGTCCGCATTGGACAGCAACTTCAAGACCTTCTTGCCGCAGACCATCAAGTACGCGCTGACGATATCGCTCGACTGCGCGCCCCCGCCGACCGCGGGCCTCACGAGCCCTCCGTGCTTCGACCCGAAGAACGTCAAGGGCGGCTACTACCTGCTGCCTCAGTCGTGCCCGGCCGGCTTGTACACCCGCAAGGCCGACGATTGCTCACGCGGCACCAAGCGGCTGATCGACGTTCTCTACACCGTCGCGGCGCGGGCCAAGAAGGAGCTGCCGGCATACTCGCCGCTGCACTTCAACGATCTCAACGAGGGCTCGTGCAGCGTCGTCGACCACCTGACCCACGACGACGGGACACACGCCGACGTCCATTCGGGCTGCGCGACCAAGGTCTCCTGCACGGACAACGGGCCGGCGATCGCGCTCGCGAAGATGTTCATCGATACGGGAGAAGCCTGCGGAATCTTGTTCAACGACACGGGAGTCCAGGCTGAGGTGAACGCGTACTTCGCGTCGAAGTTCAAGTACAAGCCGTGGGGCAGCAAGTTCATGCGCTCGGTGACGGGGCATACGACCCATTTCCACGTGCGTGTGAAGAAACCGGACGGATCGTGCAACTGAAGCCAAGGACCGCGGAGGGTAAGGGCGTGCGCAAAGGGTCGCTGTTCTTTCTGTGCCTGCTCGGCACGAGCCCGCTGGGATTGGGAGGCTGCGACCGGGGGGCGCAGGCGAGGCCGACCACGGTGCCCGGTGCGACGACCGCTCCGCACGCTGCGACGACGCCGGGTCGATCGCAGAACGCCGCGGATTGCGCTTCGGTGCCGACCCCGATGGATGCGAGCAGGCTAGCGGGACCCTACCCATCCATGGCCGCGCTCTGCGAAGCGTTGTTGGACGCCGACTGCGAGGTCCGGAACCCGATCGTCGCGTGGGGGGAAGGTCGCGACGCACGAGTACTCGATTCGGTGGAAGCCGAAAGCGCGGTGATGGCCCTGCGCGTGGGTCGGCAATGGTACGGCAGCAAGTCGTTCCGAGCACCAGACGAGACGGTGGGAGTCGTCCAAGCGGGCCTGCCCGGTGCAGCGTGGCCGGAGGCGCCCGCGCTGCTCGCGTTGAACTTGCGATTGAGCCGTGAGGCTGGCGAGACGGCGTTTTCACGCACGACGGGCTTTCTCTGTGGGTTGGGCGCATCGGGCGCACCGGCCTGCGCAGAGGTCCCGCTCGCGTGGCAGCGGGGTGATGCTCCGCCGACGAGGGTTCGCGTCCACCGCTGTGACGACGGCTCGCTCCTGCTTGTGTCCGACGGTCTGCGCCTGAGCGGCGAGGCAGCCCAGGCGGCCGAGCGCAGCCTGGGCCATCGGGTGCTTCGACTACCCTGACCTCGGGCCGACAGGACATTCGCAGCGTCTCGCGGCCAAGGAGTCATCGATGCAAACGCGTTGGAATCGGATAATCGGTCGTCTCAGTCTCGTGGCGGTCGCGCTCGTCGTCGGTACGTCGAGTCGCGAAGTCGATGCCGCTCCCGCCGCTCCCGCCGCCAAGCCATCGCCGCCGGCCAAGGCACCCGCCAAGTCGGAGGGGCAACGAATCGTGAGCGGAGACTGGCAAATCACGACCACGGCGTCGGAGGGCTACGCCAAGAACGCGCGGACCGGAGAAGAGATCAAGCTCTTCGCTCGGGACGGGGGGTGCGAATACGAGGTCTACGACGCTGAGATCCTGTCGGTCGTCGGCACCTTCGTATCGGTCGAGCTGACCGAGAACAGCTTCTGCGGCGGAGCACGCCCGAGCATCTCGACGAGCGTCTACACGCTCGACCTCGCACGCGGCGGTGCTGCCGTCACCATCGACCAGATCGTCCCGAAGTGGCACCTGAAGACTGCGCTCCAGAACGATCCCTTCCTGACCAAGCAACGCCAGGCCAAGGGTTCGGCTTGCCAACTCGAGATGCTGATGGACACCAGCGCCTTCTCGTTTCATCACCTCGAGAAAGACAAAGTCGCCCTGCGCGTGCTGGTGCCGGAGTCGTGCGATACAGGTCGCGGCGAGGCGTCACGGATCGGCCTGCTCTTCCGTCCGGCCCCGTGGTTGCTCGCGCGGATCCATGCGGCGGAAAAGGCCGGCACGCTACAAGCCAAACGACGCTGAACGCGAGCTTCTCCGGCTCGGCCGAGAGACGAGCTAGTGCTCTCCGAAGTCTTCGACCACGAAGGCGTCGAGCCACCAGCGACCCAACACGTTCTCGAGGGAGAAGGTCGCCATGGTGCCGTAGGGGACGTCGATGAAGGTCACCATGATTCGGCTGTCGTCTCCGTAGGCGGCCCAGCTCCAATCGTAGTTGCCCGATTTCACCCACCACGGCGACACCACGTCCACCACACTGGATGCCTTCGCGGCTTGGGTCAGTTGCTCGGCCGACAGCCGTCGTCTGCGCTTGTCGATCCGAAGCCCTTGCGGCGAGAGGTGCCGTACGAGCCCTGCCACATCGTTGTGCACGACGCCGTGCGCCACATCCCACGCGACCTCGGCGGCCTCGGGCGCAATCTTCGGGAAGGCCGACGTCGGCGTGACCCGATGCACGTTGGGCGCACCGCCCGGCCGTAGGGATTCGCACACCGCGAGCCATTTCGGCACCTCGTCGCAGGCCACCTTGAACGCGCCACAAGTCAGACCGACGCCGCGATGGATCCCGTCGATCATGCAATGCCGCGCATCCCACGCGGACACGACGGCCCAATGGCCCGGACCGAAGCGATGCGTGGAGACGGACTGTCTCTGACGGCGAAAGGCGACCATCGCTTCGGGCGACGCGTACTGTGGCTGGCCGACTTGGTGATCCGTCAGTCCGACCGTACCGTCGGCGATCCGCACCCAGTATGCGCGTCCGCGAAAGCCGTCGTTGTTGCGACGGTCATCGACACGCACCTCGTTCTCGGCAGCGATCGGGACGACGATGCTGCCTCGCAGGTCCTTGTGCAGCGACGCGAGGTCCACCCGCTCGCCCATAGGCTGGTCCGGCACGCTCGGTTCCTCGGACGGCTGCCCAACAGCATCGGGCGCCGTCGGCGGCTCTTATGGTTGGCGCGCTTCCACCGGACTCGCACCGACCGTACCAGGAGCTTCGCCCGTCCTCTGAGGTGCGCTGACAAATCCGGCGCACCCGCACAGGGCGGCGGCGAGCGCCAACACGAGCGACCGGCCATGGCCCCTCAGCGCGACACTGCGAGGGAGAGATGCGAGGCGAACCGTCATCGAGGTCTCCGTCGGAAGCGATGTTCGATTCCTCGTGAAGCAGCACGCGCGCCGAGCAACCGGTCACCTGACGCGGGCCTTCAGGCTTTCGCGGACCAGCGCCGAGGCAGCAATGATCACAATCCCTTACATCGCGCTGGCCGCGCTGGAACCCTGTCGTCGGCCCAAGTTAGAGTCAGTGTTTTCCGTTTCATATCGGAATTTTGCGTATGGCGATGCGCTTTCCCGCAGAGGCCGGGCATGGCTACGATTCTCGAAGTGCGCGCCGGGCGAATCGGGGCGAACCTCGTCAACGCTCCCACGCAGGCCCGAAACGTCGATGCGCTGACGACATCGACAGAACACGCGAACCGTTCCGGCAGGAGAACTTTCCGATGTGCGAACGTCCCTCCCTTCTGCGCCGCATGAATGCGCGCACATGCGACCGCGCACACCGCTTCGCGGTCGTCACCGCCCTCTTCGCGACCGTAGCGACGATGGGATGCTCGCGGCTGTTCGGCGACTGCGGCCCGGGCACGGTCATGGTCGACGGCACCTGCGTCATCGATCAATCCGCCGTGCTGCCCAACGTCGACGCGGTGACGCTCACGCGCCTGCACGTCGAGGGCGACGGGCTCTTCCCGCTGATGGTCCTGCACGAGGCGCGGGTCGAGGTCGGCATCGAGGTCCAGGCCGAGGCGTTCAAGAGCAACGTCATCGTCGGCCTCTCGAGCGCGGACGGCAAGCAGCACTGCGCGCTGGGCTTTATGACGCTCGAGCACGAAGGCCCGACGCAAGAGGCGGCCGACGCGGACGCCGACGCCGACGCCAAGCCCAAGGGCGCCTACAAGCTGGCCAAGACCTTCCAGATCCAACAAAGCTGCGCCGCGCTCGCCGGCACGGGCCTGAAGGCCTGGGTCGCCTTCGATCCCTTCGAGCGGACATGGTGGAAAGCGCGCAAAGAATCGAAGATCACAGACGAAGACGGCAAGCTGAAGGTCGCAGAGGCCGACGCAATCGCCGCGCTCTTGAGCGCCAGCACCTTGCCGATGGAGCTGTGCGCGGCCGGAACCGGCAGCGTGCACCCCGAGAATTGCACGACGGACATCGAGTTGGTGGTCAATGCCGGGCGCGATGTCCAACTGACGGCCTTGCAGCCGGCCTCGGTCGTCGGTGTGGTCGAGTTCATGGGCGCGCTGCCAAGCAAGTGGACAGCGCCCAACTACGACTTCGAGAAGCACATACCGAACCTCGGCGCGACGCCGCTGGTCACCGTCGCCACCGATGTCCGTGTCTACGGAGAGACGTCGACCGACGACGCCGGGGCGACGGCCGATGAGCTCGAGATGTCCTACCAAATCCGCCCCGCCGGCATGTCCGACGCCACCTGGCTCGCGCTCGCAGAGACGGTGCAGACGGTCATGCCGACCAAGGGCGGCGGCACCACGACCGTCACCGAATACCTCGAGCAGGTCTTCCTCGGCGGCCTGACGACCGAGACCGAGATCGCCAAGACCGTGCCGCTCTACCTGACACAGAAGGGCCGAGATTTGGTCCTCGACGGAGCTTGGGCGCAACCAACGCTCTTCGACCTGCGCGTCTGCGCGAAAGCCCCGTTCGCCGAAGTCAACGCAGACCAGACCGCAGCGGACAACAACTGCCGCACCGAGCGCATCGTGCTCCTCCGCCAGGAGCGATCGTTCACGGGCCTGCCGCCCGACGCCAAGACCCTCGCCGCGACGAGCTCGATCGACTTCGGCGAGGGCGATGTCACCGTCCTGGGCGAAACCTACGAGTTCGGCGACCGCAGCAAGGTCGGCGCCGAAGTCGGTGCCGGTCTGTTCCGACGCTGGATGGAGGATTCGCAGACGATGCAGGTCGGCGCGTTCTCGCTCGAGGCGATCCGCGGTTGGTTCCCGCTCACCCTCCGGGAATTCCGGTTCTGGCTCGACGTCGTGCACCAAGCGCCAGACACGCTGCACGGCAAGGTGACGGCCTTCAACATCGAGCTCCCGGTGCCCTCGGTGTCGCTGCCGGAAGAGTGGGTCATCGCACCGACGGTGCTGAAAGGGAACCCGAAGTCACCCAACGCGGATTGGCCCGGTATCCTGCCGGGCAGCAAATCACAGTTCGACAAGAGCACGGACGCCCAGCAGAAAGAAATGTTCTTCGAAGATTTCAAGACGTTCCCGATCTGGGGTCCGTTGTCCGCGACCGTCGGGTTCCGAATGGAGCTGAAGCTGAGCCTCGCGGTTGGCGTCGGCAAGAGCTCCAAGCCGGCGACATTCACCGCTGAGGATTGCGACTACTTCAGCACGAAGTACGAAGCTTGCTTCTTGGCCACCGACAAGGAACTGCCCTTCCTCGAGGCGCGCGACCATTGCTTCGCCATCGGCGGGCATCTCCCGAGCGACCGCCAAGACATCACGTTCGGGACGACCTTGACCCAGACCCTCGGCAACGCCGCCGCCAAGCGCCTTGGCTGGCCCCCGAACAAGCGACGCTTCTGGACCAATCTCTGGTCGTGGCCGGGCGTGCCGCTGAATCCGAACAACATCCTGGCCAACAAGTTGACGCACGATAGTCCTCAGGAGCCCAGCACTTGGCCGCTCTACTACTGGGACAGCAAGGACGAGCCACCGCTCGCGCCGCTGTTCCAGGCGTTCGGGGCTGGCAGCATCCTGCTCGGCAAGGTCGACGCGGCGACGAAGTACCAACTCGAGAAGAACGCCGCGACGATCCAGAAGCTGGCTGGCTCGCAGCACTTCTCGTCCTACTGGCTGCCGATGAGCGAGAAGGCCGCCGTGGTCTGCGAGTTCGACGCTGGCCCGACCGAAAAGACCGAGATGGAGCAGTCCGAGCTCTTCTTCCGTGTACAGCCGAACGCGACGCTGTCGTTCACGGGCTACGCCGGCGCGTCGTTGGCGGCGGTGCGCGGTGGAGCCTACGTGGAGCTGAAGGTGCTCCATGCCGAGCTCCCGGTCGACGTGGGCCATCGGTGGCGCACGGGCCATCCGAATGGCGGCGTGCGCGGCTCGAACTTCGCGCGCGTCTCGCTCACCCTCGACGCACTGACAGGCTCGATCGGCGCGTGGTATCAGCCTTGGGATTTGCTCGCGTTTGACTGGGGCAAGCGGCGCGAGCTCCCGCTCTACAGTTGGAATGGCTTCCGGCTCGCGGAGGTCTTGATCAAGGAGTGGGAATTCGCGCCGTGGAAGATCGACGGCCCTGGGAAGAAGTAGGCTCCATGAGCCCGACCCGCCGGATGCGCGGCGCGCTCTTGGCCGCCGGCCTCACGAGCGCAGCGGCGCTCGCGTGGGTCGCGGTCAGGCCGCCGGGACTCGATCCAACGCCCAGCGCAGCCCCGGCAGACCCCGCCGACGACGGTGGCGGGGCGATCACCAAGACGGCCAGCGCTTGTGACTTTCGCGCAGGCGACAGCTGGGTGGTCCATCAAACCATGGTCTCGGACGTCTTGGTCGATCGGCAGGCGCTCAGCGGACATGTGTTCGGCGCGGTCGCGCGGCTGGGGCGCGGAGGGACAGACGAGCCGACGCAGCACACGCGATCGAGCGCAGTGTGGGACTTGCGGGTCACGGTCGCTCGAGCCGACCCGGCGGGTGGAGGCATCCTCGCGCTGCAGATGGTCGACGTCGCACAGGAGTCGGCAGCAGGCGCGGACGGCAGCGCGTTGCAGGGCGACCTGACGCCGCCGTTCCTGCTCGCGCTCGGACCGCGATGCGAGCTGCAGCGATTCGGCTGGCGACGCGACGCAGACGTGCAGGGCGCTCGCACGCAACAGGAGTTGGTCGCGAACTACGTCTTCGAGTTGCCGATCCATGCCGAACCGGGGCGCTACCAGGGTGCGGGGCTCGACGCCGTGGGTCAGTTCCGTCATCGCTCGGTGCTGGGGCAGACCGCGCACGGTTTCGAGCTGCGACGACGCAAGTCCGACTACACGACGTTGCACCACGACGCGCACCAGGGGATGCAGATCGCCCTGGGCGGCAACGGGCTCGGCGTGCGCCTGCCCGCCGGCCGATGGCACGACGCGCTGCAGCTCACCGAGTCGATCGCCTATCGCGTCGGAGGCGAACGTGTGGCCGAGGCCACGGTGACGATGACCAGCCGACACTCCGACGTCGTGGCCGCTGCGCTGGACGTGGACGTTCGGTCCGAGCGCTGGCAATGGGGTGAGCTGCTGTCGAAGCCCGCGCTCGCCGAGGCGGAGACGGACGAAGACGCCGATCTGCGCGGCATCGCTTTCGACGATATCGTCGCCGAATTCGCCGCACGCTTGGACGATCCGAGCAGCAACACCGGCCTCATCGACCGCGCCAGGCGCTGGATTCGCGCCAACCCGCGCGCCCTCGGGGCGATGGCGGACTGGATTCGTGCGCGTGCCACCGGCTCCGAGCGCGACAAATCGCTGTGTCGGATCTTCTTCGCGGCGCTGGGCGCGAGCGGGCTGGCCGAAGCGCGCGGGGTCCTGCGCACCTTCGTGCTCGACGGGGAATTCTACGAGCCACTCCGCGTCGACGCCGCGATGTCGCTGGCCACGGCGCGCAACTTCGGCCGCGACGACCTCGACGCGCTGCTCGCGCTCTCGCGGGAGCGACGATTGCCGCAGGCCGGCAGTGATCTCGCCGGCTATCCCGCAGCATCGGGCGCCGCGCTGCTGGGCGCTGCGGTGCGCTCGCTGCGCAAGACGGGCGATCCGCAGGTGGCGGGGCCGCTGGCGTCCGAGGCCATCGCAGCCATCCGCGAGCAGATCGGTCCGAACTCGACGCCGCAGCAGCAAGCCGGCGCGTTGATGGGCGCGGGCAACGCCGGCGCGGTCGAGCTCTACGACGCGGTCGAGCCACTGCTGCACGACCCCTCAGAGAGTGTCCGCGAGCTGGCCGTGCGAGCGCTGCGCTTGATGCCGGCGGAGAAGGCGCTGCCGACGCTGACGGCGCAGCTCGGTGCCGAGTCCTCGGACCTCGTCCGCGTCGCCGTCCTGCAGGCGCTGATCTCTCAATCCGAGCTCGCCGACGGCAAGCTGCCGGCAGAGACCGTGCAGGCCGTCCTGGATTCACTCGCCGGCCGACAATCGTCCGGCGTGCGGATGGCCTTGCTGCGCCTGCTCGGTGACGCTGCGGCGCACGTGCCGGCGGCGAAGGCTGCGCTCGTCGCGCAATTCCAAGCCGAGCTGGCGAAGGGCAACGCGGCCGATTCGAGCGTCCTGCGCATGATCGGGCGGCACGTCGACGCCAACACCTTGGTCACGGGCGCTGCGAGCCCGCCAGGCTCGTAGCAAGGCGTCGCAGCGGCACCAAGACGAGTTGCCCGACGTCGCCCCCCGTGCCTACAACGCCCGCGAGATCTCCGTCGCCCGCAGCGCGCGCGGGCAGAGGCAACGCGATGCAAGGCGTCTTCGACTCCACCCTGCCCGACGGCCGCGCGCCGGCGACCCTCAGCGTCCGCGGCGGCGCGCTGGTGGCCACACTGGCGGGCGAGGCGTCGTCGGACGCTGTGGAGCTGGCGCTGCCACTGGTCGGCCTCCAACTCGAGATCGGCGGCGCCGACGGCCACGTCGTCTTCTGCCGTCATCCGGACCATCCCGGTCGCGTGCTGCACGGCCGCGGCGCCGAGATGCGGGCGCTCTTGCTGCCGCACGTCGGCGCGGCGGACCAGGCGCTGCTCGAACGCAAGCTGCGCGAGGGTCCGCGCTCGATCTGGGGCCCGATCGCGGGTTTCGCCGTCGGCCTGGTGCTGGTGCTCTGGCTGCTCACGCGCTCGGCGGGCTTGTTCGTCGGGATGCTGCCGATGTCGGTGGACCAGACGCTCGGCGCCGCGGCCAAGCCGCTGGTGCTCGCCGACGCGACCGGCAAAGTGGTGACCGAGCCGGCGGTGCGCGGGCCGGTCGATGCGATCATGGCCCGCATCGTGGCGAGTAGCGCGATGCCCGAGCTCGGCTACGACCTGACCATCGTGCGCAGCGAAACGGTCAACGCCTTCGCGATGCCGGGCGGCTACGTCGTGGTGTTCACCGGGTTGCTGAAGCAGATCGAGACGCCCGACCAGCTCGCGGCGGTGCTGGCGCACGAGTGGACGCACGTCACCGACCGGCACGGCATGCGCAGCGTGGCGCAGAGCTTGGGCGTCATCGCCGTCATCGAGCTCGCGCTCGGCGACGTGACGGGCGTGCTCGGCTCGGCGGTCGAGCTGTTCAGCCTCTCGCAGGTGCGCAGCTACGGGCGCGAGCTCGAGGAGGCGTCCGACGCCGAGGCGGTACGCATCCTGGCGCGGGGCGGATGGGATCCGGGCGCGGTGGCGGGCTTCTTCGCGTCGTTGGCGGCGCACAGCCCGTCGTCCGAGGCGCCCGAGGCGCTCGCCTGGCTCTCCACGCACCCCTCGCACGCCGAGCGGGTGGCGGCCGCGCAGGCGTTGGCGAAGCGCCCGGACGTGCGGACGCTGCGGGATTCCGCGCCGGACGCTCCGAAGGTAGACTGGGGCGCGCTGCGAGCGGCGTTGCGGTCCGAGGGCGAGGCGAAGGCGCCGGCCGCGGACGCGAAGGCCGCCGAGGAGGAGAGCCGATGAGGAGCGAGATCGCCGGAAAACCGAGCTTCGCGCACATCAAGCTGGCGATGGAGCCGGGCGAGACGGTGCGGGCCGAGGCGGGCGCGATGGTCAGCCGGAGCCCACAGATTCGTCCCCGCGCCACCTTCAACGGCGGCTTCTTCACCGCGCTGCTGCTCCGCATCTTTGGCGGCGAGTCGCTCTTCGTGAACTGGTTCACCGCCGAGGCGCCGGGCGAGCTGGTGCTGACGCAGCCGGCGCCGGGCGACGTCCTCGAGCTCGACCTCAAGGGCAACGAGCTCTGCCTCACGGAGGGCTCGCTGATCGCCGCCACCGCCGGCGTCGACATCGGCGTCGCCTGGGCCGGCTTCGCGTCGTGGATCGGCGGCGAGGGCTTGTTCCGCCTCACCGTCTCGGGCCGCGGCAAGGTCTGGCTGGGCGGCTTCGGCGCGCTGGTCGCCATCGACGTCCACAGCCCGCTGACCATCGACACCGGCCACCTCGTCGCCTACGAGCCGACGATCTCGCTGCGGACCCGGATGTCCGGCGGCATCTTCACCTCGCTCGCCGGCGGCGAAGGCTTGGTGATGGAAGCGACCGGGCCGGGCCGCGTCTGGCTGCAGACGCGCAACCTCGACGCCTTCGCAGGCTGGATCTCGCCCTACCTGCCGGGCTGAGGAGACGACGATGCAGATCGACCTAGTCAACCGACCTTCGGCCACCGCGGCCATCGTGCGGATGTCGCGCGGCGAGCGCTTCGTCGCCGAGCCCGGCGCGATGATCGCGATGTCCACGCGCTTCTCGCTCGACACCGACACCCGCGGCGGCGGCCTGATGGGCGGCATCAAGCGGATGTTCTCGGGCGAGAGCTTCTTCCAGAACACCTTCGTCGCCCAAGACGACGGCCAAGAGCTGGTGCTCGCGCCGACGTTGCCCGGCGACGTCGAGATCTTGCCCCTGCGCGGCGGCCGCCTGCTCGTACAACGCGGCGCCTGGATGGGCTCGGGCGACGGCGTCACCACCAAGACCACCAACCAAGGCCTGACCGTCGGCCTGTTCGGCGGCCAGGGCTTGTTCTGGATCGAGTGCACCGGCGAGGGTCCCGTGCTCGTCGCCACCTTCGGCGCCATCTCGGCGGTCGACATCGACGGCGAGTTCATCGTCGACACCAGCCACGTCGTCGCCCACGAGGACACGCTGCAGCTCGCCGTGACCAAGGCCAACGACAGCCTGCTCGGCAGCTTCGTCGGCGGCGAGGGTCTGGCCCTGCGCGTCACCGGCCGCGGCCGGATGTGGCTGCAATCGCACAACCCGACCGATTTCGGTCGCACCCTCGACCCGCTGTTGCCGGCACGCAAGGGCTAGGAGGACGCCATGACCGTCGAATTCCAGATCGACCACAAGCCCGACTTCGCGGCCGTGCACCTCACGCTGCAGCCCGGCCAGCGCCTGCTCGCCGAGCCCTCGGCGATGGCCTGGAAAGACGCCCACGTGCAGCTGAAGTCCTCGGCGCGCGGCGGCGTGATGAAGTCGCTCGGCCGCATGTTCTCGGGCGAATCGCTGTTCCTGAACACCTATTGGACCGACCAGGGCCCGGGCAAACTCACGCTCGCGCCCGGCCCGGCCGGCGACCTCTCGCACGTCCGCCTGGACGGCTCGGTCGGCATCGTCCTGCAGGCCGGCGCCTTCGTCGCCTCGGAGGAGTCGGTGCAGCTCGCGGCGCGCTGGGAAGGCCTGCGCGGCCTATTCGGCGGCGAAGGCCTGGTGCTGCAGCACGCCACCGGTCAGGGCGACCTCTTCTTCAACACCTGGGGCGGCATCCTGCACTACGACCTCTCGGACGATTGGCTGGTCGACACCGGCTGCCTGGTCGCCTTCGAGGATACGCTCAGCTACAGCGTCGAGCCGGCGCCGCACCGCAAGGGCATCGGCGGCTTCCTCAAGGGCATGGCGTTCGGCGGCGAGGGCTTGGTCTGCCGCTTCCGCGGCCGCGGACGGCTGTGGATCCAGAGCCGCTCGGCGTGGCCGCTGGCGCGCTTCCTGCACCCCTACCGGCGCGTGCAACGCAGCAATAGTTCGGACGACTAGAGACGCGACCAGAAAATGCAGCTTCGCATTTTCTGGCCGAGTCTCTCGTCTGTTGTTTGGGGAGCTAGGCGCCCCCTGGTCGCGAGAAGCGCGGTTCTCGCGAACCATCCCCCTCC
>JBEARB010000188.1:0-4446 GCA_041163625.1 Pseudomonadota bacterium | reverse complement strand
ATGACGGCGTCGCGGGCGGCGAGATGGCGGCGCAGGAAGGCGTCGACGGGGCCGACGAGCCAGGCGTCCGAGCGGGTGGGGAAGTCGCCGCGGGCGACCTTGTGGGCGTCGATGTCGCGGGTGCGGCCGCGCTCGACCGAGACCCGCATCTCGCCCAGGCGTCGCTGCGTGGCGGGGTCGTCGTAGGCGATCGGAGGCAAGGGGCTAGCCGGCCTGCAGCACCTTCAGCGCCTTCTGGTAGCGCTGCCGGCGGTCGGCGCGACCGTTCTGGCCGCCGTTGATGCGGCTGGTCACCGTGTCGAAGTTGCCCTTGTCGGCGTGGCGGTTCAGATCGCGCTCGTTCCAGAACCAGGCGGCGGTGAGGTAGCGGACATCGGGATCGTCGGCGCGCTCGGGGTTCTGCTCCAGATCGGTGTCGCCGAGCATCGGCTTCAGATCTGCGGTCGCCGAGCGGTAGTTGGCGCGGCCGGTCAGCTGGATGGCGCCGCGGCCCTTGTAGCGCTTGCCGTCGCCGCGCTGCGTGTTGCCGAGGTCGCGGCGGCCTTCGTAGTCCGCACCCGAGGCGAACTCCTCGAACTGCGAGAATCCCATCGATTCGTGACCGAGCTGCGCGAGGTAGGTCGCCTTGCGCTGTACGGTGTTGATCTCGGCGAAGTACATGCTCGCGTTCAGGCCGGGCAGCTCCTTCGCGGCGTCGGCCAGGGGCAGGCCCGCGATCTTGGCGAACTGCTCGAGCGTCACCGAGCAGCGCATCGCCTTGTCGAGCACCGCGAGCGTGGTCGGTCCCAGGCGACCGTTCTGCTGCACGCCGTATTTGCCTTGGAACAGGCGCAGCGCGCCCTGCGAGCCGGCGTCGTGGGTACCGGTGACGGGCGTGACGAAGCCGAGCTTGGTCAGCCGCTGCTGCAGCTCGGAGGCCGAGGGGCCGCTCATCCCCGGTTCGAGGATGGCGTTGGCGCGGATCTGCTCGAAGGTCGGGGCCGTCGTGCGCGGCTGCGCGTTGGGGCGCGCCGGCGTTGCGTTGGCCTGCGGCCCGTTCGGCTGCGGCCCGTTGCGATCCCCGCTCGGTCGACTCTGGAACCAACTCGAAAAGCCCATGCCGCGCGCTCCTTCTCGTCCACCCGAGACTCCATCCTCGCGGTCGCGCGACGCCAGGGCAAGTCGCCATCGGACGCACGCCGTGCCCTTGGGGCGCCGTGGCTCCGCTCAGCCGACCGCCCGGAGCGCCTCGAGGACGGCGTCGAGCTCGGCGTGATCACCCGCCGCGGCGTCGATGTGTGCCCAGATCACCCCGCGGCGCGGATGCACCACGAGGACGCCACCCTGCTGCCACGGATCACCCGCCGTGAGGCCCTGCCGATGGCCGGCCGCCATCGCGCGACGACCGAGCGCGATCGTGCCCAGGCCGAGCCCGAACGCGCGCCGCATCCCCGCCACGCGGAACGACTCGCGACTCGGATCGGTGTAGAGCGGGAAGTCGATCCCGAACTGCGCGGCGAAATCCCGCGCCATCGCCGGTGTGCCGTTGCCGATCGCCACCACGTCGGCGCCGAGCGCCGCGAACTCCTGCTGTCGTGCCGAGACGCGAGCAGCCTGCTCGCGACAGAACATTCAGCCGAAATGCCGCAAGAATACGAGCACGGCCGGGCGGTGGCTCCACAGCTGCCCGAGCAGCTGCGGCCGATCTTCCAAATCGAGCACCGTCACCACCGCGAGCGCCTGCGCATGCGCCATCGCCTCGGTCGCTTGCTGCTGTCCCATCGTCGCCTCCCCTCGCCGGACGTCCCATCGCCCCCGAATGCGATGCCGGTCACCGACCGAGGGTGCGTCGAATTGTCGTTGCCAGCAAATGCTGTCAATCATGCAGTGATTGCAGGAGGTGCCCATGCGGCCGCACGACGACGCGCTGAACCGAGCCAACACGGAGGCTTTGCCGGCTGACGCCGCCGAGCTCGGCGCCGAGGCGTTGGTCGATTGGGCGCGGCGTTGCGACGCCCTGCTGCCGGCCCCGCGCGACGGGCGGGTGGCGCGCGAGTTGGATCTGCGGGGGCTGCGGTACGCACGCGGGCGACGGCGCTGGTGCTGGTGTTGCTGAGCGACGACGGTTCGACGCGGCGGCGCGGCCTGCGGCGACGCGTGGTCGGTAAGGCGGCAACGTGGCTGCGATCGGCGGCGGCGAGCGCGGACGCGGCGGCGAAGGCGCTGGCCGAGCAGGCGTTGGCGCTGCTCGACGCGGTCGAGTCCGGCAGCGAGGTGGCGCCGCTGAACCGCACGGCGCAGCGGAGCTGGGCCGCGGCCGCGGCCGCCGACACGGCGGCGGGCGGAGGCGACGAGCAGGGCGAGGGTGCGGCCCATGGGTTCACCGCTGGCGGCCCGCTACCAGATGCGGATGCGCGCCGTGGGGTCCTTCCACATCTTGTCGCCGGCCTTGGTGCCGAAGGCTTCGTGGAAGGCGTCGAGGTTGCGGGGCGTGCCGTTGGCCCGGAACTCGGACGGCGAGTGCGGGTCGGTCTTGATGCGGTTGAGCAGGTTCTCCTGCCGGTAGTTGCGGCGCCAGACCTGCGCCCAGCCGGCGAAGACGCGCTGCGCGCCTGTCAGGCCGTCGATGACGGGTGAGGGCTTGCCGCCGAGCGAGAGCTGCCAGGCGACGAAGCCCATCTTCAGGCCGCCGAGGTCGGCGATGTTCTCGCCGAGGGTGAACTTGCCGTCGAGCTTGTAGCCGGGCACGGGCTCGTAGGTGGCGTATTCGGCGGCGAGGGCGGCGGTGCGGGCGTCGAAGCGCTCGCGGTCTTCCTTGGTCCACCAGGAGCGCAGGTTGCCGTCGCCGTCGTATTGGCTGCCTTGGTCGTCGAAGCCGTGGCTGATCTCGTGGCCGATGACGGCGCCGATGCCGCCGTAGTTGACCGCGGGGTCGGCGTCGGCGTCGAAGAAGGGCGGCTGCAAGATCGCGGCCGGGAAGACGATCTCGTTGTTCTGCGGATCGTAGTAGGCGTTGACGGTCTGCGGCGTCATGTACCACTCGGTGCGGTCGACCGGCTTGCCGAGCTTGGCCAGCGCGCGCTCGTAGTGGAAGCTGGCCGAGCGGATGCGGTTGCCGAAGAGCTCGCCGCGCACGACCTCGAGCGCAGCGTAGTCGCGCCAGACCTTCGGATAGCCGATCTTCACGCGGAACTTGGCGAGCTTGGCCTTGGCGGCGGCGCGGGTCTCGGGGCTCATCCACTCGAGCTTGCCGAGCTCCTGGTCGTAGGCGCGCACCAGGTTCTGCACCAGCGCGTCCATCTTCTCTTTGTGCGCGGGCGGAAAATGTTCGGCCACGTACAATTTGCCGACGGCGAAGCCGAGCGTGTGATCCAGGGCCGAGAGCGCGCGCTTCCAGCGCGGTCGTTGCTCCGGCACGCCCTGCAGCGTCTTACCGTAGAAGGCGAAGTTCTCGTCGTCGAAGGCCTTGGGCAGGACCTCGGCGTAGGTCGTCAGCACGTGCCAGCGCAGGTAGCGCTGCCAGGTCTGCAGCGGGGTCTTGCCGACGAGCTTGCCGAGCTCGGTGACGTAGCTCGGCTGTCGGACCAGGACGGCGGGCAGCTCGCCGAAGCCGACGGCCTTGTTGTAGGCGGGCAGGTCGATGTTGGCGGCGAGCTTGGCGAAGCCTTCGCGGTCGAATTTGTTGTAGGTCGCGACCGGGTCGCGGTTCTTCACGCGGTCCCATTGCGCCTTCGCGAGCTCGGTCTCGAGCGCGACGATGGCGGCGGCGGCGGCCTTGGCGTCCTTGTCGCCGAGCAGCGTCAGCATCTTCTCGATGTGCGCGAGGTAGGCGGCGCGGATCTTGGCGAACTTCTCGTCCTGCTGGAGGTAGAAGTCGCGGTCGGGCAGGCCCAGGCCCGCCTGATTGAAGCCGCCGATCATGGTGTTGGCGTCTTTGTCGTCCTGGTTGACGTAGGGGTAGAGCGGCATCGCCACGCCGAGGCGCGCGAGCTTCGCCCACATCGCCGGCAGCTCGGCCTTGGACTTCATCGCGGTGATCGCGGTGAGCAGCGGCCGCAGCGGCGTGACGCCCTGCTTCTCGACGGCGGCTTCGTCCATCCAGGTGGCGAAGAAGTCGCCGACCTTCTTGGCCTCGCTGCCGTCGGCGGCGTCGCTGGCGGCGGCGGTGCGCTCGACGATGGCGCGGATCTGCTTCTCGGCCTCGTCGGCCAGCACGGTGAAGGCGCCGTAGTTGCTGCGGTCGGCGGGGATCTCCGTCTCCTTCAGCCAGCGCCCGTTGATGGCGCGGTACAGGTCGTCCTGCGGTCGCACGGCGGCGTCGAACTGCGCCTTGTCGATACCCGAGCGGGCGGCGGGCGCGGGCGTGTTCACCGTCACGACGGGCGTCGGCGTGGGCTGGGGCGCTGCACCGCCACAGCCCGAGAGGGCGAGGACGGCGGCGGCAGAGGTGAGGCGGCGGCGGGTCGT
>JBEARB010000187.1:0-22426 GCA_041163625.1 Pseudomonadota bacterium | reverse complement strand
ACGATGATCTTGCGGCCGGTGAGGCCACAGTCGCCGTGCGGACCGCCGACGACGAACTTGCCGGTCGGGTTGATGTAGTAGCGGGTGTCCCCGTGCAACAGCGACTCGGGCACGATCGGCTTGACCACGTGCTCGATGATGGCGTGGCGCAGATCGTCGTGGCTGACGGTGTCGTAGTGCATCGTCGAGACGACGATCGCCTCGGCGACGACCGGCTTGCCGTTCTCGTAGCGGATGCTGACCTGGGTCTTGCCGTCGGGGCGCAGCCACGGGAGCGTGCCGTCGCGGCGGATGTCCTCGAGGCGGCGCGACATCTTGTGTGCCAGCGAGATCGGCAGCGGCATCAGCTCCGGCGTCTGGTTGCAGGCGAAGCCGAACATCAGGCCCTGGTCGCCCGCGCCCTGCTCCATGAACAAGCCGGCGCCCTCGTCGACGCCCTGCGCGATGTCGGGGCTCTGCTTGTCGATGCTGGTGAGCACCGCGCACGCCTGCGAGTCGAAGCGATCGGCCGGATCGTCGTAGCCGATGTTCGCGATCGTCTGGCGGATCACATCCGGCATGTCGACGTAGCAGTTGGTCGTGATCTCTCCGGCAATCATCGCCAGACCGGTGGTTACCATGGTCTCGCAGGCGACGCGCGCGTTCGGATCGTGGGTGAGGATCGAGTCGAGGATGGCGTCGGAAATCTGGTCGGCCACCTTGTCGGGGTGTCCGCAGGTGACGGACTCGGACGTGAACGTGAAATCTTTCAGCGCCATCTGTGCTCCTCCATCGCGCCCCAGCCGGGCGGGGGCGGGAGAATCGGGGCTTGCCCTGCAAGAGTCAACTCTTGGTCCACGCGATCGCACAATTGTGCGTTCGGTGAAGACCCGCGGCCGGCGGCGCCCGTCGCCTGCGGAGGCCCCGTCGAAGTCACTTGGATCGCTGCGGATCTCGGTTTCGGAGTGGCAGCACCCCGGGAAGCGATCCGGAAGCTGGCCGAGGCAGGCAGGAGTCGGTTATCCTGAAGGTCTTGGCCGGTGCCGCAGCACCGCGCGAGAGGAGTCCCGCCCGGTGCGCAGTCTCACCTACTCACGACCCGTCACGCTCATCGGCCTGGCCGCGATCGTCGTGACCCTCTCGGCCTGTGGCTCGAACTACGAGCTCGAGTCCGGCACGACCGAGATCTTCGTCGAACCCGGTACGTGGCAGTTCGAGAAGTCCGACAGCAAGGGCAGCGGCGGCGGCAACGGAGCCGAGACCGGCGGGAGCGCAGGGGACGCCGCGGGCGCGACGGACGACGTCGCGTTGCCGGCGACCGACGCCGCTGCACCGACGACCGACGCGCTCGCTGCGACCGACCTCGGGGATCGGGCCGAGCCCGACGTCGGAGCCTGCACCCCGTGCGACGCGGCGTGTCAGGACGACGCCTGCACCCTCCGCTCCTGCGTCGAAGGCTGCTGCCAGGCCGTGGCGATGGCGGATTCGGTGGCCTGTGACGACGGCGATCCGTGCACCGGCGAAGGCAGCTGCGAGGCCGGGGCGTGCAAGGCGCCGCCGCTCGCTTGCGACGACGGCCTCGGCTGCACCGTCGACGCCTGTACGGCCGAAGCCGGCTGCACGCACGCCCTGCAGGACGGACACTGCCTGATCGAGGGCCAATGCGTCGCCGACGGCGAAGGCTCGGCCGGCGCGGTTTGCGCGGTCTGCAACAGCGCGCTCGCCACCGACGCGTGGTCGCTCGCCACGGGCTGCTGCCAACAGGACGCGGACTGCCCGACGGCAGGTGTCTGCGACCAGCCGGTGTGCGACGTGGGCAGCGGCACCTGCAGCACCACGAAGAAGCTCGGCTGCTGTGAGTCCGACACCGCCTGCGACGACGGCGATCTCTGCACCCTTGACGCCTGCGAGCTCGCCACGGGCACATGCAAGAGCACCCCCAAGGTCTGTGAGGACGCGTCGGCGTGCGAGCCCGGTGTCTGCGACGCCAGCACCGGTGCCTGCGCCGTCGGCGTCAAGCCCGGCTTCTGCGCGATCGCCGGGACCTGCGTGCCGGACGGTACGAGCAATCCGGCCGAGCCGTGCCTGCGTTGCCATTCGCTGGCGAGCCAGACGACATGGTCGCCGCATATCGGGGCACCCTGCGACGACAACGAGGTCTGTACCCAAGACGACACCTGCACCGAGAAGGGCAGCTGCCTCGGTCAGCCCAAGGCCAACTGCTGCAAGAGCGATGTCGACTGTGCTCCGCTGACCGACGCCTGCACCACCGCGCTCTGCCTGCAGTCGGCCCACGTCTGCGTGGTCAACGCCAAGGCCGGCTGCTGCAAAGAGGGCGCCTGCTGCGACCTCGCCAGCAACACGCTGAAGGCGTCGGGGACGATGTGCGCCGCGAACATCGTGGCCTTCGAGTACCAATGCGTCGGTCAAGCCGCGCAGCGCCGTGACCTCTACCCCGGATGTACCGGCCAGAGCGCCTCGGTCTGCAGCTCCGACGCTTCGTTCCTGTTCGCCGGCAACTGGACCACCGTGCAGACCTGCTCGAGCGACACCACGTGCACCATCGCCGGCTCGGGCCAAGCGCCGACCTGTCAGCCCAAGGGGACCTGCGCCGGGGCGTGCGGCGGCACCGCCTCGACTGGCGCGTGCTCCTGCGCGCCCGGTTGCGAGCAGGCCGGCACCTGCTGCGGCGACTACAAGGCCAAGTGCGCCTGCAGCTCGGGCACCTGCTGCGACAGCGGCCTGTTCGCGGCCAAGGGCAAGCCCTGCGGCAGCTCGCAGACGCAGTACCAATGCAGCGGTCAGACGTTGCAGAAGCGTGATGGCGCCGCGGCCTGCAACGGCAGCTCGGCGACGTGCCCCGCAGTCACCTGGGGGACATGGAAGACCGCGCAGACCTGTCCGTCCGGGACGACGTGTACCGTCAATGCGACCAAGACCAGCGGCAGCTGTGAGAGCACCGCCGGCTCGTGCGCCGGCAAGTGTGGCGGCCAGGGCTCGGGCGCCTGTTGGTGCGACGGCGTCTGCAAAGAGTACGGCGACTGCTGCAAAGATTTCGCAGGAGCGTGCGCCGGCTCGGTCTGTGGCGCGCCCGCGGCATCGTGCAACGGCAAGTGCGGCGGCCAGGGAGCCGGCGGCTGCTGGTGCGATTCGGCCTGCAAGACGCTCGGCGACTGCTGCGCGGACATGGGCCCCTGCTGCCCATGAACCCGGCGGGAGCGCCGCTCTTCGACAGCCACGTCCACCTCGACGATCCCGACGTCGCCGAGGGCGCGATCGCCGGTCGACTCGTCGCCGAGGCCGCCGCTGCGGGCGTGGTGGGCTTGTTCAGCGCAGGCTATGGCCCCGAGCGAGAGGTGGATGCCGCGCGGTTGCCTGCGGCGAGCGCGCCGGTCTGGCGTGCGGTCGGTCTGCACCCGTGGTGGCTGGCCCGGGCGCGGGACGACGACGCCCGAGAGGCGGGTCTCGCGTGGCTGCGGACGGTCGCGATCGGGCCGGATGTCCGCGCGATCGGTGAGATCGGCCTCGACGCCACACGTCGCGACGTGCTCGGGGCTGACGCCCAGCGGACGTGGTTCGAACGGTCGCTGCACATCGCTCGCGAGCGGAAGCTACCGGTCGTGCTGCACGTGGTGCGATGGCACGGCCACGCGCTCGCGAGCCTCGGCCGGGTGCGCACCGTGGGTGGAGTCGTCCATCGCTTCGGGGGGCCGCCGGACGTCGTCCACGGCTACGTGCGGGCAGGTCTGCACCTGTCGATGGCGACCGATTGGCTGCGGCGTCCGGAGAAGGCCGCAGCGGTTGCGCGGGCGATCCCGGCCGATCGGCTCGTCGTCGAGACGGACTGGCCGCTCGACGACCGACCCTACGCCGCCGCGGCTGCCGAGCTCGCCGAGCTGGTGACACAGATCGCACGCTGGCGCGGTGAGGACGAAGCCGAACTGCGCGCGCAGCTGCTCGCCAATACCCTCGCGCTGTATCGGATCGACGCGGGCGCCGCTCAGCTCATGCCGGCGAAGGCCATCGTCGCGTAGAAGCACGACTGCGTCGCCGCCTGCAGCGCGGCGTTGCGGATGTTCTCCGGTACCTCGCCAGCGGTCGCCTGTGCGTCACCGACGAACTCCCGGCACGCCTCGGCCGCGAAAGTCAGCTCCGACTTCCGCGGGCGGGTGCGTCCCGGCGCCTCGAGCAACCAATAGCGCGCGGACGGCGCGCTGCCGGCGGCGAGGCACAGGTAGCCGAGCATCTCGGCGAAGCCTTCCTTGACCGGCGCGTCGTGCGGCACCGAGAGGGCGGCTGCGCGGGCGCGGTCGTACATGCGGGCCGGGAGCAGCGCCGCGGCCATGTACGAGTGCGCGTGCCCCTCACCGAGCGCGGTCGCCATCAGGGCGCCACCCTTCTCGGCCAGCGTGAGGTTGCCGAACTCGGCCCACTCGCGCATCGCGTCGAGCATCTGCCCGGGCCATTGATGTGCCGGCATGCCGAGCTGTTCGACGAGCTGGTCCAAGGCGCCGCGGCCGCCGCCCTTGGCCTGCATCCACGTCTCGAGTGCCTCGGCCACCTGCATGCCCGTCGGTGCGTGGAAGCGCGAAGCCCACTCCGCGGCGTATTCGGCGTCGACGAGGTAGGCGAACATCCGCGCCATTCGGTCGTCCGGCCAGAGATCTGCTGCGGCGCGCTCCCAGAGCTCCTGCACCGACATCCACACGAAGACGCGCAGCCCCTCGGGGAGCTCCGGCGCGGCCTCGAGCCAATCGTCTTCGAGGCTGGCCTGGGTCGGCGCCGCGGCGGCAGCGGCGGCGAAGCGCTCGCGGTCGGTGTCGACGCCGCATTGGCGCAGACCGTCGTAGAGGTCCTCGTCGCTCCAATCGCGAAGGTCGGGGTTGTGGCCGTCCCAACGGGCCAGCCGTCCGGTCGCCTCGAAGTCGCTCATCAACCCTCCGTCCCGGCGCGGTGCGCCTCCAACGCTGCCAGCACCTCGTCGACGTGACCCTTCACCCGGACCTTCGGCCAGGCACCGGCGACGGAGCCGTCGGGTCCGATCAAGTAGGTCGAGCGCAGCACGCCCATCGACTCGCGGCCCATGAACTTCTTCAGGCCCCAGGCGCCCCAGGCGTCGATGGTCTGCTTGTCCTCGTCGCTGACCAGCACGAAGGGCAGGGCGTATTTGTCGCGAAAGCGGAGGTGGCGCTTCAGCGGATCGGGGCTGACGCCGACGACGGCACAGCCCGCTGCCGTGAAGCGCTCCATCCGATCGCGGAAATCGCAGGCCTCGGTGGTACACCCCGGCGTGTCGTCCTTCGGGTAGAAGTAGACCACGACGTACTGGCCCTTCTGCTCGGCCAGATCGAAGGTCGTACCGTCGTCGGCCGGCAGACGCAGGGCCGGCGCGGCGGCTCCGACGGCAGGCGTGTTGCGGGGGTCGACCATGTCGCTCTCCTTGCGGCGGGGCCGCGGCTGCGGTGCGCCGGGAGCCTGACACCAAGGCCCGCGTGCGGTCAACGGAAGCTGCTTCGGCGTTTGCGCCGCGTTGCCGCTCTGCTAGCCTGGATGGACCGGCGCGAGAAGCGCCGCGGGGAGGCTGCGATGCGGCTCGCGATCATCAGCGACATCCACGCCAACATCCAAGCGCTCGAGCGCGTGCTGGCCAAGTGCGACGAGCTCGACGTCGACGAGATCATCTGCCTCGGCGACGTCGTCGGCTACGGCGGCAACCCCAACGAATGCTGCGAGCTGCTGCGTGAGCGCGCGTCGATGGTGTTGATGGGTAACCACGACGCCGCCGTCGTCGGCGTGATGGATACCGACTACTACTACGACGCCGCCCGCAAGGCGCTGTATTGGACGCGCGCCGAGCTGTCGGAGGACAACTTCCGCTGGCTGTACTCGCTGCCGTACTGCCACATGCGCAGCGATATCGACGTGGCCTTCTTCCATGCCGCGCCGATCTTGCCGTCCGCCTTCTACTACGTCGTCCGCAACGAAGAGGCCGAGGCGCTGACCCGCATGAAGGCGGGCCTGCTCGGGCACAACTTCATCGGGCACAGTCACCTGACCACGACCTACGAGTACAATGGCCGCAAGGTGCGCGACATCTCGGGCAACTACTCGCTTCGCGAGGGCTGCAAGTACCTGGTGAACGTCGGCTCGGTCGGTCAGCCGCGCGACCGCAATCCGGACTCGTGCTTCGTGGTCTTCGACGCCGACACGCGCAAGATGGCGCACGTCCGCGTGCCCTACGACGTGGCCGGCGCTGCCGCGCGAATCCGCGACGTGGGCTTGGACGAGAAGTTCGCCCGTCGCCTCGCCGTCGGCTTCTAGCCTCGAACGTTCCTAGGGAATTTCCAGCTTCGGCAGTTCGTTGCCTTGCTGCGCCCAGCGCACACGCAGGCGGTAGCGTGCAGCGAGTCGCTTGGGCTTGCGGCGGCTGCCTTCCGGCGGGAGCTTCTCGACGCGCAGCAGGAAGCCGGCGCCACGACCATCGACCGTGAAGTCCAGATCATTGCTCGCTTCGTCGACGCGGAGCTGGCGCAAATCCGCCTTGCCGACCGGATCGTGGAGCGTGAGCAGGAAGCCGCTTCCGGCCGGGGCGCCGGCCTCGACACGGATGCGCCGCAGCGCCTCGTCGCCGCCTTCGACGCGCAGCCAATCGACGCCGGCGGCGTCGCCGGCGTCGCCGACATGCCAAGCGCCGACGACCATCGGTGTCGCCGACGCGGCCGTGTTGTTCGGCTCCTTCTCGGCTTGGTCGGCGAGGCTGTCGACGCGGTACCAGATGGTGTAGGCGCCCGTGCGCTTCTCTTCGGGGCGCCAGCGGGTCGCAGCGTCGCCGATCCAGGAGAGCGCGACCCGATCGGGCTGCTGGCGGTCCGAGCCGGCGAACGCGACTTCGCCCTGCTGCGCCGCACCCCTGAGCACCTCGGTGGCGAGTACCTTTCCGCCCGCGTCGAGCAGTGCGAGCCGGAGCCCGCCGAGCGGACGCTGGTCCTTGGACTCGACCACGACGCGCAGCACCTTGCCGTCCAGACGCTCGTCGAGCCGAAAGACGTCGATGTCGCGGGGGCCGTCGAGCGCGCCGACCAGGGAGAGGCCGCCCGGCAACGCGTCGGCTCCTGCTTCTTCGTTGGGCTCTTGTTCCATCGGACCGACACGCGGACGTCGGCGGACGTGGAGCTGGTAGCTGTCGCTCAAGCTCTCACCGGCGACCTGGCCCGGGCTGAGCTTCTCGCCGATGCACACGACCGTCGGCGCCCGGCGGGTGTCGAGGTGACGCACGACCTCGCCCTGGCCGGGACCGGCGTGGTCGAAGACGCCGAGCGAGCGGCCGTCGCCGTCGTGGAGGCGGAGCTCGAGATCCATGTTCGGCACGGGCGTGACCTCGATGCTGAGGTCGTCGTCCTTGCCGTTCGGTAGGCGGTAGCAATCGCGATCGCCGGCTTCTTGCGATCGGCGCTCGCCGATCGTGCCACGTGCGTTGCCGCTCGCGTCGACGGGCGTGGCCTGCGCGGGCATGTCGTTGGGCTCTTGGTCCTGACCGACGCCCTTGCTGCCGAGCCCGACCACGGTCGCAGCGATGGCGCCGACGATGGCGAGCGAGATCGCGCCAAAGAGTGCGCCACGCGCGAAGCGGCCCCTGCGGACGTGTCGGCCGAGCGCCTCGTCGTCCAGCGCGAGGCGTGTTTCGGCGGCGCTGCCCGCGTCTTCGGCCGCGTAGGGCGTGGGCGCGGCGGCCAGCGCGGCGTCGCCGGGCGATTCGGACTTGCGGCGCTTGGGCTTGGTGCCCCCGGTGAACCCGCTCTTGCGCGCCTCGACGAGTGCCTCGGCGAGCTCCTTCATCGAGCCCCAGCGCTTGTCCGGGTCCTTCTCGAGCGCCTTCTGGACGATCGTTTCCAGCGAGGCGGGGATGCTGAGCTCGGGCGCGGCGTCGCTCATCAGCGGCGGCGGCTCCATCAGGTGCGCCTTGAGGATGTCGAAGGTCGAGCGCTCGTGGCCGAAGACCTGCTTGCCCGTGAGCATGCGGAAGGCCAACGCGCCGACGGCGTAGAGGTCCGAGCGTCCGTCCACTTCGCCGGCGCGGATCTGCTCCGGGCTCATGTAGAAGGGCGTTCCGAAGATGTCCTTCTGCGAGTGGATGGTGTACGGGTCGTCGACGTCCTCGACCTTGGCGAGGCCGAAATCCAGGATCTTGACGAAGTCCGGGTGCGGACCTCCCGAGAGCAACATGATGTTCTCGGGCTTCAGGTCGCGGTGGACGATGCCGTGCTCGTGCGCTTCCTGCAGCGAGTCGCACATCTGCAACAGAATCGCAGTCGTCCGCTCCGGCGTCATCGGTCCGACGTCCGCGAGCACCTCGTCGAGCGGCTCGCCTTCGAGCAGCTCCATCACCAGGTAGAAGACCTCTCCCCAGCGGCCGAAATCGTACACCATCACGGTGTGCGGGCTCGAAAGGCGTGAGATCGCGCGTGCTTCGCGGGTGAATCGGCTGACCAACTGCTTGCGGGCGACGAGGTTCTCGTGCAGCAGCTTGATGGCCATGTCCTTGCGCAGGTGGATCTGCTCCACCCGGTAGACCGCGCCCATGCCGCCGCGGCCGATCAACGACTTCACCAAGTAGCGGTCGTCGATCAGCTTGCCGACGTAGGCGCTGCGCTCGGCCTCGATCTCCGGGTCGAGGTCGCCCTCCATCGAGGTGACCAGGGTCGGCCGCTCGGTGAGGTCGTCTGGGGCCTCCTGGGCCGTGGTCCGCGCGTCGTCGGCGGTGGGCTTGGAGCCGGCAACCCCTGCGGATTGCCGCATGGTCTCACGCACCTTCGAGCGAACGGGACCTGGCGGAGGCTGATCGTCGTTGGGCTCGAGGCGGGGAGCGGCGGCGACCGGGATCGCGCCTTCGACCTGCGAGCGCGCGTACATCAGCGTCTGCGCGCGCTCGTGCGGGGCTTCGGCGGCCGGCTTCTCGCCCTTCGGAGGCAGTGGTGGCGGGCCGACGATGGTCTGGCCGACGCCGGGCGGCGGGTCTTCGGGGTTGTGGGCCGAAAGCAAGCGCGGTGCGACCTCCCACGTCAGCGGGGTGCCGTCTTGCGGACAGATCTCGGCCCGCAGCGGGGCAACGAGTCGACATCCTGGGCAGCGCTTCATCGGGAGTGGGCCTCGTCTTCAGCAGCGAGCGTAGGGCAAAGACCCTATGGATGGAAGGGTTGAGGCTGTACGCCGAGCGCGCGTCGCCACGCCGGGGTGTAGTAGCGGCCGGGCGGCAATGCGAGCGGCTCGCGCACCGCGCCGTCGTGGCTGGCGAACCAGACGCGCACACCGGCGCCGTCCTCGTCCGAGACGTAGATGACGCGGCGGCCGCTCGGTCCCCAGGTCGGCTCGAGCGAGCGCTTGCCGCGGCCGGGCGTCAGGCGCTGCATCTGCTTGTTGCCGTCGACCGTCAGGATGTCGACCGCGCTGCCGCGCAGACCCGAGTAGACGATGCGTCCGTTGGGGCCCCAGTCGGGCCCGGTGTTGTACGGGCCGGCCCAGGTCATGCGCTGCACGTCGGTGCCGTCGGCCTTCATCGTGTAGATCTGCGGCTGTCCGCTGCGGTTGCTCACGAAGGCGATCCGGCTGCCGTCGGGGGACCAGCTCGGGTCGAGGTCGTCGGACTCGTGCTGCGTCAGGTTCCTCACGGGGCGGCCCTTGGCGTCGAGGAGCCAGATATCGGCCTGCTCGCCGTCGTTGATGGTCGCCACCACCCGGCCGTCGACAGCGGTCGCGGCGGTACGGAACTGCAGGTCGTCGTTCTTGGCGAAGGAGACGCCGAGATTCGCCGGGCCGGTCACGGCGGGTGCGGCAGCCGGCGGTGCCGGTCGCGGCGGTGCCTTGGCCTTGCCCTTCTTGCCGCGCTTGCCTTTCTTGGTCGCTGGCGCATCGAACGGCGAACGGTGTCGCGATTCCGGGGTGACCAGATTGCGGGCGCTCGCCGCGATGGCGTCGAGCGAGGCGGCGTCCACGCGGAAGAGCGAGGGCAGGTCGGTGCGGAACGAGACGTAGGTGAAGCCGAGATCGCCGGTCGGGCGTGGCAGCATGTGCACGCCCTTGTCCCCGATGAGCACGCGGGCGTTGAAGCCGTCGGCGTCTGCCATCCAGATGGCGCGATTGCTCGTCGGGGTCGGTGCCGAATAGAAGAACTGCCCGTCGAAATCGCCCATCACGCCGGTGAGCGCGCCGAAGACGACGTTGCTGACGCGGTGAGCCAGCATCCGCAGTTGCGCCTCCGGACCGGAGACCACGGCGTGCCGACCGAGCTCGACGGCCCGCCCGTCGCGGACGTCGATCATCTGCAGGTGGACGTCGAGGCCGCCCGCGATCTTCTTGGATTTCCGTCCCCAGAGTCCGACCGCCCAGACCACGCCGAGCTTGCGCGCGGCCTCGAGGTTCACCTCGAGATGGGGGACCGAGTAGCGCTGAACGGCGGCGCGCTCCGCGGCGCTGGGCGTCAGCGCGCGGACCACCCCGGAGAGGCGCATGTCGTTGTGGACGACCTTCTCGAGCACGTCGCACCAGGCCTTCTGCGGGCCGCACGCCACCGGCAATACCAGCAGGCCGTCGAGCGGTCGCTGCGTCGCCTCGACGACGACGTACAGGCCGTCGCCGGCCTCGCCGCCCTCGGTCTGACCCGGCTGCGGCTCGGTCGGCGCCTGCGCGAAGGCAGCACCTGCCACGGCGGCCACGAGCAACGTGCACGCGAGGCTCCACGCGAGCGGGGCGGTGCGGGGCATACGGGCAAACATCGAGACTCCTCGGCGGGTGGGGACGGGGTGCGCCGCGGCAGCATCGCGCGGCGTCCTGGGATCTTCAACCGGCGGCGCGCAGTCGACCGAGCTCGGCTGCGACGGCGTCGACGTGCGCGTGAGGCACGTAGGTCCGCTCCATCCGGGTGGTGTCGGCGTAGCGCTCGAAGAGGTTGGTCGCCTCGCCGAGCGGCAGGAAGTGGCCGTCGCCGACCCGAGGGCGAATGTGCACATAGATGCCGCCGTCCTGCCGGGCGCGATACTTCGACAGCGCGCCGTGGCTGGTGACACGGAAGTGCTCGATGCCGCGGCCGGCGAGCCAAGCCTCGAGCGCGTCGAGATCGTCGTCGCGTTGGTGCCAGCCGCGCTCGGCGACCAGCGCGAGTGGGCGGCCCTGTACGATGCGAGCGGCCCACTCGGAGCGGTCCTCGGCTTGCCGCAGCATGCGCCACACCGCCGGATCGTCGAGCTCGACGAAGGCTTCGGGGTCGGACGGCACCTCGAATTCGGGCATCGCGTCGTAGAAGCGTCGCAGCATCTGGTCGTAGCACACCACTTTGGCGTGGAAGTAGACCATCAGGAACATGTGCATGCGGCTGAGCAGGAAGTCGTCGAAGGTGTAGATCGCGCGGTCTTCGAGCGCGAGGTGCACCTGCCCGTCGTCGGACTCGAAATGCGTCAGGTGCCCGATCAGCCACGCATGGTCGAACTTTCCGTAGCTGACGCCCGAGAAGTACGAGTCGCGCTGCAGGTAATCCATCCGGTCGACGTCGACCTCACCGGAGCAGAGCGAGGTCAGCACCGAGCGCAGGTCTCGGCCCGCCACGCGGAACGGCTCGCCCTCGGTGCGCACGCCACCGTGCAGCAACGCCGCGACGTCGCGGGCCGAGCCACCGAGAGGTGCCAGGGCGCGGTCGACGGTCTGGCCGAGCGGGGCGTCGAGCAGCAGCTTGAGCGTGTAGTGCTCGTGCCGCGCCTGCCGGCTGGGATCGCGGCTGTGAACACCGGGCAGGCCCAGCTTCTCGATGCTCGGGAAGAGCGACTCGGAGGAATGCGAGAGGGGGGCGTGGCCGACGTCGTGCAGCATCCCGGCGAGCCGCAACGTTTGGCGCAGGCGGGCCCGGTCGTCGGCTGGCATCCAGCTCGCGTCTCGGAACACCGAATCGAAGGCCTCGCCGGCGAGGTGCATCACGCCGAGCGAGTGCAGGAAGCGGTTGTGGGCCGCGCCGGGGAAGACCAGCTCCGCGAACCCGAGCTGCTTCACGCTGCGCAGCCGTTGGAAGGCGCGCGTGCGCAGCGCCTCCTGCTCGACCTCGGAGAGCGCGATCGGGCCGTGGATCGGGTCGCGGATTTCCATACGTGCTCCTGCCGCTCGCGGCTCGCGTGGCGGCGTCTACCTACCACCCTCGCTCGGCGCTCGCCACGAATCCGCACAGCGGGCGCGGAGCGCTTCACTCTTGGAATGATCGCAACGGCGACGAATTTGCGTCGCCAGCCCCGACAAATTCGGTCGCGTCGCGGCGAGCTCGAGCAGCCGGGTGAGGGCGGCGTCGGGGCGGCCTGCGCGGTCGTCGGCCCAGACGGCGGCGGCGACCCAGCGCGGATCGCGGCCGGCGTCGACGCCCGCCACGCCCGCGGCGCGGGCGGCCAGGGCCACGTCTCCTGCGGCGATCGCGGCGACGTAGATCGGCTCGGCGGCCTCCGGGCGCAGCGGCAGCAGGGCGGCGCCGGCGCGGGCGGCGTCGGTGAAGTCCGAGCAGGCCACCGCGAGGTCGAGGCGAGCGCGCAACAGGCCCGCGTCCCCCTCGATCGCGGCGGCTTGCTGCAGCAACGTCGCGGCGTCGTCGCAGGCACCGGCGCGCGTCAGCGCCTGCATCAGCAGGACCCGGCTCGCGCGGTCTTCCGGCGCGATCGACAACGCGGCGCGTAGCTGCGCTGCGGCCCCGGCGGCTTCCCCGGCCTCGAGACGCAATCGCCCGAGGTTGTAGCGCATCTTCAGGCTGCGTGGGGCCAGGCGCACACCGCGCTCGGCGAGGCGGGTCGCGTCGGCCCAATCGCCGGCGAGCTCGGCGCTCGCGGCGCCCCACGCCAGCACCCAGCCGACGACTCCGACCGCCGCGATCCGCTGCACGCGCCGATCGCCGCGCGCCCACAGGCCGCCGACGCCGGCCGCGACCAGGCCCAGCAGCCCGAGCGAGGGCATCCACAGCACGCGGTCGGCGGTCGCCAGCGTCGCGGCGAACGGGATCTGCGAGACCGGCCCGTAAAACGCCGCCGCGCTGCCGAGGCCGAGGACCGTCGCGAACGCCATCGGCGCGCCACGTCGCCAGCCCGCGCCCGCGCGCAGCACCGCCAGCGCCGCGGCCGCCGTCACGCTCGCACCCGCCGCCAGCCCGGCCAGCGGTGGTGCCCGCAGCGGCAGGACGTCGAGGCTGTAGTCCGGAGCCAACCCGAACGGGGCGACCAGCCGCCCGGCGGCGTGGCCGACCAACCAGATCGCCCCGCGCACTCGCACCAGCGTCTCGGTGCCGGCCAGGGGGTTGTCGATTGCCGAGGGCTGCGCGAGTGGATGCAGCCACAGCCGCATCGCCAGCCACGCCGCCGCCGCCGCCGTGACGGCGAGCAGCGCTGGTCCGCGCCGCCGACCGTCGGGCAACGCCGCCAACAGCGCCAGCGGCAACAACGCCGCGATCGCCGACTCTTTCGCCAGCAGCGCGGCCGCCATCGCCGGCAGCGCCCACCACGCCGCGCGTCCGCCGACGGCCATCGCCCACAACGCCGACAACACCGCCAGCGCCGCCATCGGCTCGGGCCGGTTGCCGACGCAGACGATGGCTTCGACGTGGGTCGGGTGCGTGGCCGCCAGCGCCGTCGCCGCCAGTGCCGCCGGCAGCGCGGCCGTCGTCGCACCGAGGCGGACTGCGAGCGTGTGGATCAGCAGCCCGAAGAGCAGAAAGCCCGCTGCGGCCAGCCCCCACGAGACGATGTGCCGACCGCGCGCCGCCAGGCCCAGGCCGTCTTCGAGGGCGTAGCTGAGCGTCACCAGCGGCCGAGAGACCCCTTGGTCGCGCCACGCCGGTGCGGGGCCGAACCACGGCGCGCGCAGCAACTGCAGCGGCTTCGGCGGCCAGTGCGCCAGCGGGTTCTCGAGGATGGCGGCGCCGTCGTCCAGGACGTAGCCGGCGTCCCAGGCGGCGGGGAGCAGCGGGATGGCCGTGCAGAGCAGCGCCGTCGCCGCGAGTAGGCCGACGACGCGGCGGTCGATGCTCGACATCGGCTAGCCCCGCGCGCGCCGACGCAGCGCGATGTTCACCAGCAAGCCGACGCCGAGCAGCACGGTCAGCACGCTCGAGCCGCCGTAACTCATCAGCGGCAGCGTCATGCCGACGACGGGCAGCAGGCCGATCACCATCCCGGCGTTGATGAAGAACTGCCAGAAGACCAGCGCCGCCACGCCGACGGCGACCAGGGCGTCGAAGCGCTCCGCAGCGCAATCCGCCAGGTGCAGGGCCCACCAGAGCAGGCCGGCGAACAGCCCGAACAGGCCCATCGTGCCGAGCAAGCCGAAGAGCTCGGCCCATGAGGCCAAGGCGAAATCGGTATAGAGGAAGGGCAGGTGGCGCAGGACGGAGCGGCGGGCGTCGTCGGTGTCGCGGCCGAGCCAGCGGCCCGAGCCGACGGCCCACAGCGCTTGCTCGGGCTGCGAGGCGGGGGCGCGTCTGCGCTCTTGCAGGGCGGCTTCGTCCAGCGCCATCCAGGCTTGTACGCGGCCCTTCTGGTAGCTGTGGATGACGCCCGAGCGCCAGGCGAGCGGCACGCCGAGGACGACCACGAAGAGCGCCATCAGCAGCGTGCGACGGCTCACGCCTTCGTAGAGGATCATGCTGCCGGCGATCAGCGCGACGCAGAGCGAGGTGCCGAGGTCGGGCTCGCGGTTGATCAGCACGAAGGGCAGGCCGAGCAGCAGCAGCGGGCGACCGAGGCGGCGCAGGGTCCACGGCTCCTGCGCGCGCTGGCGGTCGAAGTAGTCGGCGATGACCATCACGACCGCGAGCTTCATGAACTCCGAGGGCTGCAGGTTCATCGGACCGAGCTCGATCCAACGCCGGCTGTGGTTGATCTCGCGGCCGAAGAGCAGCACGGCGACGAGCAAGAGCACCAGCGCCTGATAGACCGTGCCGGAGATGCGGCGCAGGAAGCCCATGTCCATGCCGGCGACGATGCCGCCCGCGACCAGGCCCGCGACCATCCACACGGTCTGGCTGCGGCCGAAGGCGGTGCCTCCGAGCGAGTCGATGAACCAGAGGTTGTAGAGCGAGGCCGCACACAGCCCGAGGGTGCAGAACAGGCCGAAGATCAACGACGGCTGGCGCAGGCGGCGGGCGAGGCTCACGGCTTGACCCCGATGCCGTTGCGGGTCGCCCAACGCGTGAGGATGCGGCTGACGATCGGGGCGGCGACGTGGCCGCCGTGGCCGCCGTGCTCGACGAAGACGACGACCGCGACGCGCGGCTGCTCGACCGGCGCGAAGCCGACGAACCAGGCGTGGTCTTCCTGCAGCCAATGCTCGATATCGGCCGGCGCGTCCTCCGGTGCGCGCTGCGCGGCCTCGGCGGTGCCGGTCTTGCCGGCCATGCGCAGCCCGTCGATGCGGCTCTTGCGCGCGGTGCCGCCCTCGCCTTCGACCACGGCGACCAAGCCGGCGACGATGGCGTCGAGCGTGGACTTGCGGAGGCCCATCTCGCGCGGAGGAGCGCGGCCGAGCGGCGCGATGGGGGCGCCGCTCTGCTCGAAGCGGTCGATGACGGTGACGTTGGGCAGTACGCCGCCGCGGGCGATGCCGGCATAGACGCGCGCGACTTGCAGCGGCGTGGCGGTGGCGTCCTTCTGTCCGACCGCGGTCGAGAGCGCGAATCCGGGGAAATAGCGGCCCTTCTTCTCTTGGTACCAGGCCTTGGTCGGGACCATGCCGGAGGACTCGCGGATCTCGATGCCGGTCTGCTCGCCAAAGCCCATGCGGCGGGCGTAGTCGTGCAGGACGTCGATGCCGAGCGCCTCACCGACCTTGTAGAAGTAGACGTCGCAGCTCTGCTCGAGCGCCTGCTGCAGGTTCACGTCGCCGTGGCCGCTGCGCTTGTGGCAACGAAAGCGCCGCCCGCCGAACTCGTAGAAGCCCGGGCAGTGGTAGGTCGACGAGGGTGTGACCAGGCCCTCCTCGAGGGCGGCGGCCGAGGCGACGACCTTGTAGACCGAGGCCGGCGGGAAGGGGTGCACGGCCTTGTTCATCAGCGGCGCGAAGGGGCTCGCGTCGACGCGCGCCTTGTGTTCCGGCGTGAGGCGACCGGACCAGGCGTTCGGATCGAACGAGGGCTTGGAGTAGATGGCGAGCACCGCGCCGGTCTGCACGTCCAGGGCGACGGCGGCGCCCGAATGCACGTGCGCCATCGCCACCTTCACGTCGCGTTGCAGGGCGAGGTCGAGCGTGAGCCGTGCCGTCAGCCCCGGCACCGTCGGTTTGGGCGCCATCGCCTCCATCAACTCGGCGATATTACTGCCGCGCTCCTCTTGGCCGCGGCGGCGGACGAGCACCTCCTCGCCGTCGATGCCGCGCAGCAGCGCGTCGAGCGCCTTCTCGAGGCCGGTGCGGCCGATGCGGTCGTCCAGGGCGAAGCGCGGGTCTTCGCCCTCGCCGAAGGGGCGCAGATCGCGCGCGTTGACGCGGCTCATGTAGCCGAGCAGGTGGCTCGCCAAGTAGCGATAGGGGTATTCGCGTTGGATCTCGGTGCGGACGCGCGCCTCCGGCAGCAGGTGTTGGTGCGAGCGCAGCTTGGCGACCTCGTCGTCGAAGGTTCGGCCGCACATCGGACAGCGCAGGATGTGCATGCCCCGGTGGATCGGGCTGTCGTCGTAAGGGCAGCGCTCGGCGGCCGAGAATTCGCGGCTGCAGGCGGGGCAGTGCGCGCCGTCGCCGTTGCCGCTCGGCACCAACTTGCGCCGATCGACCGGGCAGGAGGGCTTCTGCGGCGGCGGCTCGTAGGTGCGTCCGCAGGTGGTGCAGAACCCGTAGGGGGTCTCGCCGACCAACTCCAGGCGATGGCTGTCGTAGGGGCAATGGGTCGAGACCAGGTCGCGCCGGACCACGATCGGCTTGCGTTTTCGCGGGTCCCGCGGCGCCTGCAGCTCGGCGACCAGACCCTTGACCTCCGAGTCGGTCATGTCGAGCAGGCCGCGCAGCGTCTCGGCGATCGGTCGGGCGCGTTCGGGCTTGACGCGATGGCCGAGCAGCTCGAGGCGATGGCTCTCGATGTTTCGCGCGAGGACGTCGCCGTCCTTGCCGAGCAGCAGGCCGCGCGGCGCCTGCGCGCGGACCTTGGCGACGCGCTCGATGGCGGCGTATTGCTCGTAGCGCTCGCCGCGGACGACCTGCACCAGCAGCAACCGCGCGCCGAGCAGTAGGATACCGGCGGCGACCACCGCCAGCGCGACGCGGTTGCGAGCCTCGAAGGACTTGGCGTCGTGCGAGGTGCCGAGCGGGATCTGCCTCAGCGCAGCCTCCTGCTGACGCCGCGCATTCGCTCACCGCGGTCGAAGAGCGCGCCGACGCGGTCCAGCCCGGCGAAGACCGGCAGCGCCAGCAGCATCGTGCCGAGCGCGATCGAGGGGACGGCGCGCAGCGCCTCCTCGAAGGCGCCGAACGCGCGATGGAAGATCAGCTCGAAGAGCAAGAACAGGCCGGTCGCGATGAAGGTGCCGACGCCGCAGGTCGCCATCGTCGGCATCGGGCTGCCCAAGTCCACACGCTGGCCGACGAGTCGGGTCGCGAGGAAGCCGAGCGCTCCGATCTCGGTGAACACGCCGACCGGCGCCGCCAGCGAGAAGCCGTCCTTGAACAGCCCCACCGCCGCCGCTGTGAGCAGCCCCGCCGCCCAATCGCCGCGGCTGCCGAGGTAGATGGCACCGAGCACCAAGACGTCGGGCACGAGCCACGCATGTTCGGCCGAGCGCAGCAGCGGCGCCTCGAGCGCCAGCAGGCCGACGAAGCAGAGCAACCAAGCGAGATGTTTCATCGCGCGCCTCCCTCTCCCTCAGCCGTCCGGGGTGTTGGCGGGATCGACCCGCAGTCGTTGTTTGCGCGCCGCCTCGGGCGCCGGCAATTCGCCGGCCGGGGCGCTGTGGGCGACCACGATCAGCACCTCCTCGAGGGTAGCGAAGGTGACCGCCGGCGTCAGGGTGTACTCGAAATACGGGCCCGCGCGGCTCGGCGTCGCCTCGGTGATGTGGCCGATCTCCAGGCCCGCCGGGAAGACGCGGTCGTGGCCGGTCGTGAGCACGGCGTCGCCGGGCTCGATCGGCTCCTGCCGCTCGGCCCGGTCGAGGTGCACGAACTCGACGCCGAACTCCTTCTGCTTGCCCTTGCCGCGGGCGGTGCCGACCACGCCCTTGCCGGCGATGGTGGCGTGCGCGGCCGAGCGCGCGTCGGTGACCAGCATCACGTCCGCGTAGTCGCCCGAGCGCTTCTCGATGCGGCCGACCACGCCGTCGTGCGTGACCACGGCCTGTCCTTCCTGCACCTCGTCCATCTCGCCGACATCCAGGCGCACCCGCAGCACGCGGAAGAATTGGCTGACCTCGCGGCCGACCACGCGCGCCGGCACCGTCCGCAGCTCGCTCTTGGCCTCACGGAACGCGCACAGGCGCTTGACCCTGCGCAGCTCTTCGCCCAGCGCGCGGCTGCGCAGCGCCTCGCCCAGCAGTTCGCGATTCTGTGCTTCGAGGTCGGCGTTGCGCTCCCGCACGCCGACCAGGTCGACGTATCCCGTCCAGATGCCGATCAGCGCGTCCTCGAAGGCACCGGTGGCGGCGGCCAGCGGGCTCGTCACCCGCAGCAGCATCCGCTCGGCGAGGGTCGAGCCCTCGCGCGGCTTGCCGTGCACGTACATCGAGAGCAGGGGCAACACGAGCACGAGTACGAGCAGGATGCGGCGGTGGTGGCGCAGCAGGAGAGCTCGGATCATGCGGCGCCCCCGTCGTCGTGATCCTGCAGGGCGACGTCGCGGGCGGCGCGCGCGGCACCGAGGGCCTCACGCGCGGCCAGTGCCTCGGCGCGGCGGGCCTTGCCGTGGCGGCGGGTGCGCGGCGCGATCACCACGACGTGGAAGCCGATCAGGCCGACGACGATGGCCTCGAGGCCGACAGCGACCAAGAGCAGCGGCCGATCGGCGCCGACGTCCAGGCGGCCCGAGGCGTGCAGCGCGGGGTGGATTCGGTCCGCGAGCAGGGCGCCCCACGCCGCGACGACGCCGATCGCGAACAGCCCGGAGAACGCGCGACGGAAGAGCGTCACGCGCGAACCGAGGCGGCCGTAGTTGGTCAGCACGACTGCGGTCAGCAGGCCCATCAGGCCGTAGAGGACCCAGTCCGGCTCCCCTTCCGAGGCCATCACGGCCGCGGCGGTCGCGCCGGCAGCGAGGTGAACGAGCACCGCGGTGGTGACCACCAGGGAGTCGACGCGCAGTACGCGCCCGAGAGCCTCCTTGGCGTCCATCGCAGGGCTCGTCCGAGCCCGCTAGGGCTGGTAGTCGTATTTGGCGAAGTTCTCCGAGATCTGATCCTCGGTCGGGGCAGCGCCCTTGTGGATCGTCGCGACCTCGAAATCGCCAGCGTTTTCAGCCATTTTGTAGTTCAGCTCGGTGTCGGCCGAGAAGAGGTCCGGGACTTCGTCCTCTTCGAAGATGGCGCGCCACGGGCAGGCCGGCTCGCAGTTGGTGCAGTCGATGCACTCGTCGGGGTTGATGTAGAGCTGGTTGGCCCAGCTCTTGTCGTCGCCCTTGTACTCGTAGATGCATTCGACCGGGCAGACGTCCGCGCAGGCGGTGTCTTTGCAGTCCACGCAGAGCCGGGTGATGATGTAGGCCATCCTTGCAAACTCCTGGGTGTTGGGGCCGCGGCCCGAGGTTCGGTCGCTAGGCTTGGGCCAGCGCCGCGATGATGGCCGCCGCCATTTCGCTTGTCGAGGCCCGACCGCCGTGATCGGGTGTCACGAGGCTCGGATCGCGCAGCGTGGTGTCGACCGCGGCGGTGATCCTGTCCGCTGCCGCCTGCTCGCCGAGGTGGCGCAGCAGGTCGAGCGCGGGCATCAGCAAGGTCAACGGCGAGGCGGCGGGCTGGCCGTCGTCGCCGGTGACCAGGCCGACGTGGTGGGTCGCCTCGAAGACGTGCACGTCGCCGGGCGCGGTGTTGTGGCCGGTGACGAGCGAGGGCGCGCCGACCAGGCCGGCGCCGACGTCGGCGAGGATATCGCCGAAGAGGTTGCCGGCGACCAGCACGTCGAAGCGCTCGGGGCGGGCGACGAGCTGCATGGCGGCGTTGTCGGCGATGATGTCGTCGTAGGCGATGTCGGGATATTCGGCGGCCATGGCGCGGCCGACGGCGCGGAACATGCCGTCGCTGCGCTTCATGATGTTGGCCTTGTGGACCAGCGTCAGCTTCTTGCGGCCCAGGCGCCGGCAGAGCTCGAAGGCGTGGCGGATGACCTGCTCGCTCTTGGCCCGCGTGACGACCTTGATGGTCTGCACCACGCCTGGGACGATCTCGTGCTCGATGCCGGCGTGGATGTCCTCGGTCATCTCGCGCACGAGCAGCACGTCGACGTCTTGATAGCGGCTCGACACCGCCGGCAGGCTGCGCAGCGCGCGCACACCGGCGAAGACGCCGAGCTTCTTGCGCAGCTGCACGTTCGGCGACTCGTAGCTGCCTCCGACCGGCGTTCGCAGCAGCGTCTTCAGGCACAGGCCCGACGCGCGAATGGCGGCGACCACCTCGGCCGGCATCGGATCGCCCGATTGCTCGACGGCGCGGACGCCGGCGGCCATGCGCTGCCAGTCGATCGTGACGCCTGCGGCTTGCACGATCGCGCAGACGGCGTCGCCGAGGGCTTCGCTGACCGGGCCGGCCTCGAGCAGGACGACCTTGGGCGGGTTGGCGGCGGCGTTCATGCGTCCTCCTGCACGGCCTGGCAGATGGCGTCGGTGAATTCGGCGGTGTTGGCGCTGCCGCCGAGGTCGCCCGTGCGGACGCGGCCGTCGGCGAGCACCCGGAACAGGCCGCGCTCGAGGCGGTCGGCCGCGCGGCGCTCGCCGATATGGCGCAGCAGCAGCACGCTCGATTGGATCAGCGCGGTCGGGTTGGCGATGCCCTTGCCGGCGATATCGGGCGCCGAGCCGTGCACGGCTTCGAAGACGGCGTAGCGGTCGCCGATATTGGCGCCCGGCACGACGCCGAGCCCGCCGACCAGGCCAGCCGCGAGATCGCTGAGCACGTCGCCGTAGAGGTTTTCCATCACCATGCAGTCGAATTGCAGGGGATCGAGCACCATCTCACGCACGACGTCGTCGACCAGCTGGTCGTCGTGGCGCAGGAAGGGCGCCTCGTCCGCGACGCGGCGGAACGCGTCGAGGAACAGGCCGTCGCTCTTCTTCATGATGGTCGCCTTGTGGACCAGCGTGAGCTTGCTGCGGCCCTCGGCGCGCGCCCAGTTGCTGGCCCAGCGGCAGATCTTGGTGCAGGCCTCGTCGGTGATGACGCGCAGCGTCTCGACCACACCCGGCACCGGCTCGTGCTCGCGGCCGGCGTACAGGCCCTCGGTATTCTCGCGAAAGATGACCAAGTCGACGTCGTCGTGGCGGGTCTTGATGCCCGGCAGGCTGCGCACCGGGCGCAGGCTCACGTAGAGGTCGAGCGCCTGGCGGATAGCGACGTTCACGCTGGTGAAGCCGGTGCCGACCGGGGTGGTGATCGGACCCTTGAGCGCGACGCGGGTGCGCTCGATGGTGCGCAGCGTCTCGTCGGGCAGCGGCGTGCCGTGCGTGTCGAGCGCGCCGGCGCCGGCGGGCATCGAGAGCCAGCGGATATCGACGCCGGTCGAGGCGATGGCGCGGCAGGTCGCCGCCGTCACCTCGGGGCCGATGCCGTCGCCGGGGAGGAGGGTGAGTTCGTAGGTCATCGGGGCTCCTGCGTGGCTGGCCCGGCCGCGGGCGCGCGGAAGGTAGCGGCGGCTCGTCGGCGGTTCAAGATCCGGCATAGCGCTGTTTCTTGGGCTGTGTCCCGAAGCGGTGTCCATCTGCGACGTCCATTCGTCGGGTCAGTTGGTGCCGGGCGGCCGCGCTGCGGCCGGCGGGCTCTCCTGAGCGATTGGGGCGCGCCATCGCACTGTCCATGACTGCGGCTGTCGCCAGGCTCGTGGCCCCTGTGTAGCCCGATCTCAATGGCCTTTCGAGGGCACGACTTTGTCGCCGCGTAGCGAAAGTCGGCGTCGCGGCCGCCTTGGTTGTCGCCAGCCCTTTGGATCGCTCAGAAGTGTTCGTCCGGGCGAAGAAAGCGGAAATGTCCGCGTGCAAGATCGCCGAGTCGAACCGCACCAATGCGGACACGCACTAAGGTCACAACCTTTAGCCCAACGGCCTCGGCCATGCGGCGAATCTGGCGCTTGCGACCCTCCCTCAGCACAATGCGAATTTTGCCAGGGCCGAGCCGGTCGACTTGCGCCGGCAACAGCGCACGTCCGTCCATGTGGAGGCCATGGCGGAGGCGGCGCAGCTGGTCGTCGTTCGGCGCCGGCTCCACGCGGATCACGTATTCCTTCTCGACGCGTCGCTCCGGGCCGATCAGCTGCCGAGCGA
>JBEARB010000186.1:0-3136 GCA_041163625.1 Pseudomonadota bacterium | reverse complement strand
GGGCGCCATCTCGAAGCCCTCGAACGCGAACGCCGGGCTGACGGTGCAGCCGAAGAGCGCCCAGCCCGCGCCGGCTTCGGTCTGCTGCCAGCCATCCGCCGGCACGATGGCCTGCGGACGTTCGCCGCTGAGCACGTCGCTGCCGAGGCGGACGTCCTCGCGCGCGCCGTCCGGGCCGACGATGCGCAGCGTGGCCGGGCTGCCGGCGTAGAAATGCCAGATCTCGGCGGCGTCCACGCGATGCCAGCGCGAGACCTCGCCGGCCCGCAGCAGGAAGAGGATGGCGGTGCCGGCACCGCGCGCCGTTCCTTCGCCGGGATGGCGCCACGTCTCGCGGAAGAAGCCACCCTCGGGGTGCGGCTGCAGTCCGAGCCGCGCGACCAGCGCGGCGGCCTGCTCGGTGTTGGTGGTGGGGTCGGTCTCGAACATCGTGGGCTCCTCCGGCCGAGGTCGTCGACGCCGCGCTCGCGCTCTGCGACGTTGCGGCACCATCGGCCCGCTCGCGCCGCCTCGGCAGCCTACGCCCCCGGAGTCGCCATGTCCCGCACCCGCGACGCCGTCGTCCTCGCCTGCGATCTCGAGGGCCCGTCGCGCCAGCCGGTGCGTCAGCCGCGGCGTGCGTTCCCGGGCCTGCAGCAGGCGCGCGTGGAGGCCCGACGAGGGTGACGTGACGTCGCTCTGGTGGCACGATCGGCGCACCGTTCGACTGTCATCCCCCCAGTCCATCGGAGTGTGGCTCGTGCCGAGAGACATCGTCGATCTCCACGCCGACCGACGTGGTAGGTCGGCACGCGCATCCACCCTTCGGCCTACTACCGCTTCGCCAAGCACGCCGAATCGATCTGGCCGCATCCGACGCGGCCGACGCCTCCCGAGATCACCGACTTGCTCGCGGCATTCCGCGACCAGGGGTGCTTGCCCGAGGGGCGGCTCGACGCGCCCCATCTCGTCGACGAGGGGGGCGCTGTGCACCAATCCGCGGAGGAGTCGGCGCGCTGGCGCAGCCATCCGCGCGTCGAGGTGCAGCGCTTCCTGGCCGAGAATCCGGACTACGAGCAGGGCGTCGCGCTGGTCACGCTGGTCCCGTTGACCTGGCGCAACCTCGCAGTCGGGAGTGGGCGCCTCGCGCGGGCAGCCGCGGGCCCGCGCAAGCGCCGCTGACGCCAGCGGGGTCGCGTCGTCGGCCGGACGCGCTCGCTTGTGCCGGGTGTGCTGGCGAGCCTGCCGCCGCCGGGATCAGGCGCCGAGGCGGAACGCCCCCACGGCCTGCTCGCAGCCCGCCCAGCAGATGCCGACGTTGTCCGCGTCGCTGAGCTGTGGCTCGGGCGTGAGCCGCTCGGGGAAGCCGACCCAGCGCTCGGGGCCGAAGAAATCGCCGGATTGGGCGCTCGGGTCGGCGCACGCGCGGAGGATGCCGAGCGCGCCGTCTTCGGCCGATTGGGCGTTGGACATGAAGCTGCCGCCGAGCTCCATGCCGCCGGTGCTCGCCGAGGTCGTCTGCAGGCTGGTCGCCGCGAGGCCCGGATGTGCGAGCAGGACCTTCACGTTCTCGATGCCCGCGGCCTCGACGCGCTGCTTCAGGCCGAAGGCGAAGGTGCAGTTGGCGAGCTTGGATTGGTGGTAGCGCGACCAGCGCGGGCCGCTGAACTGCGCGTTCTCGGCGTCGGTGCCGTCGCCGCCGAGGTCTCCGCCGCGCGCCTCGAAGAACTTCGCCTCGTGCGGCGGGCCGAGGCGCGCCATCGAGGTGTGCAGCACGACGCGACCTTCGGGGCTGGCGCGCAGCAGGCCCATGAGCTCACGGGTGAGCAGGAAGGGCGAGATGCTGTTGGTCTGCATCTGCACGTCGTAGCCGTCGGCGGTGGCTTGGTCGGGCAGGGCCATCACGCCGGCGTTGTGGCAGAGCACGTCGAGGCGGCCGATGCGCTCGCGGATCACGGCCGCCGCGGCGCGCACGCTGTCGAAGCGCTGCAGGTCGCACTCGATCGCCTCGAAGCGTCCGTCGGGCACGGCTTGCTGCAGCTTCTCGAGCGCAGCGTCCGCCCGTTCGCTGGCGCGGTTGAGCAGCAGCACGTGGGCGCCGAGCTTGGCGAGTTCGCGGGCGCAGACAAAGCCGGTGCCGCTGGTGGTGCCGGTGATGGCGACGGTCTTGCCGTGCATGTCTTGGGTGTGCTCGGCGACGACGCGGTCGAGGTGAAGGGTCGGGATGCGGGTCATGAGGCTCCTCCGGGTTGGGAAGCCCACCCTACGGCCTCTCGTCTCGATTCGCGTGCCCGATGCTCCTTCTGTGTTGCACAATCCTCTTCGAATCGGCGATGGCGCTTGCCAGCGAGCCCGCCGCCGACGAGCCTGGGGACGCAACGCCTGGAGGTTCGCCGTGCGCTGGGAAGACTTGATCGACAAAGCCATCGCCCTGCAGTCCACGCAATCCTGCGAAGATGCGGGCGACGATCTCGGAATCTACGTGCTGCGCCACGACGCGCCGACGCAATTCGAGGCGTCGCTCTACCGGCCCATCGTCTGCCTGATCCTACAGGGCGGGAAGGAGACCACACTCGGCGACCGCCGCTTCGAAGTCGCCGCCGGTCATTGCGTCGTCGTCAGCCATGACGTCCCGGTGCTCGCCCGCATCTGCGAGGCCAGCCCGGAGTTTCCGTACCTTGCGCTGATCATCGAGCTCGACCTCGAGGTGCTGCGTGGCCTGCACGACCGCGTCGGTGGCGCGTCGGCCGCCGTCGCCCCGAGCTGCTGCATGGCGGTCGCCCCGGTCGACGACGCGACCCGCGACGTCATCGGCCGCTACCTCGATCTCTCCGCCGATCCGGTCGCCGCGCGCGTCTTGCTGCCGCTGCTCCAACAAGAGCTGCACTTTCGCCTGCTGATGTCGCCGTCGGGCGCGATGCTCCGCGCGCTGCTGCAGGACGACAGCCACGCCAGCCACATCGCGCAAGCCATCCATCTGCTCCGCGACGGCTTCCGCGAGCGCTTGACGGTCGCCGACCTCGCCCGCCGCGTCGGCATGAGCGCCTCGGCCTTCCACAAGCACTTCAAGCTGGTGACGACGACCACGCCGCTGCAATACCAGAGGGATTTGCGCTTGATGGAGGCGCAGCACCTGCTCCGCAGCGGCGGATGGAGC
>JBEARB010000185.1:0-5995 GCA_041163625.1 Pseudomonadota bacterium | reverse complement strand
TCGTCATCTCCGACGCCCACGCCGGCCTGCGCGAGGCTATCGAGACCACGCTGCCCGGCGTGTGCTGGCAACGCTGCCGCACCCACGCGATGCGCAACCTGCTGACCAAGACGCCCAAGCGCATGCAGCAGTGGGTCGCCACCGCCGTTCGCACCATCTTCGCGCAGCCCGAGCCTGAAGGCGTCGTGACGCAGTTCGCCGCGGTGGTCGAGCACCTGCGCGGCCCTCTACCGGAGGTCGCCGACAAACTCGCGACGATGCGAGAGGACCTGCTCGCCTTCCGGCATTTCCCGGTCGAGCACTGGAAGAAAATCTGGAGCAACAATCCACAAGAGCGGCTGAACAAGGAGATTCGCCGGCGCATCGATGTCGTCGGAATCTTCCCGGACCGCCACGCCATCATCCGCCTGGTCGGCGCACTGCTGGCCGAACAGACCGACGAGTGGGCGGTTTGCCGGCGCTACATGACGTTTCCGGCCGAGGCTCCGATCGAACTCATCGACAGCGACACAGGGTCGCTGACTGCGGCACTTCCGCCGCCGCCTGCCACCCGCAACAAGGCGGCTTGAGGTTCAACCCGACGCGATGGCTTCAATCACCACTTGACGGGACATGACCCGATTCAGGAGACGACCGTCCAAATGGAATGCTCAGCGCGGCGCGCCGGCCGAAGTCATCAAGCGTTCGCGGTCGCCATCACCGGCAGGTCGAGGGCTCGGGCATCGTCCAAGACCATCTGCGCCCGCGCCCCGCCGACGGCGTGCAGCGCCGCGACCGCGCGGAATTCTCCGCGCTCGAGCGCCTTGCCGAGCAGGTCCACGGCCCAGTCGCGCTCGCCGCCCTGCAGGATTGCGAGCTGCCCGGCGTCCAACGTCGCGTTCGGATCACGCAGGGCCTTGAGCAGCGCCGTCATCGCCGCGCTCGGCGGCACGTCGGGCACCGCGACGCCGAGCGCCTGGGGGGTGGCGCCGCCGCGGGCACCGCGTACCCAGCGACCGATGACGGCGATCGCCTCGGCCCGCAGGCTCGGCCACGGTGACAGCGCAGCCATGCGCGCGCTCCAGACCGGGCTCGCCGCGAGCTGCCAGGCGTCGAGGCCATGGCGGACGAAGAGGCGGTCGAGCAGCACGCGGCGGATCTCGACCTCGTCGCGCCCGGCCAGCGCCTCCAGCAAAGCCTCGTCTGCCCTGTAGTTGTCGAGCTCGTAGAGGCCGGTCGCTGCCTCCTCGACGACGTAGGTCCAGGATCGCAGCGCCGCCGCCAGCCAACGCACGGCCCGTCGGTCGCGCCGTAGCACGCCGAGTCGCCGCGCTGCGCGTGCGCTGCTGACGCTGGGTTCCGCCGCGGCCGCGAGCGCCTCGATCTGCTGCCAGGCCGCCTTGCTGCCGATCTCGACCAGCGCGTCGACCAGGCGCGGATCGTCGCGCCCGGCGCCCAGGCGCGCCGCGATCTCCGCGACCAGCGTGGCCTTGTGGCCGGCGTCGAGCACGGCGATCGGCTTCAAATCGAGTTGCAACAGGTCGCTCGGCGCCTGGATCGGCGCGTCGAGCGCCTCGAGCGCCGCGCGTAGGGCCTGATCCGGCATCGAGCCTCCCTCCACGCTCAGGTTCGCGTCGCGCTGCGGCAGCGGTTCAAACCGACGTCCCCGGCGTAGCTGCAGGCCCGGCCGCCGTCAACAGCGCCGACTCGGCGCGCGTACAGCGGGCGTCGACGTCCTGGTTGTGCGCCGTCATCACCGCCGCTGCCGCCGACGCGCTGCCGGTCGCGCCGGCGTCGCGCAGGTCGCCCACCGGGACGATGCCGGTGTAGGAGAACAGCCGCACGCCGACCGCCTCGCAGGCCCCCTGGGCGCGGACCTTGTCGCCAGCTGCGGCGGTCGTCAGGCGATCTCGCCACGGGCCGTTGGCATAGGGCTTCTCGTACTCGGCCTCGCCGCCGAACGCGCCGGTGACGACCAGCGGATGGAAAACGTAGCGCGGCGGCACGCCGGTCGAGTCGGCGAGCTCGGCCAGCGCCTTGCTCTCGACCTCGGCGAAGATGTCGCCGAGCTTGCGCTGATAGACGTGGATCGCGTGACCCTGCATGATCTCGCCGATCTTGCGGGCGTAGACGTCCGAGATGGCGCGCCAGAGCGTCTTCATGACGTTCCACTCGCGGAAGACCACTCGAACGTCGTCGAAGAGCTTGCCGATCGCCACGCTCTCGAGGACCTCGTGACCCTGCGTCTGCGCGTATTCGTGCGCCGGCTTGCCCGACCAGAGCGCGTAGGTGCGCGAGGTGTCGAGCGGTTTGGCGGCGAGCAGGTCATCGGCCATCGCGCGGAAGCCGACGCGCGCCGGATCGCTGTCGACCCAGGCCGTCATCGCCGCCGGGTCGCTGCGCAGTCGATCGTACGCCTCCTGATTGGTGTAGAGCTGGTCCATCGCCAGCTTCCAACCCTTGAGCGCGGTGGCCTCCGGAAGGCCGAACGACTGCACGTTGGCCGAGAATGCAGCCCAGCCGGCGAGCGCCTTGTACTCGACGTCGGTGGTCGGCTTCGGCGGGATGACGCTCGGCGCCGTGGCCGGGGCGACCGCCGGTGCAGCCGCGGCGGCCGGCGCCGGGGCTGGCGTCGCAGCGGACGTCGCCGGGGCCGCCGTCGCGGTCGGTGCCGCCGGTGCCGTCGCGGCCGGTGCGGCACGCGCGGCGGTCGTCGTCGGCGCCGGTGCCGGCGTCGGCGCGGCAGCGCGGGCGGCGCGGGCGGCCGTCGGATCGACACGCGCCGGCGTGGTCGTCGCCACGACGTCGCCGTCGTCGAGCACGTGATAGACGTGCCCCGGATCGTCGGGCATCACCTGCGCCGAGGGTACCGCGGCGATCTCGCGGGCGCGCCAGTCGCCGGGGGCGGCGCCGATGGCGTGGCGCGAGACGTCCGGGTTCGCTGGCGCCTGCGGCTGCGGCGCTACCGCCGCCGCAGCTGGCGTCGTGCTCGCCGGCGCCGGCGGCGGCGCTGCGGTGTCGCCGCGGATCGCATCGCTGCCGGCCGCGGGCGTTGTCGGCGTAGGCGCCGAAGCGGCGACCGTGCCGGCGTCGTCGCTTGCCGCTGCTCCTGGGTCGACCGGCAGCGGTGTCGCTGGTGCCGGCGCCGGCGCCGGCGCCGCGCCGAGGACCGGGTTGGCGTGCAACGGCGCTGGCGTCCGCGTCGTGTCGAAGGTGCCGCCCGGCGCCATCGCCGCGCCGCCGACCGGTGCCGACTGGCCCGGCACCGTCGTCGGCGCCTGCGCCTCTTCGAGGCTGCGGTCGAAGACCTGCTCATACGCAGGTGCCGTCGCGGCGACACCCGGGTCGTTGCCTCGCAGCAGCTCCTCACCGACAGAGCTTCCCGGTGCGCTGGCCTTGACCGCGGCGTTGAGCCGCGCCAGCTCGGCCATCCAGGTGTCGCTCGGGATCACCGGCACCGCGCTCTTGACCGCGGCCCAAGTCACGCCGCGTTCGAGGAACTCGCGCGCGCCGCCGCCAGTGACGCCGTAGGTCTGGTCGTCCTGGTTCCGCGACACCCAGAGCGCGCTCATCATGCCATCGAACGCCGTGGGCTTGCGCGCCTCGCGCATCCCGGTCGGCTCGATGGTCAGGTCGAGGGCGCCGTCGGCGTACCACTCCGGCTGCAGCGCGCCGACGGTCATCATGTCGGCGAAGGCCATGTCGGGGTCGGCGGGGCGGACGGTGACCTCGGCGGGCGAGTACCACGTCTCGGCCCGGGCGAGCGAGGCGCTCGGCTCGGCCAAGCCCTTGGCGTCGCCAGCGTAGGTGGTGCGCAGCAGGTGCTTGAGCGCCTCGAGCTTGGCCTTGTCGTCGGGGAGCAGGCCGGCGTTGGCGGCCTCGACCGGGGTCATGCCGGCGGCGGTGGCGAGCTCGGCCCGAGCCCAGGTGTCGACGATGCTGGCGCCGCGTGCGCTCAGGGCGTAGCTGTACAGCGTACCGACGCCGTGGGTGCGGCGGCTCATCGCCGCCAACTGGTCACCGGGGATCTTGGTGCCCTTGAACTTGTAAGACCCAGCGGCGCGCTGCATGAGCGGGAAGATCCGGTCGCGCTGGATCGGCGCGGTCTGGACCTCGGCGGCGACGGCGCCGTAGAAGCCGGGCTTGACGGCGTCGATGCCCCCTTCGTAGTACCGCTCGCCATCGACGTCGCGGAACTTCTGCTGCGCGATCGGGTCGGAGTTGCCGAACTGCTTGACGAAGCGCTCGTCTTGCGTTGCGGCGGCGCGCCATGCGGCGACGACGTCGCTCCAAAGCGCTCCGCGGTTGGCGGCGAGGGCGTCGACACCGGCTTGGCTGGTCTGCTCGCGCGCGAGCTTCTGCGCCAGGGCGGCGGTGCCTTCGGCGTAGCCGGGCAGGCCGGCCGAGAGGGTCTGGTCGATCTGCCGCGCGGACGGCGGCGCGGTCGGGGTTGCGAGGTCGACGGCCTGCGCTTGCGGCGCGCCGGCGGCGTCGGCCTGCTGGCGCTGCTGTTGCTGTTCGCGGGCTCGGTCGTCTTGGTGGGCGGTCTGCATCGGCGTCCCCGGGCTGTGGCCTATCGCCTGGAGAGTTTCTGCGTAACGGCGGGGCTCCGCAAGGGGATCGAGGTTGCGACCTCGGCCAGGCGGGGGCTGCAGTCGCCGGTCGAAGACGCGTCATCTGTCGAGTACTGACACCCTCGAGACGCCTCGGTAGCATTTCGACCGGCGCACGGCTACGATACGCGCCGGTGCGGAGGCCGGGCGATGCTGTTCGAGGGCCACAGCTTTGACGACGTCGCCGGCCTCGTCGCTGCTGCGCGAAGTTCGCTGCGTCACGGGCGCTTCGTCGCCATCGGCCGCGATGGCGACCAGCCGGCGCTGCTCTGGCTCGACCGGCTGGCGTTGTGGCGATACGACTGGCACGACACCATCGCCGCCGCCTTCGCCGCGCTCCTCTGCGACGCCGACGCAGAAGTCCGCGCCGCTGCCGTCGACGCCCTCGACCGCGGCGCAGCGACGCCGGCGCTGTTGCCGGAGCTCGAGGTCGTCGCCGACGCCGATGCCGCGACGTCCGATGCACCGCTGCACTTTCGCCGCGACGCCGCGCCGCTGCGCCTCGCCGATGTGCTCGACCGCGCCCGGCCGCAGCGGCAGCGGCTGAGCGCCCGACCTGCGCTCGTCGTCGTGCGCGCGCCCAAGGTCGAGGTCGTGCGCATCGGCGGCCGCGACGACGCCTTGGCGCTGGCGCGCCGGGCTGCCGCCGCCGGTGGCTCGCTCACAGGCGGCGGACCCGGCGGTCACCACGCCCTCGACTGGTTGCGGACGCTCGCGCTTTTCGCCCCTTGGGCGCGTCAACTGGTGCCCGAGGTGCTGGCGGCGTTGTTCGAAGGTGACCTCGCCGAGCGCCGCGCTGCGCTCGAGTACACGCTGCGCTGCGGCGATCGCCGCGACATTGCCGCCGTCGTCGTCGCCGCCGTCGCCGCTGACCCCGACTTCGCTGCCATGGCGCTGGCGTCGCCACCGCTGTCGCTGGCGTTGGCGCCCGCACCGACGGTGGCGTCGTTGGCGAGCTACCTCGCCGCCCAAGCCACCGCGGAGGCGGTCAGCGCCCCCATTCACCGTGCTGTAGTCGCCTAGCACCGAGGAACCGATGACCCCGACCTCCGCGCCGCCTGCTTCGCCCTCTGCCCCCGCGCTGCCACCGCTCGGGGCGCGCTCGATCGCCCGCGTCCGCGCCCTTTGGCGGGCGCTGGCTTGGTCGGCACTGCCCGAGGCGCTCGCGGCGTCGCCGGGAGAGGCGGCCCCTCCCGAGGGCGGCGCGGCGGCGTTGCTCGCGACCTTGCGCGTGCTGCACCAGGCAGGGGTCGCCGACGCCGCCGCCGGCAAGCTCGCCCAGGCCCGCACCGACGCCGCCGCCGCGCTCGCTGCCGGCCCCGCCAGCGTCCTTGGCACCGCAGGCCCCGACGCCGACGCCGGCCGCCTCGACCTCGCCGCCGACCTACTCGGCCTCGACGCCC
>JBEARB010000184.1:0-2840 GCA_041163625.1 Pseudomonadota bacterium | reverse complement strand
ATCGATCCAGGTCTGCGGCGCACGGGGGCGGCTGAGGCTGCGCACGTTGTCGCGCACGTGCTGCACGCTGGACATGCCGACCAGCGCGCTGCTGATGCCCGGCGCCGAGCGCGAGAACTGCAAGGCCCGGTGGATGCGCGGATCGCTGCCGTCAGGTGCGCCGTGGCTCTCGGGCAGCTGCGCGCCGGCCTCGAGCTGGGTCAGCTTGCCCTGTCCGAGCGTGGCCGAACCGAGCACGACCATGCCGAGCTCGGCGGCGACCTCGAGCAGCGTGCCCTCGCCCTCGCCGCGCACGCGGTCCTGGTTGCGCAGGCTGTGCGCCTCGGGCAGGTGCAGCGAGAGCGGCGCTTCGACGGCCCGGAAGCGATGCCGGCTGCCGCCGACGTCCTCCGCGATGGCCCAGAGCTCGCGTAGCGAGAGGTAGTCGCGATCCCGCCGCGCAGCCCGCAAACCCGGCCACGTCGCGACGCCGTAGCAGCGCAGCAGGCCATCGTCCGCCGCTTTCTCCATCGCCTCGAAGGCGCGCCGCATCCGGTCGAGGAAGGCGGGGCGGTCGAGCTCCTGCAACTGACTCTCGGGGTTGTGCAGGAAGTAGACGTCGACCATCGCGAGGCCGAGCCCGTGCAGGCTCTCTTCGAGCGTGGCGCGCAGGTAGCCCGGCGCCATGCAATGGCAGCCGCAGCGCAGCTCGTCCTCGCGCGCGAGCCCACGGCCGACCGTCCGGCTGCGGAAATAGCCGAGGGGATCGTCGGTGCCCTGGCCGTCCATCGGCACAAAGCCCGCCTTGCTCGAGATCAGCAGCTCGCTCCGGTAGCACTCGCCCATCGCGAAGAGCCGACGCAACGCCTCGCCGACCACGCGCTCGCTGCGCCGCTGCCGGTAGTTCGAGGCGGTGTCGATGACGTTGATGCCCTGCCGCACGGCCTCGACGATGGCCTCGGTGTAGGCGGCGTCGGTCGCGTCGTCCGGGCGGCCGAGGTAGGTGCCGATGCCGATCGAGCTGAGCCTCAGCTTCGCGATCTCGGTGTAGGCGTCCTCGGCCTTGCCGACGCCGTGGCGCTCGAGGAAGCGCAGCGTCCCGGCCTCGGTCGCGTGCTGCGGTCGCGTGACGAGCTCGCTGACCACGTCGGCCCCCTAGCCCACCGCCGCGGCACCGGCGCGCAGGGCGTCGATGGCGGCGGTGTAGTCGCTCTTGCCGAAGACGGCCGAGCCGGCGACGAACCAATCGACGCCGGCGGCACGGGCCTCGCCGATGGTCTCGGGCGTGATACCGCCGTCGATCTCGATGGCGAGCGCGCTGCCGTGCTCGCGGCGCCAGGCGTCGAGCCAGCGCACCTTGTCGAGCACGGCGGGGATGAAGCGCTGCCCACCGAAGCCGGGGTTGACGCTCATCACCAGCACGAAGTCGAGCTCGGGCAAGATCGGCTCGAGCAGCGAGACGGCGGTATGCGGGTTCAGCGCCACGCCCGGCGCCATGCCGAGCTCGCGGATGCGCGCGATGGTGCGGTGCAGGTGGCGGCAGGCCTCGATGTGGACCGAGAGCCAGCGCGTACCGGCCTTGGCGAAGCCTTCGAGCAGCAGGTCCGGGTCTTCGACCATCAGATGGCAATCGAGCGGCAGCGCGCTGGCGCGACCGAGGCTCTGCGCGATCGGCGGCCCGAGCGTGAGGTTGGGCACGAAATGCCCGTCCATCACGTCGACGTGCAGCATGTCGGCACCTGCGGCCTGCACGGCATCGGCTTCGGCGCCGAGGCGCGCGAAGTCGGCCGAGAGGATCGAGGGTGCGATGCGAACCGGATGCATCGAGGCTCCGTCAGGCCGGGTTCGGCTTGTTGGGCGTGGGGTCGTCGAAGGTGCGGAAGGTCGTGCTGCCGTCGGGGCTGCGGCCCCAGCTCTTGCCCTCGGGGGCGTCGCCGTCCTTCCAATCGACCTGGTCGAGCTGGGCGCCGTCGGACGCGAACAGGGTCAGCGCCTCCTTGGCGGACAGGCCCTTGTCGACCACGGGCGAGCCGGCGCCGTCGTGGTTGAAGTAGATGACGAGGTAGCCCTTGGCGGGGATCTTGGTGCCCGGGGGCAGCGCCACGGCCTCGTCGAAACCCTTGGACTTGCTGTCGATGATGCGCGCGCCCTCGAGGTTCACCTCGGCGTCGCCGTCGTTGTAGAGCTCGACCCAATCCGAGCCGGTGGGGTTGAACGAGGCGTCGGCGATGGCCTTGACCACGACCTCGTTGATGACGATGCCGGCCTGACCGCCGCCGCCGCCACCGCCACCGGTGTCACCGCCGGCGTCGGTGCCACCGCCGCCACCGTCGCTGCTACAGCCGGCCATGCCGGCCCCGAGCAGGCCGAAGATCAACGCGAGTCGTCGCAGGTTTCGCAGGTTCATGGCTACTCCTGGCCGCCATCGGCGGCGCCCTCGGCGGGATCGTGGCGGAAGATCAACATCCACTGCCGCGCCAATTCCTTCTGCTCGATCGGCTCACCCCAACCGGCGCCGCGCGCCTCGGCGGTGACGGTCTCGGCGTCGAGGCGCTCCTCGAGCGGCGGACCGGGCACCGCCTCGTCACGACGATGGCCGACGACGACGAGCATGCCACCGTATTTCACCCGCGCGCGCATTCGCTCGAGCGTCCCGACCGGCTCGGCGAGCGCACCGTAGCTGTCGAGCAGCACGACGCGGTCGTACAGGCCGCTGCCCGGCAGCGCGCCCTCTTCGACCTGATGCACGCGCACGTTGGCGAGCTTGCTGCCGGCCACGCGGGCTCGGAGCTTCTCGACCAGATCCGCCTCGAACTCGACCGCGACGACGACGCCCTCGGGGCCGACCACGCGCGAGAGGT
>JBEARB010000183.1:0-11482 GCA_041163625.1 Pseudomonadota bacterium | reverse complement strand
CGTTGCATGCGCGCCAGACGGAGGTCTATCCGCTGGCGCTGCTGCACGCGGTCCTGCTCCTGACCACCGCGCTGCGCGGCCGCGGTGCGCACCGACTGCTCGCGACCGTGGCGCTGCTCGGCATCGGTGTCGGCGTCCACACCGAAGCGGTGGGGCTGGCGACGGCTGCGTTGGCCTATTCGTTGTGGCGCGGCGACGCACGCAGCCTCGGCGCTCGGGGCCTGCCGTCGGCGGCGCTCGCGTTGGTCACGGGTGCGGCGGTGGTGCTGGCGCTGCCGCTGGTCGCACAGCGGCGACCCGCGCTCGATTGGGGCGGCGTCGATGCGCTCGAGCCGCTGTGGGCACACCTCAGCGGCGCCTCGATTCGGGCCGCGTTCGCCGATCGCATCGGCGCGGCACCGTGGGAGGCCGCTGGTGCACTCGCCCGGATGCTCGGCCGAGACCTCGGCCCTGCCCGCTGGGTGCTGCCGTTCGGGCTGCTCGGGCTCTGGGCGCTCCGGCCGCGGGCGCGCGCGGTGCTCGGCGGGTTGCTGCTCGCCGATGCGCTGTGGGCCGTGGTCGTGAATCCGATGGGAATTCGAGATCAACAGGTCGGGCTGCTGCTCGAGCTCGGCCTCGCGGCGCTGATCGCGCTCGGCCTGGCGACCGCTGCGGCGCGGCTCCGGCAGCTCCCTTCGCCGGTTGCCGCAGCGGGCTTGGTGGGCCTGAGCGCGATGGCGGTGGTCGGCAGCGTGTTGGCCCGGCCACCGGCGACGCTGGCGGCGGCGGCCCGCTACGGCGACGCGCTCGTCGACGCCCTGCCCGTCGGCGGCTTGGGCGTGGTGAGCAGCGACCACGCCGCCTCGGCCTGCCTCTGGCTGCAAGCGGCTGAAGGTGCGCGCCCCGATGCACGCTGCGTGCCCGTGGTCTTCGGCCGTGCGCCACGGATCCTCGGTCGGTTGGGCGAGCGGCTGACCGAACCGAGCTTCGTCGCGGCCGCATCGGCCGTGCGCGGTGCAGAGGACGCGCGTGACCGTGCGGCGGCGCTCGGGCGCTGGCTGCGGCCCTACGCAGCGGCCGACGCGCTGGCATGGGAGCCCGGGCGTGCGTTCGAAGACGCACAGATCGGCGGCGCGCTGCGACCCGGGCTGCCGTGGGGCGCGGTCGGCCTCGCGGCCGCTGCGAGCATGACGGCGGCCGACGGCGCCCGCCTCGCGAGCTGGGCGAGCCGATTCTGCGCGCAGGACGCGCCGGGATGTGCCGAGGGCTCTCCGCTGCGCCACCACCTCGCCGACTCGCTCGCGGTCTGGGGCGGGCTGCTGCTGCGCCGCGGCGACGCTGGTGCGAAGGACGCAGCCGAGGTCGCGCTGCGAGCGGCGGTCGCGCTGGGCCCGGACCGCCCGCGCGCGCTGCACAACCTGGCCGTGCAGCGACTCGGCGCCGGGGCCGTCGACGAAGCCGCCGCGCTCGCAGCCGCCGCGTTGGCGGCCGACCCGACGTATCGTCCCGCCTGTCGCAGCGCGGCGCGGGCGGCGCTGCGGGCGGGCGACGGAGACCGGACACTCGCGATGGCCCGGTGCGCGCTCGGGCCACGGCCCGGTCGAAGCGAACGGCGCTGGCTGCAGACCTTGGTCGGCGACGCCGCCGAGCCGCTCGCGAGCGAGCTGCGCGCCCTGGCGCCGGTCGCCGCGCGCTGAGCCCTCGGACGGTCGCGCCGCGGCCCCGCATCGGCTATCGTCGCGCGCCATGGCGAGGATGTTGCCCAGTACCGGACCGCTCCCCAACGCCCCTGCGGCGCAGCGGCGCCTGTACGACCGCCTGCAGCGCGCGCTTCCCGAGCGGGTGACCGTCGTGCAGGACGCTCGCTGGATCGGCCGCAGCGTGCCGGGAGAGCCGCTTCGCGACGGCCAAGCCGACTTCGCCATCCTCGATCCCGAGCACGGAATCTTACTGCTCGACGTCCACACCGGTGGCCTGGCGCACGACCCGCACACGCGCGCCTGGACGCGCGGCGACGGGAGCCGCTGCGACGACCCCTTCACCCGCCTGGACGCCGCCACCGCCGGGTTGCGCCTGTTGCTCGCCGACCTGGCCGCGCCGACCCCGGTCGCGCCGGTGTGCGGCTTCGCCTTGGTGATGCCGGACGCTGTCGCGCCGCCGCGCGGCCTGGGGCCACACGCGTCGGCCGAGCGGATCGTCGACATGGCGGGTCTCGATGCGCTGGCGGCCCGGATCGACGCCCTTTTCGCGCACCACGCCGCGCGCTCGCCGGCACGCGGCAACGCCGCCGCGCGCCATTGGTGGCGGGCCGCCGAGGAGCTCTTCGTCGCGCCGCGACGGGTCCGCGTGCGCCTGCGGCAGCGCGTCGAAGAAGCCCAGGAGGCGATGCTCGCGCTCGGCGAGGGCCAGATCGTGGTGCTGGAGATGATGGCACGGCAGCGCCGGGCGACGATCTACGGCCCTGCGGGGACCGGCAAGACGGTGCTCGCCATCGAGAAGGCCCGGATGCTCGCGCGCCAGGGGCAGGATGTGCTGCTGACCTGCTACAACAAGGCACTCGGGCAGTACATGGCGCGCGAGACAGAGGGCGAACCGCGAATCACCGCGATGCACTTCCACGACCTCTGCTGGCGGCTGGGCGGCTTCGAGAGCCGCGGCGAGGAACCCCCGCAGGGCGGCGCAGCACGGCAGGCGTTCTTCGACGCGCGGGTGCCCTCGCGTTTTGCCGAGGTGATGCGGCGCACTGGCCCATGTTTCGACGCCCTGGTGGTGGACGAGGCACAGGATTTCCTGCCGACGTGGTGGCCCGCCCTGGACGCCGCGTGCCGCGACGGCGAGCGCGCGATCCGCTACCTCTTCTTCGACGACCAACAATGCCTGCGTGACCATACGCCCGAGGTTCCGGGCGCCGACACCGCGCTGGTGCTGCGAACGAATTGGCGCAACACCCAGGCGATCCACGAGCATCTGGCGCGCCTGCTGCCCGGCCTAGCGGAGATTCGCTGCGTCTCGCCCGCCGGCACCCCGGTCGAGATCGAGCCGACGACGCCCGACTTCGGCGCGGCGCTGCGCCGGGTGATGATGCGCCTGTGCGGCGAAGGCAGCGTCCGGCCCGACGACATCGTCGTGCTCTCGGGACACAACCCGTCGCGCTCCAAGGTGCTCGCGCTGCCGCAACCGGTCGGCCCGGTGCGGCTGACGGCTGGCGACGAGCGCGGTGCGGTCCGGGTCCGCTCGGTGCAATCGTTCAAGGGTCTGGAGGCACCCGTGGTGGTGCTGACCGAGCTCGACGCATACGGCCCCGAGAAGCGGCACGCGCTCTATTACGCCGGTGCCTCGCGCGCGCAAGGCCACCTGGTGGTGCTCGACAACGCCCTGCTGCCCGAACAGGTCGCGCGTGGAGTCGGCAAGCCGTGAGGGTGCGGGTCGCCGCGATCGCCTGGACCCTGCTCGCGTTGGTCGCGTGCAAGCGCGAGGGCGCGGGCGGTGCCGCGGCTCCGGCCGAGCCCGCGCCGTCGGCGGGCGAGGCGGCAACGGCGACCGACGACAGCAACGACGACGGCGAGCCCGAGCCGGCGCTGGCCGGCCTCTGCCTGTGGATGCTCGAGGTCGAGCCCCGAGGCCCACGCGGCACGATGATCATCAAGTCGCTGCGCGAGCGGCTGCCCGGATCCGGGCCCTTCCTCGGCGTCGGCGGTCCGGCGGCGGAGGCTGCGGAGGGCGCGACGGCGTGCCCATCGACGCTACCACCGGCGGCACGCGTCGGCCTGGCAGTGGCGGTGGCGCTCGATCCGGTGGACGACGCCGGCGAGCCGACGACGCTGGAGCGAGGGACACAGCTGTTGCTGCGGGCACGCGCGCACGTCGAACGCGGCGACGCCGCGGGCCGGCCCCAGATCGCCGAGGCCAACCTGGAGATCCCGGTGCCCCTGCCGCCGGACGCCCGCGAACGCGGCCTCGACGCGCTCTGGGGCTGGCGCGCGGTGGCAGCGGCGACCATGGCGGCCGAGGACGCCGCGGGGCAGTTGGTGCTGCGGACGGCCTCCGAGGCGACCGTGCGGGCGGCCATCGACGACGAGGCGAACTGGCGGCGCATCGCCGCGCTGCGCGAGGTCGGAGAGCGTAGCTTGCGCGACGAGCGCGCGCGGATCGAGCGGCTCGCCGGTCGCTCTCGGCCCGATCTGGCGGCCGTGGCCGCCGCGACGCTCGGCCGGCTGGGAGATCCGCGCAGCGTCCCGGCCCTGCGTCAGGCGCTGGCGAGTGCGAACGTCGAGGTGGCGGACGCGGCGCTCTTCGCGCTGCTCGACATCGGCGATGCCACCGCCCGCGCGGCGCTGGAGGAAGCGGCGCGCGACCATCCGCAGCCATGGATTCGACAGCGCGCGCTCATGCTGCTACGCAGCGCGCCGGAACCCACGCCGGGCGCCGCCGCGCGCCCTGGGAGGACGCCTTGATCACCCGCACCCTGGAGCCCCGCGCGGGCATCCGGCCCGGCCGCTTGGCGGAGCTGGGCGTGGTCCACCTGATCGGCATCGGCGGTATCGGCGTCTCGGCCGTGGCGCGCCTGCTGCTCGCCCGCGGCGTGCAGGTCCGCGGCAGCGACGTGCGCGCGTCGCAGCTGACGGCGATGCTGGAGTCGCTCGGCGCCGACGTCCGCATCGGCCACGACGCGAGCCACCTCGACGGCGTCGGGCTGGTCGTCCGCAGCACCGCCATCCCCGACGTGAACCCCGAGTTGGTCGCCGCCCGCGAGCGTGGCGTCCCGATCGCGCACCGCAGCGAAGTGCTCGGCATGCTGCTCGAGGACCGTGAGTCGGTCGGCGTCATCGGCACCCACGGCAAGGGCACCACCTCGGGCGCGATCGCCTGGCTGCTCGACGCCGGGGGCCTGCAGCCCGGCTACCTGATCGGCGGCCTGCTCGAGAATTGGCGTGACAACGCCCGCGACGGCGACCAATGGATGATCGCCGAGGTCGACGAGTCCGACGGCAGCCTGGTCAACAGCCGGCCGACCGTCGCGCTGCTCAACAACCTCGAGCTCGATCACCTGAACTACTACAAGGATTGGGCGCAGCTCGAGACCACCGTCGAGCGCTTCTTCATCGACAACGCGCGCCTGCGCATCGCGGCGTTCAACGTCGACGACGAGGGCTCGCGCGCGGTGCTCGCCAAGGTCCGCGACCGGCTCGCGGCGCGCGGCGTGCGCATCGTCACCTTCGGTTTTTCCGACGGCGCCTCGGTGCGCGGCAGCGTGCTGCGCCACGAGCGGATGCGTGGGCGCTTCGAGGTGCTGCAGCGCGACGATGCCGGCCACGAGACCGACCTTGGCCCGGTCGCGATCGCCCTGCCCGGCGCCTACAACGCCAGCAACGTGCTCGGCGCCATCGCCGTCGCGCTCGCCGTCGGCGTGCCCTTCGAGACCATCGCCGCCGCGGCGCCCGGCTATCTCGGCCTCGAGAACCGCTTCACCCTCGTGGAGGCCGGCGGCATCGAGATCGTCAAGGACTACATCAGCCATCCGACCGGCATCCGGCGCGTGCTCGAAGCCGCCGCGGCGCAGGCCGAAGGCGAGATCGTGGCGGTGTTCAAGCCGTACCGGTTCACGATGATCCACTACCTGCAGGACGATTACGCCGTCGCTTTCGAGAAGGCCGACCGCGTCGTGGTGACCGAGCTCTACACCGCCGGCGAGGTGCCGATCCCCGGCGTCGACACCGAGATGCTCTGCCGCCGCATCCGCGAGCGCTGCGACGACGTCACCTACGTCCACGACATCGACGCGATCCCCGCGCACCTGCAGGCGACCACACAAGCGCCCGCGACGGTGCTCTTCTTCGGCGGCGACGACCTCTTCCGCGTCGCCGACCGCTGGGCCGCCGAGCGACGCGCCACGCCCGCCGCGCAGGTCGCGCCATGAGCGAGGCGGCACGCGACGACCTCGAGCCCGCCGAACTCGCAGAACTCGCTGCCGAACGCGCCGTGGAGCGCCTGCGCGACCGCGCCGTCTGGCTCGACGTCGCCGACGTGCGCTTCTGCGTCGTCGGCCTCGGCGTCTCCGGCATCGCCGCCGCCAACGCCCTCGCCCGCCTCGGCGCCGACGTGCGTGCCTACGACGACAAGGACAGCGACGCCCTCGCCGCTGCGCTCGAGAAGCTCGACCCGCGCGTGCGCCCGCGTTGCGGAGGTGGCTTCGTCGGCCGGCGGGGCGAGATCGCCGTCGTCTCGCCCGGACTCTCCGTGCGCAGCGCCGCGTTCCGGCGCGTAGCGGATTCGGCCGCGCTGGTCGTCGGCGAGATCGAGCTCTTCGCGCGCCTGGACGCCGCCACCCGCGGCGGCCTCGGCCATCCGACCGTCGCCATCACCGGCACCGACGGCAAGACGACGACCACGATGCTGGTCGACCACCTGCTGCGTACCGCCGGGCACGCCACGCTCTGCGCCGGCAATATCGGCGAGCCGCTCTGCAATCACGTCGGCCGATTGCACGACGATTGCGTCGTGGTCGCCGAGGTCAGCGAGTTCCAGCTGGCGACGACGGCGCTGTTCCGGCCGCGGGTGCTGCTGCTGACCAACGTCGCCGACGATCACCTCGATTGGTTCGGCGGCGACCGCGACGCCTATGTCGCGAGCATGACCGACCCCGCGGAGCGTGCCGGCGCGCTCGACACCATCGTCTACAGCGCCCACGACCCGGCGTTCGCGCCGCTGGCGGAGCGATTGCGCGCGCGCGGGCCGCGTGGCCCGGCGTTGGTGCCGATCTCCGCGCGGCAGCCGGTGCAGACCGGCGGCTTCGGCGTCGCCGACGGTCATTTGGTCTGGCAGCCGAGCGACGACGTGCGCGTGCCGTTGCTGCCGGTCGACGCGCTCGGGTCCGACGCCGGCCGGCCGATGCGCGGCGTCCACAACCTCGACAACGCCCTGGGCGCCGCGGCCGTCGCGCTCGCGCTCGGCGTACCGCTCGAGGCGATCCGACGCGGTCTGCGCAGCTTCGAGCTGCCGCCGCATCGCCTCGAGCCGGTCGGCGCGTTCGCCGGCGTGCGCTTCGTCAACGACTCGAAGGCGACCAACCCGCACGCGGCGATCCACGGCCTACGCGGCACGCCGCTCGGAGAGGGCGAGCAGCTCGCCTGGATCGGCGGCGGTTCCGAGAAGGACGCCGATTTCGCCGGGGTCGCCGCCGAGGTCGCGCAGCGTGCCGCCGTCGCCGTACTCATCGGCGCGACCGCGGCGCGTCTGGGTGAAGCGCTCGCCGCGGCCGGCATGGACGCCGCCGCCATCGTGCACTGCGCGCACCTGCAGGAGGCGACCGCGCTCGCCTTCCAGCGCATTCAGGGCAGCGGCGGCGTGGTCTTGCTCAGCCCGGCGTGCGCGAGCTTCGGCTTGTTCCGCAGCTACAGCCACCGCGGCGAAGTCTTCCGCGACGCCGTGGCGCAGCTCGGGTCAGCCGTCGCCCGGCTCGGCTGAGTCGGCCATCCGTCGGCGGCAGTAGCGCGCGTTGGCGCGAGCCGCGTCGGGCCGCTCACCGACCGTCGCGGCGGCGAGAAAGGCCGCCCGCGCCGCCCGAAACTTCCGCGCCTCCGTGAGGATGACACCGGTCGCGAACGAGCGCGGGTAGCTCGGGTCGAGCTCCGCGAGCTCGTCGAGCAGGTCCAGGCGCCGCGGCATCGGCAACCCCATGCCTCGCTCGACGCGGAAGGCCAGCCAAGCCCGCGATGCCTTGCTGCCGGGCTCTGGGCGCGGCGCGGGCAAGCGCGTCCCCATCTCCAGCGCCCGACGCGCAGCCAACGACGCGAGGACACCGAGCGCCTCGGGTGGCAATCGTCCGTCGGGCAAGAGCTCGCGCCCCAACGCGGCGCGATCGAGCAGGCTCGAGACGCCTGGCGCGATGCGGTCGAGCGCGGCGCGCGCCGGCACCGTCGCGGGCAAGTCGTGCACGGGCGCGCCGGCGTCCCGCCCCGCGGCCAACGCGTCTTGTGCGGCGAGGGCGACGGCGCGCCCGTACCGCTGGGCCATCGCGACCACGGCGTCGTTGCCGCCGCGCAGCCCGAGACCGCGAACCTGCTCCTCGACGCGGCCGCGCAGGCGGCGCGCGTCGGCGTCGTCCGCCACGGCGACCCCGCGGGTGGCTTCGAGGGCGAGCCATGCGACCAGACCGTCGCGAATCTCGGCCTCCTCGGGGCGCTCGGGCCGCGCCTCGAGCGCACGCTCGCTCTGCTGCCAGAGCTCGGCGGCCGGTTCCCGCCACGAATCCAGCGTCAGATCCGGACGGCCTTCTCCCGCCAACGCGAAGGGCCACTTCACCGCCGCTGCCGCGACCAGCAGCAGCGCCAACATGATCGCTGGCACCAACCCCGAGGGCGGAACGAGGACCAGTTCGTCGTCGTTCACCGCAGCCTCGCGGCCTGCTGCAGGTAGCGGACCATCTCGGGGGAATCCCAGCGCTGCGCGCCGACGAATCGACCCACGACGTGGTCACCGACCAGGACCCAGGTCTCGGGCAGCTTTTCGGTGCCCAAGCGGGTGCGGAGCATCTGTTCGGCGGGCCCGTCCTGGCCGCCGGGATCGCGGCCCCATGCGATGCCGCCGGGCAACGCGTCGCCGCCCGAGGGCGCCAGCACCTTGCGCTGCGCCGCCCAATCGTCGTCGTAGCTGATGGCGACCAAGCCGATGCCCAGCTCGCGCGTGAGCGAACCCAGGCGCAGCCACGAAGGCATCTCTTCCAGGCAGGGCGGGCACCAGGTGGCCCAGAAATTCAGCAATACGACGCGATGCTCGCGCAACGCCGCGTCGAGCAGCGGCACCTTGCGGCCATCGGCCAACTCGACCTGGAATTGGCGAGCCGCGGCGGGCAGCGGCTGATCGACGCGCTGCGCACGCACCGCGACCGCCGCACGCAGCATCGCCTCCTCGGTCGTCGACTGCATCGCGGTCTGCCCGATCCAGGCCACCAGCACCGCGACCAGCGCCGAAGCGAGCAGCCAGGTGGTGACGCGGGCGCCGGCTGGGGGCGTCTGCACGGCCTCGTTCACGGAGCCTCCCGTAGCACCGGCTCGACCTCGGAGTCGGCGTCCATGGTCACGGTCGCGTCGAGCGGCAGCATCGGCGCCAGCGCCTCGGCGAAGGCGGGGACCAACACCGCCGGCGCAAAGACGGCAAGCGCGTGCGTCGCCCCCACCGGATGCACGAGCAAGTCGGCGCGCCGCTGCACGAAGCGCGACTCCTGCAGGGCGCGCAGCAGCGCGAAGCGATCGGAGTGGTCGCGCAGGGCCATGCGGTCGCGCCGGCCCAGCACCAGCAAGCCGCCCATCGGGAGCTCGATGCAGAGCGTGTGCCCGTGGCGAACCGCCCAATCCGGCGAGACGCCCTCACCGACGCAGTGGCCGCGCTGCCAGCGACCGTAGCGGCCGTCCCGCGGCAGGCGCAGCGGGCCCACGGTCGTCTCGACCCGGATGAGCACCGGCGCTTCGATCTGCGGGGGCACGGCGGCGCGCTCCGCGAGAGCAAAGACCGCGAGGGCCCAGCCGACCACGGCGACCGCGGCGATCGCCTGCACGGCGCGCCGCACCGGCCGCGAGGGCGCCCCGACCAAGGCCGCGCCGGCGGCGTCGCGCAGGCGCAGCGGCAGCAACAGACCGCCGAGCAGGCCGCCGAAGACGCCGCCGAGGTGGGCCTCGCCATCGATGCGGCCGGCATCGAGGTCGTCCGCCAGGCCGCCGAGGCCGAAGATGATGACGAGGACCACGATCGGCAGGACCACCAGCGAGACGCGCAATCCGCTCGCCAGCCGAGGCCAGAGGCGGAGGCCGATCGCGAGGAAGGCGCCGACCAACCCGAACACGCCGCCGGACGCACCGACCGAGAGCTCGTGGCCCGCGACCATCGTGCCGGCCGCGCCCGAGAGCGTGGCGACGCCCCAGAGCACGAGGAATCCGGCCGCGCCGTAGGCGATCTCGACCGGCCGGCCGATGAGCGCGAGCCCGACCAAGTTCAACAGCAGGTGCGGCCAGCCCTTGTGCAAGAGCGTGCCGGAGAAGGGACGCCACCAATCGCCCTGCAGCACGCGCTCGGGGATCAGCGCACCGGCGAGGAGCAAGCGCTCCAGCCCCTGGTCGCCGAGCCAACTCGCGGCCTGATGCTGCAGGACGCCCACGAACACCAGCAGCGCCACGATCGCCCACGTCGCGCGCGCCGGCCGTCGGAAGGCCTCGGCGAGCTGGGCGCGGAAAACGGCGGCCTCGAACCGGCGTCGTTGCTCTTCGTGGTGGGGGTCGTTCACGCCAGCGCTCCCGTCAGGGCTGCGCCGGTGCCGCCGCGGGCCCGCGCCGCGGGAAGAAGCCGCCGAACGCTTCGAGCGCGTCGACATGGTCGCGGTAGACGTCGCGCATCTTTTCGAGTCGCTTCTGCACCGATTCCATGCGCTTCTGGAAGACGTCCTGCACCTCGTGCGGGACATCCTGGTCGTAGCCGGCAGCGGCGAGGCGGGCGCGGATCTCGCCGGCCTTGTGGAAGGTAGCGTCGACTTCGTTGCGGTGCTTCTCGAGGTAGCGACGCAGCGCACCGGCGGCCTTCTCGGGGCGATCGACGTGGTCCTCCAAGATCTTCACGCCAGCCTCGAGCAGGTCCGAGGTCGCGTGGATGGTCTTGGTCACGTCGGCGAGCGTGGCCTCGTCGAGCACCATGTCGGGCTTGCCGTGGTAGACCGGCGGCGCGCCGGTGGCGTCGCGATCGAACTGTTGGTCGCCCGCCGGCACCGGCGCGCCCTGCGCGATGGTCTCGCTCGGCGCGGCCACGACGTGTTGGCCGGGAGCCGGCTCGGCGACGTCGGGCATCGGCGTCGGCATCTCGGGGGGCGGCGGGGGCGGCGGCGAAGCGGTTGCAGCGGCGGGCGTCGCAGGCTGCTTTCCGCAGGCCACGAGCAGGCCGAGCGCGAGCGCGCTGGCGAGTACGGAGCGGTTCATCAGAGCGTCCTCAGCAGATCGCGCACCCAGGCGGCCTTCTGGTGGTCGGCGTGGTGCGTCAGGAAAGCCTGGTAGGTCCGACGCGCATCCGACACGCGCCCACGGTGCTGGTACAGCGTCGCGAGCAGGAGCAGCGCGTCGGCGTGGCGGGGGGCGCGCTTGAGCACCTTCTCGGCCTCGGACATACGTCCGGCGTCGAAGAGGGCACGACCGAGCAACGCGCGCGTCCGGTCGCTGGGCCGGCGTTGGAGCGACGCCGTCAAGCTGATGATCGCAGCGTCTCGCTGGCCCGACTCGAGCTGCCGCTTGCCGAGGTAGTAGAGGTCGGTCGCGTCGAGGCTCGGGTCGACGCCGGCGGTCGCCTTGTCGAGCTTCGCGTCGCCGCTGCTCGCCAGCTCCGCCTTGGCAGGCTTGGCGGCCGATTCGCTCTTGCGCTCGACCTGGGGCTCGGCCTCGCGGCGACTCGCGGCGCGAGCGGCGGCCCGCTCCGCAGCAGCCTTGGCCGCGGCAGCCTTGTCCGCAGCAGCCTTCTCCGCAGCGGCCTT
>JBEARB010000182.1:0-46695 GCA_041163625.1 Pseudomonadota bacterium | reverse complement strand
CGCGGAGGTGCTCTACACCGGCGGTCCGCGACCGCTGGGCTACCTCGGCTTGGGCGACGCGCTGGTCTTTCTCTTCTTCGGCTTGTGCGCCGTCGGCGGCACGGTCTGGGTGCACGGCGTGCGGCCCGATCTCGCGACGTGGCTGGTCGCGAGCGGCGCCGGTGCGCTGGCGACGGCGATCTTGGTCGTCAACAACCTGCGGGATCGCCACAGCGACGCCCGCGCCGGCAAGAGGACGCTGGCCGTGCGGCTCGGCGAGCGCTTCTCGCGACGCCAACACGCGGCGCTCTGCGCGTGGGCCTTCGTCGTACCGCCGCTGGCGTGGCTGCTCGGCGTCGGCGACGCGCGCTGGATGCTCGCCTTCGGGGCGCTGCCGCTGGCCGTCCGCGTGGTGGCTTCCGTGCAGCGCGAGGACGGACGCGCGCTGAACCCGCTGCTCGGTCGTACGGCGCAACTCGGCCTGCTCTGGTCGTTGTTTCTCGCGGTCGGCATCGCGTGGGCGGGGGCTGCCCGATGAACGGCCGCCTCGTCGACGCGGCGCTGCGCCCGGTGCGGCTCTCGGGCGTCGGCGCGCAGCCGGTCCGGCCGGCATGGCTCCTCGACGTCTGGGACGACGCGGGCCACCACGCGGTCGGCGAGGCCGCTCCCCTGCCCGGCTACGGCGGCGGCGAGCGACACGAGGTGTACGCGGCGTTGGCGGCGGCGGTCGAGCGCCTGCGAAGCGAGCGCCCGACCCTGGCGCGTTGGCTCCGCCCGGTCGAGGCCGAAGCGCGCGACACGTTCACGCTGACCCCGCCAACGCTCGATTCGGCCGCGCTGGCGGCCTGGGTGGGCGACGCACCGGCCGCTGCGCGCTTCGCCATCGAGCAGGCGCTGATGATGCTGCTGGCCCGACGGCTCGGCGTCGGGCTCGCCACGCTGCTCGGCGGCGACGACGGCGCCGCGCTCGACGCGCACCGGCTGGTCCGCGACCAGGACGCTGCGCGCGCCGCGGGCGCCGCGGGTGCGTGGGTCAAGTGCAAGGTCGAGGCTGCCCACGTTGCCGAGGACACTGGCCGCGCGGTCGACGCTGCGCTCGCGTTGGCGCATGCGGCGGCGGCGGCGGGTGCCGCGGGCGTGCTCGTCGACGCCAACCGCCGACTCGAGTTCGCGGGTGCCGCGCGCTTGTTGCAAGGCCTGCAGGCGATCGCGATGACGGGGGTGCCGGTCCGGGTCGAGGAGCCGCTGCGCGCCGACGGGCGGGCCGCGCCATGGGAGGCGTGGCGCAATCTGGACCGCGGTGCCGTCGTGCTGGCGTGCGACGAGAGCGTGCGGTCGCCGGCCGCGTTGGAGCGGTGGATCGACGCCGACGCGGGGCCGGGCGACGCGCTGGTCGTCAAGCCCACCTGCAGCGGCCTGCTCGATGCCGTGCAGATGGCGCGCCGCGCCGCGTCGGCGGGCCTGGTGGTGCACGTGACGAGCACGTTCGAGGGCCCGGTGGCGGCGGCGGCGGTGGCGGCGGTGGCGCGCTGCGTCCCGGCGACACAGCGTGGCAGCGTCGGCCTCTCGGCAGCCGCGCTGGCGACCCATCTCGACCCGGCAGCGCCGTCTCCGGCCACGGCACGCATGGCGGCGCCTTTGGCCGTCGGCGCCGCCCTCGGTCCGGATCGACCGGCGCTGCGGCTGCGCGGAAGCATGGTGACCTACCGCGACTTGGTCGAACGCACGACCGAGCAGGTCGCCGCGATGGAGATTACGGGGCTGCTGCCGGGCGATCGGCTCGCCCTGCCCTGTCGCGACGATGTGCGCGCGGTGGCCACGCTGCACGCGGCGCTCACCTGCGGCGTCGAGGTCTGCCTGCTGCCGGCGGATGCTTCGGCCGAGACGCTGCAGCGGCTCGACGACGCATTCGCTGCCGACCTGCATGCCGACGCGCTACCAGCCGCCACGCGCCTGCGGCCCCCGCAGCAGCAGCCACCACTCGGGTTGGAGTCGGTGTGGCTGCGAGTCGCGAGCTCGGGGAGCACCGGCACGGCGCACGCGGTCGCCCTGCGCGGGCGGCAGCTGGTCTGGAACGCGATGGCGACGGGCCTGCGGCTCGGCCTGGGCCCCGAGGATCGTTGGCTCTCGCCGCTGCCTTGGCATCACGTTGGCGGGGTCTCGGTGCTGCTGCGGTGCGCGCTGGCCGGCGCCTGTGCCGAGCGCTGCGCGCCGCGGGCCGAGGCGATCGAGGCTGCGGCGCGCACGGGCATCACGCACGTCTCGCTGACGCCGGCGTTGCTCGCCGCGTGGCTGCCGCTGCGCCGGGCGGTAGGCGCTCCGGCGTTGCCGGCGCTGCGGGCGGTGCTCGTCGGCGGCGCGCGCTGTGAGCCGGGGTTGGTGCGAGCGGCGCTGGCGGCCGGCCTGCCGATCGCGCGCAGCTACGGCGCGAGCGAGGTCGGCAGCGGGCTGGCCACGACCCGACCGGGTGCGCCGCTGCAGGACGACGACGACGACGACGCGCTGCCCCCGCTGGTCGGCGCCGGTGTGCGCTGCGAGAGCGAGGGCGCGCTGCGCGCCGCGGGGCCGTTGACGAGCACCGGCGACTGGGCGAGCCGCGACGCCGCCGCATTGCTCGGCTGGACCGACGACGCCGAGGTCGAGGCAGCGGGGCTGCGGGTGGCCGCGGTGCGGCCGCGCGGACGGCTCGACGAGGTCATCGTCAGCGGCGGCGCCAAGATCGACCCGCGCCTGGTCGAAGCCGCGCTGGTGGCCGATCCGGCGATCGGCGCCGCGCTCGTGACGGGACGAGCGCACCCGCGCTGGGGCGAGCGCCCGATCTGCGCGTTGGTGCCGAGCGATTCGGCGGCGGTGCCGGCGGCGCTGCCCTCGCTCGCGAGCCTACGGGCGCGGGTGCGGGCGTCGTTGCCGCGCTACGCGGCGCCGGACGCGGTGTTCTGGGTGCGCGCGCTGCCGAGCTTGCCGGGCGGGATCGGCAAGCCCTCCGCCGAGGCGCTACGCCGACTCGAGCGCGCCTGCGCGGCGCAGAACCTCGAGGATCGCGTCGGGCAGCGGGCGGCGGCGGAAGGTGGCGCGGTCGACGGCGGCGTGGACGTGCTGGACCCGGGCGCGTACGCGGTCGTCCTCGACGCCGAGGATCTCGAAGCCGAACTGCAGCGATCCCTCGCTGTGGCCGTCCACCCGGACGAGGACGCGCAGCGCGTCGCCGAAGCGCATCGGGGCGCGGTAGTCGGCCTCGGCGTGGACCAGCGGCATCGCCCAATCGGCGTTGGCGATGGCGTCGGCGAGCGGCATCCCGCCGGCGGCGAGGCAGTCCTCGAACGCCTGATGGGCGAACTCGAAGGCGCGGGCGAAGTAGACGATTCCGGCCGGATCGCAGTCCTGGAAGCGGACGATTCGGTGGTGGACGTAGGCCATGGCGAGGCTCCGTGGCGGCGCGCGAGGCTCGCGCGGCAGGAGGGATGATGAGGGAAGCGATGTGGAGCGGCGCTGTCAACGCGCCGACGGTTCGTCCCCCGAGCGGTCGCGTGCTCGGCCCGCTCGCCGAGAGCAGCCGCGCGGCCGGTCTGCCGGCGTTGGCCGACCGCTTCGAGGACCTCGCGGCGTGGCTCGATGACGACCTGCAGGCGCTCGAGCGGGCGATCGGCGAGGCGCGAGCGGTCCGCGACGGCGAGCCGGTCGACACGCTGGCGCGGCGGGCGGCGCGGCATCTGCTGGCGCAGCCCGGCAAGCGCGTGCGACCGCTCTGCGTGCTCTTGGCGGCGCGCCTGGGCGGTGGCGTGTTCCCGGCGGCGGCGGTGCGCGACTTGGCGGCGGCGGCGGAGTTGGCGCATGCGGCGACGCTGCTGCACGACGACGTCATCGATCTCGGCGACGAGCGCCGCGGCGCGAGCACTGCGCGCGTGCTCTACGGCAACCCGGCCAGCGTGCTCGGCGGCGACCACGTCCTGGTCGAGGCGCTGCGGCGGGTGGACCGCGCGGGCGTGCCCGGCACGATGACCGAACTGATCGAGGTGATCGACCGGATGGTGGCGGCCGAGGCGCTGCAGCTCGAGCGCCGCGGCGCCGCCGACCTCTGCGAGGCCGAGGAAGCGGCCGACGCGTGGCGGCGGGTGGCCGACGGCAAGACCGGCGCGCTCTTTGCGTGGGCGCTCCGTGCCGGGGGCCGCGCGGCGGGCTTGCTCGACGACGCCGTCGACCGGCTCGGCGCGTTCGGCGCGCTGCTCGGCGAGGCGTTCCAGCTCGCCGACGACGCGCTCGATCTGGACGGCGATCCCCGCAAGACCGGCAAGGACGCCTTCGCCGACCTGCGCGAAGGCAAGCCGACCTGGCCGATCGCCTACGCGGTGGCCCGCGATCCGGGCCTCGGCGCCGCGTTGCGAAGCGTGGCGCAGCGGCCGCCGCACGCGGTGCCGAGCGGGGAGCTGACGGCGTTGCGCGACCGCGTGATCGCGAGCGGCGCCGTGCCGGCGACCCGGCGCCAGGCGGCCGACGTCGCCGAGCGCGCGGTGCAGGCGTTGGCCGATTTCCCGCCGAGTCCGGCGCGCGATGCGCTCTGCGCGGTCGTGCGCGCCGCGGCCAACCGCGACCATTGAGGGCCGGCGGGGCACGGACGGAGGAGACGATGCGAGAGTGCATCCTGTTGTTGGACGAGGCCGTCGATCCGGCCCCCTTGCACGCCGAGCTGCGGCGGCTGGGGGTGTGGACCACCACGCTCGGCGACGGCGCAGCCCTGCAGGTGGCTGCGCATTCGCAGCGCGTGCCGACCGAGGCGTTGGCGGCCTTGCCGGGCGTGCGGCAGGTGCTCGCCGCGCGTAGCGAGCATCCGCGGCTGGACGCGCAGGCGGGCGCGGCGGTGACGCTCGGTACGCCGCGCGGCGCGAACACGCCCGTGCGCTGCGGACCCGGCGCGCCGGCGCTGCTGCTGGCCGGCCCGTGCTCGGCCGAGAGCGAGGAGTCGGCCTGGCAGGCGGCAGCGATGGCGGCGGCGGCCGGCGCGCGCGTCCTGCGCGGCGGAGCCTACAAGCCGCGCACGAGCCCCTATGCCTACGCTGGCGACGGCGAGCGTGCGTTGCACTGGCTGCGCGAAGCGGCCGACGCGCATGGTCTGCTCCTGGTCAGCGAGGCGATGAGCGAGGCCCACGCCGAGGCCGTCGGCGCCGTCGCGGACGTGGTGCAGGTCGGTTCGCGCTCGATGGCGAGCTACGGGCTGCTACGGGCCATCGGCGCGCTCGGAAAGCCGGTGCTGCTCAAGCGCGGCGGCAGCGCGACGCTGCAGGAATGGCGCCTCGCGGCCGAGCATCTGCTGGCCTCCGGCGCCACCGGCGTCGTGCTCTGCGAGCGCGGCATCGCGGGCTTGGATCCGGAGACGCGCAACGTCCTCGACCTCGGGGCTGTCGCCTTGCTCTCGGGCGTCGACGGCCTCGCCGTCGTCGTCGATCCGAGCCACGCGGCCGGTCGACGCGACCTGGTCGTCCCCTTGGCCCACGCCGCGCTCGCGGCCGGCGCGCACGGCGTATTGGTCGAGGCGCACCCCGACGCCGGCGTCGCACGCAGCGACGCCCCCCAAGCGCTCGACGCCCGCGGCCTGCTTTCGGTCGGCGCGGCGGTCCGCGGCTTCGCCCGCGAGGAGGACGCATGAACGAGATGACCCTCGGCAGCGGCCAGATGTTCGACCAGATCGCGGCGCGGTACGACCTGCTCAATCGCGTCCTCTCGATGGGGCTGGACCTGCGCTGGCGGCGCCGCCTGCTCGACGCCCTCGGATCGCTCGGCGACGACGAGGTCCTCGACGTCGCCACCGGCACCGGTGATGTCGCGATCGCCTTGTCGCGCCGCGGTCCGGGCGTGCGCGTCGTCGGCCTCGACCCTTCGGCCGGCATGCTCGAGGTCGGGCGCCGCAAGGTCGACGCCGCCGGCCTGCGCGAGCGCATCGAGTTGGTGCAGGGCGACGCACAGGCGATGCCCTTCGCCGACGACCGCTTCGCCGGCGCGACCATCGCCTTCGGCATCCGCAACGTACCCGATCGCCGCCGTGGCTTGGCCGAGATGGCCCGCACCGTCCGTCCCGGCGGTGTGGTCGCCGTCCTCGAGCTCGGCGAGCCCCGGCGCGGCTGGCTCGCGCCGTTCGCGCGCTTCCACGTGCATCACGTCGTGCCGCGGCTCGGCGCGTGGATCAGCGGTGCCCGCGAATACCGCTACCTGCAGGAGTCGATCGCCGCCTTCCCGGCGCCCGAGGCGTTCTGCGAGGTAATGCGCGAGGCCGGCCTGGAAGACGTGCGCTTCGAGCCGATGTTCCCCGAGGTCGCGCACCTCTACGTCGGACGCGTGGGCAAGGGCTAGAGACGCGCCCAAAAAAAATCGCCAAAGGCGATTTTTTGGGGCGCGACTCAAGGAGGGGGATGGTTCGCGAGAACCGCGCTTCTCGCGACCAGGCGGCGCCCAGCCCCCAGACAACAGACGAGAGACTCGGCCAGAAAATGCGAACCTGCATTTTCTGGTCGCGTCTCTAGCGCAACACGCTCGTCTTCAGGTCCGAATCGGCGGGATCCTTGCCGTAGACCTTGACCATCCACTTGCTGCGCAGCCCGACGCCCACGATCGGCAGCTTCTCACCGCCGAGCTCGACGGAATCGGGGAACTGGGCGCCACCGGCGCTGGCAGCCCCGACGTCCGAGAGCGGCGTCGCGACCAAGCCGACGCAGAGCATCAAGACCGGCAGTCGACGGACAAGAGCAACGATCATCGAGACCTCCTGGCGCACGCGCGCCCGAGGGATCTCGCACGTTCGCCCCCTCACTTCATGCGTGCACGGGCGCGGCGGACGGCACCCGCGGCGCGCTGTACGCGAGCGTCCGGGTCCTTGTCCGCAGCGTCCAGCAGCGCCGCGAGTCGCTGTTGCACGGCCGCGGGCAGCGCAGCCTCGGCCGGGAGGGCCCGCAAGCCACGCACGGCGGCCTCGCGGAGCAGCGGCGCGTCGGTGCGCTGGTAGGCGGCCGCCAAGGCGACGGCGAGCGCCGGATCCCGCTGCCCCATTGCCGCCACGGCCCCGTGGCGCGCGTGCCAGCGCAAGCGCTCGTGCAGGCCGGGGCTGCGCTCGACGGCCTGCAGACGCGAGACGGCGTCCTGCGTGGCGAGCACCGTCAACGAGGCCACGGCACGCAGCCGGACGCGTCCGTCGATGGCCCGATCGAGCGCGATGGACTCGAGCAGCGCTTCGGCCTCGGCGCCGGCCAACCGACGCAGCTCGACCGCGCCGATGCGGGTGTCGAGACCTCGCAGCGCCTCGAGCATCCTCGCGCGACGGGCGTCGGGCGCTTCGGCGAAGGCTTGCGCCGCCATCGAGGGGACCACCGCCACGAGCGCGAGCGCGCCGAGGCCACGACCGAGGAACTGCCGACGGGTCAGGGTACGCGTGCTCATCAGTTGGCCTCCTTCGGCTTGACCCAGGGGTTGCCCCGAACGACGTCGCCCTGCTGCGGGCTCAGCCCGCTACCGCCCGAGCCGCCGTCGAAGAACATCAGGTTGGTCGCATCCTTCTCGGGCGTGTCGGGCAAGGGGTCGTGCAGCTTCGGACCGAAGCCGCCCCAATCGTTCTCGGACGTGTGGAACAAGCCGAGGTAATGGCCGCCCTCGTGCGCCATCGTCGCGCCGACGTCGTGCTCTTTCGCCGGCGCGCCGAAGCCGCCGGGCACATCGGAGGTCGAGACCACCACGGCGTTGCGCGGACGGCCTTGTACGCCGACCGGTCCGGGGATGCCGCCCGAGACACCGAGCACGGCGCCGAAACCGCCGAAGGGGCTGGTGATCTCGCGGACGAAGACGAAGTTCAGGCCGGCCGGGGCGCCCGCCGTCGCCGCGCCGATCTCGTCGAACGCGCCGCCATCGACAGCCGTCACCTCGGCGACCTCGTAGTCGGCGCTGATCGGGAAGTGGCGCACCTCGCCGATCTCGACGCCGATTTGGGCGTAGATCGTCTTCAAGCGCGCCAGCCATTTCGCGATGCGCGGGTCGGTCGGACCCTTCTCGGCAGTGAGCTCGTCGGCGCCGGTGTACCAGAGGTTCACGTCGAGCACGCCCGCCTTCGGCTTGGCCGCCGCCTTCTGCAAGGCGACGACGATCTCGACCTTGCCGCCCGCCTTCTCCTTCTTCGGCTGCGAGAAGCTGCCCTGCTGAATCAGCCGATAGGCGTTGATCCGAAAGGTGTACGTACCGGCGACCACGTCGACGCCGGGCGCATTGGGCACCAGCGCTGCCGACGCGCCGACCTGTGGTGCGATCCGCACCTTGCAGGTCAGGCACATCTGCCCGCCGGTGATGTCGGAGACGCCCCAATTCTTGAAGACCAGCGTCTCACCGTTCGGATCCTTGAGATCATCGACGGCGTGGGTGACGCCGGCGTCACCGATCAAGGTGATCGCGAACGAGACGACGCCGGCCGGAATCTCGACCGAGACGTACTCGGAGAAGCCGGTGTCCTCGGCGACCTGCGCGGTGCCGAGCTCGATGACATCGCCAACCACGCTCGGGCTGGCATCGGCTCCGACGCCGGCGTCCCCGGCCGTGGCGCTGTCGGCCGCGGCGCCGTCGGCCGCAACGCTGGCATCGCCCCCCGTGCTGCCGTCGCCGGCGAGCACGGCGTCGTCCCCGGTGCTGCTCGTATCGGCGGCGCTATCGCCTCCGGCGTTGCTGTCGGCGTCGGTGCAGCCGCCCAAGGCGATCAGCGCGACACTGACCCAAGCGAGCGCACGTGCGAGCTCGTTCCTCATCGTTCCTCCGAGCCGCCCGCATTGCGCGAGCGGGCGTGGAGCATACCGATGCCGAGCGTCAGGAAAAGGCGCGCGCGACCGTGGCCGCAATGCGCGCATGCAAGGCACGGTGCCCGGCGGCGTTGGCGACGCGCTCGGTGCGGACGTGCAGCACCCGCGGCGTCGGCGGCGCGGGCGGAGCGGCCAGCGCCGCAGCCAACGCGGCGGGCCCGCGAATGGCATCGACCGCGAGGCCACAGCCGCGCAGCGCGGCGCCGAGATCGCGCTGGTGCCCGGCCGCGACGTAGGGCTCGAGCAGATCGGCTTCATCGGCGACCGGCAGGAAGTGGAAGATGCCGCCGCCTCCGTTGTCGACCAAGACGATGGTCACCGGCAGCGCCGTCGCCGCGAGCGCGAACGCACCGCCGAGATCGTGCTGCAGCGCCAGATCGCCGCAGACGACGACCACCGGGCCGCCGCTCGCGTGCGCCACGCCCATCGCGGTCGCGATCGTGCCGTCGATCCCGGAGGCGCCGCGCGCGGTGAACACGCGCGACGGCCCGGAGCGACCGACGGCTCGCGCCCACGCGGGACCAAAGGCGTCGACGTCGCGTACCGGCATCGAGGCGGCGAGGATGAGGTCGGCGTCTGCGGGCAGGCCGTCGATCACGCCGGCGACGACGCCGAGCTCGTCGGCGAAGGCCTCGCCCGCGTCGCCGACGTGGGCGCGGATCGCAGCGGCGGCCAAGGATGCGGCGGTCGCGCAGGGCTCCGTCGCCCCGGACACCGTGCGCGCGGGCGGCTCCGCGGTGCGGTACGCCTCGAGGGCGTCGGCCACCGCCTCGAGATCGGCGACGATCCTCCGATCCGCCCGATGATCCGGGTCCCGCCGCCGGCCGTGCGGCTGTACGACGCAGACCGACGCCTCGCTCGCGAGCAGGTGTCGCTGCGCGCGCGCCGAGACCAGCGCGCCACCGATCCAGAGCGCGGCGCGCGGGCGGAACCACGCCCGCGCCGGCCCGTCGAGCAGGGGCTCGAGCCCCGGCGCCGCCCCCGGCAGGGCCTCGAAGGCGATGCCGGATGCGACGTCCGCATGCACGACCCAGCCGAGCGCGGCGGCGATCCGTCGTGCGGCTCCGCGCTCGCGGTCGGTCGCGAGGCCGCCAATCAGCAGCCAGCCGTCGGGCTCGGCAGCGAGCGAGCGCAGGGTCTCCGCGTCGTCCGGCAGCAGCGCCGCGCGCCGTGCGCCGACGGGCCCGGTCGCGCCGACGGGCGCATCGAGCCAGCGCCGCGAGCGTGGGTCGTCCAGCCAGCCGCTGGCCTGCAGGAGCGCGCGCGCGTCTCCGACGGGCGGCTCGAGCGGCTTGCGGATCTGCAGGTTCAGGTGCACCGGTCCAGCTGGGGCGCCGACCGCTTGCGCGACGGCCTCCTCGAAGGTGCCGACCCACGCGCGCAGTCCGGTCGCGAGCGTCGGCACCGGCAAGTCCTGGAACCAACGCACGCGCGAGCCGAACAGGCGCACTTGGTCGATGGTCTGATTGGCGCCGGTGTCGCGCAGCTCGGCCGGCCGATCAGCCGAGAGCAGCAGCAACGGGACGTCGTCGGCGTCGGCCTCGATGACGGCCGGGAAGGCGTGCGCAATGGCGCTACCCGAGGTCGTCACCAGCGCCGCCGGTCGCCCGGTGGCGCGGCCGATGCCGAGCGCGAAGAACGCCGCGACGCGCTCGTCCACCAAGACGGTGACCCGTGCGTCGGGGTTGCGGGCCAGCGCCGCGACCAGCGGCGTGCTGCGGGAGCCGGGCGCCACCACGAAATCGCGCACGCCGGCGCGCACCAACGCAAGCACGGCGGCCGCGCAGGCAGCGCCCTGCACGGTCGCCGGGTCGCTCACGCGGCCTCCAGATCGACGCCGAGCAACTCCAGCGGCGTGCGCAGCTTGCCGGCGATCTCGTGCCATTCGGCGTCCGCGTCCGAGGCATCGACCACGCCCGCACCTGCGAACAGCGAGACGCGCTCGTGCTCGACCAGCATCGAGCGAATCGCCACGCAGAGCTCGGCGTGATCGTCGCCGATCCAGCCGACCGGTGCGGCGTACAAGCCGCGTTCGAAGGGTTCGTTCTTTCGCAGCCACGCGAGGGCCTCGGCGCGGGGGGCTCCGCCGACCGCCGGCGTCGGGTGCAGGGCATCGACCACGGCGGCGTCCTCGACGTCGCGGCGCAGACGGCCCCGAATCGGCGTCAGCAGGTGCTGAACGCGCGCGAGCCGCAGCAGCGCGGGCCCCGGCGCCGCTTCCACCCCCTCGCAGAGCGGCGAGAGCGCCCGCCGGACGGCGTCGACCACCACGACGTGCTCGTGCCGGTCCTTGTCGGCGTCGCGCAGGTCGGCGGCCATTTCGCCGTCGGCGTCGGCTTCGGTCGCGCGCGGTCGCGTCCCCGCCAGCGCCTCGGACGCGATCAGCCGGCCGTCTCGACGGAACAGCCGTTCGGGGCTCGCTCCGAGGAAGGCGACGCCGGCGGCCGGCCGCAGGCAGAAGCGAAAGGTCGAAGGTTCGCGGGTCGCGAGCCCCTCGAGCAAGCCGATGGCGTCGACCGGGGCGGCGAACGCGAGGTCGAGTTGGCGCGCGAGCACGACCTTCTCGACCGCCCCCTGCTCCATCGCCGCCTTGGCCGAGGCCATCGCGGCGTCGAATTGCTCGCGCGCCGGTGCGCCCCCACGACCGACGACCTCGGGCGTGGAGCGCAGCGGCGGGCGGGCGCAGGGCGCGTGCAAGAGGGTACGCAGCGCCTCGATCTTCGCTGCGACCTCGTCACCGTGGGCGATCAGGTGCGCGGCCATCCAGCAGCCGTTCGGGTCACGCCCGACTTCGATCGCGGGGAGCGCGAAGCGGAAGCCGCCGAAGGGCTCCCATGGCCCGCCGGGCGTGCCGAAGGCGTCGTGGAAGGCGACGCCACCGATCGCGCGCAGACGCGGCCCGCCACCGCGCAGCAGCTCCTGCAGTGTCTGCAGACCGGCGTCGAGCTCGGCGCGCGGACCGCTGACCGAAAACGCGCTGCCACGGCCGGCGAAGACCAGCCGGCCGTCGCGGCTCGCCCAATAGCTGCTCGGTCCGTCCCAGGCAGCGAGCCAGCCGAGCGCGTCGAGCGTCGGCACGCGCGCCTCGAGGCGCATCTGCACTCCGGCACCGTGGCGCTCCGCGTCGATCATGCCCAGGGCCACGTCGAGCCGCATGGCGGCGCGCGGTAGGTCCGGCGCGTCCCCGACTTCGAGCGTACGCACGCGCATCAGACCTCCTCGTAGGCGAAGCGCCAGGGCTCGGCGCGCATCGGCACATCGGCGATGCGATCACGCGGCAGGGTCGCGACGCGTGCGCGCAGCTCGGCCATCGAGTCGCCACCGAGCTTCTCGAGCAGCGCGTCGCAGAGCACCAGTCCGAGCATCGCCTCGGCGATCGGCAGCGCGCGCGGCACGGCGCAGATGTCCGAGCGCTCGTAGACCGTGTCGCCGGCCTCGCCGGTTGCCAGATCGACCGTCGGTAGCCCCACCAAAGTCGTCGCGATCGGCTTCATCGCCACCCGCACCACCAAGGGCGCGCCGGTGCTGACGCCGCCCTCGAGGCCGCCGCAGCGGTTGGTCGGTCGCCGCAGCGTCCCGTGTTCGGCGACGATCGCGTCGTGGACTTCGGAGCCGAGCTTGCCGGCGTTGACGAAGCCGTCTCCGAGCTCGACGCCCTTCATCGCCGGGATCGACGCCATCGCGAACGCGATCCGCGCGTCCAGGCGGCGGTCCCAGGCGACGAAGCTGCCCAGACCCGGCGGGAGCCCGAGCGCGACGACCTCGAGCACGCCGCCGAGGGTGTCGCGGGCGGCGATGGCGCGCTTGACCTCGGCGCGGTAGCGGGCCGAGCAGGCGGGATCGATGGCGGCCATCTCGTCGTCGGCGGCGGCGGCCACTCGAGCGCGCCAGGTGGCCTCGGCGGCCGCGTCGCCGCCGGGATCGTCCAATCCGGCGTGCGCGGCGCCGAGCTGCCGGACGTGCCCGCCGACCTCGATGCCGAGCTCGCGGAGCACTTGCAGGCAGAGCGCGCCGGCGGCGACCCGTGCCGCGGTCTCGCGCGCCGAGGCCCGCTCGAGCGCGAAGCGGAGGTCGTCGTAGCCGTATTTCTGCGCACCGACGAGATCGGCATGGCCCGGACGCGGACGCGTCATCGGCGCGACCTCGCGATCCTGCCAGTTCTGCCAATCGCGGTTGGGCACCTCGATCGCGATCGGCCCGCCGCTCGTGCGCCCGTCGGGTACGCCGGCGGTGATCACGCCGCGGTCGGTCTCGATCTTCATGCGACCGCCGGCGCCGAAGCCACGCTGCCGCCGGGCCAACAACGCCGCCATCGCGTCGCGGTCGACGCGCAATCCTGCCGGCAGCCCCTCGAGGAGCGCCGTCAACTTCGGCCCGTGGCTCTCGCCGGCGGTAATCAGCCGCAAACGGCTCAGCATCGGTCCTCCTCGTCGATCCAGTCGGCACCGAGCCCGAGCTCGGCCAAAGCGGCGTCGAAGCCGGGGAACGAGTCTCCGGCGCAGCGCGCGTCGCGGATGCACACGGGGCCGTCGGCCAAGCTCGCCGCCACCGCCATCGCCATCGCGATCCGGTGGTCGCCGAAGCTCTCGACGGTCGTGGCGGCGAACGGACGTCCCGCCCTGCCCTGCACCGTCAGGCCGTCGTCGCGGGCTTCGGCCTGGACCCCGAGCGCGCGGAGGCCCGCGACCGTCGTCGCGACCCGATCGGTCTCCTTCACACGCAGCTCGGCGGCGTCGCGAAAGACCGAGGGCCCCGCTGCGGCGGCAGCGACCACCGCCAAGACGGGGATCTCGTCGATCAACGCCGGCACGGCGTCTCCGCCGACGGTGAAGCCGTGCAGCGCCGCGCCGCGGACGCGCACGTCACCGACCGGCTCGCCGTAGAACGAACCGCGTTCCTGCACCGCGACGTCGGCCCCGGCAGCGACCAGGACGTCGAGGAATGCCGTCCGCGTCGGGTTCAGGGCGACGCCGATCACCTCGACCTCGGCGCCCGGCTGCATCGCCGCCGCCGCGAGCGGAAAGGCCGCGCTCGAGGGGTCGCCCGGCACCGCCGCGTGCAGCGCCGTGAGCGGTCGCTCGAGCCGACGGCTGCGCACGACCAACCCTTCGCTGCGGACCGGCGCGCCGAGCGCCGCGAGCATCCGCTCGCTGTGATCCCGCGAGGGCTTGGGTTCGTGCACCACGGTCTCGCCGTCGGCGAACAGCCCCGCGAGCAGCAGCGCGCTCTTGACCTGCGCCGACGCGACAGGGCTGTGGAACTCGATGCCGCGCAGGCTGCCACCGTCCGCCGCCGGTCCGCGGAGCGTGAAGGGGGCGTACGCGTCGCCTCCGCGGCCGAGCACCTGCGCGCCCATCTGCGCGAGGGGGCCGAGCACGCGCCGCATCGGACGCGCGAGCAGCTGCGCGTCGCCACCGAGCGTACTGGTGAAGGGCTGGCCCGCCAGCAGGCCCGCCAGCAGCCGCATCGTGGTGCCCGAGCGCACGCAATCGAGCACGTCGGTCGGCTCGCGCAGGCCGTGCGGACCGACGCCGACCACGCAGAGCGCCTCGCCCTCGTGATGAAAGCGCACGCCGAGGCCTTCGAGCACGCCGCGCGTGGCGCGACCGTCGCCCGACTCGAGCAGCCCGGTCAGGCGGGAGGTGCCGTCGGCCAGGGCCGCGAACAAGAGGCTCCGGTGCGAGAGCGATTTGTCGCCGGGGACGCGCAGACGCCCTTTCGGCAGGCCGGGGCGGACGCGCAGACAAGTTCGAACGGAGCCGGTCGGGAGCATCGAGCCTCGTCGCGGCCGCAGGGACCGCCGAATCCGGCGAACCTACCGAACCGAGACGACGCGCGCCAGCCGCGGGCCGACGCGGACCTCGTCGCCGGCTTCGCGTCCGTGCAGCGCGCGGGCGAGCGGCGCTTCGACGGCGACGACGTGCACGGTGGCCCCGTCGACCTCGACGGCCTCTCCGACGTCGAGCGGCAGCACCAGCACGGTGCGCTCGACCGTCCCGCGCGCGTCTTCGAGCTCGACCTCGACCAGCGCGCCGGGCACGACCAACTCGAAGGGCCCGGGCGCGAGCTCGAGGTGATGCAGCGCCGTCAGCTGCCGTCGCAGCGTGGTGACGCGCTCGGTCTGGCCGGCGCTGAGATAGCTCTGCTCCAAGGCCCGGGTATCGTATTTGTTCTCGGCCCGCGATTCCTCGTGCGTCGCCGCGTCGAAGGCTTGTTGCACGGCCTCTTGAGCGCGCGCGAGCCGATCGCGCAGGCGTTCGCGCAAGGCGATCAAGACGCTGTCACGGTCCGGAATCGGGGTGGCTTCGGCGGGCGTCGGCATGGGCGGGGATGCTGCCGTGTTCTGGGGTCGGAGGGAAGGCGGGCCGAAAGTGGCACCCCGGCCAGCCGCGCCCTACATTGCCGCAACGGCCCGCGCTCGGGTCGACTGGAGTCGCTCGTGCAGATGTCCGTCGCGCCGCCGACCGCAGAGATGACGGCGCTCGTCCATCAGCTGGCCCTGCGCCAGGGTGGCCGCTACCGCACGCGACTCGACGAGGCGGTGTGGAATCGGGTCCCGGTGATGTTGGCGATGCCGACGTCGGCGGATGCTTCGCCGCACGACGTCGTGCTGCCGCTGCCCTCGGGACAGCTGCTGATCCTGCCGTGGGACCACAGCGATCCCGACGCGCTCTCGATCTGGCTCGAGCGGCTCGCCGGCAGCGGCGCGCACCCCGACGCCATCGTGCTGATCACGAGCATCGGCCACGTCCACCCCGGCTGGCTCGGCCGACTCGGCAGCCAATTCGGCACCCGCATCGCCGCCATCGAGGTGGCCACCGGGCGGGTCGTCGGCGACGCCGACCTCTGTGCCGCCCTCGACCCGCTCCTGGACGAGGGCGCCGCCGCGAGCCTCGCCGACGTGAACCCGCTCGCGCAGATGCAAGGCCTGCACGCAGACCCGCGCGACCCGCGGATCTTCGCCGAGCGATTGCGCCGGGCGGCGCCGCGGGTCTGGGTCACCAACGCCATCCTCGCCCTGAACGTCGGCGTCTTCGCGCTGATGCAGCTCGCCGACGGGATGCCGCTCTTCCGGCAGTTCAGCTACGGCACCGTGCTGCAATTCGGCGCGAATACGCGCGAGCGCACGCTCGGCGCGGGCGAGGTCTGGCGCCTGCTCGGCTGCACGTTCGTCCACGCCGACCTGTTCCACATCGGCATGAACATGTGGGCGCTGCGCGCGCTCGGCGTCGTCACCGAGCGATTGTTCGGCGCTCCCGCCTTCAGCGCGCTCTACCTGGTCTCGGGCCTGGGCGGCTCGCTCGCCAGCCTCGCGTTCACGCTCCGCGCGCACGAGCAGATGCCGAGCGTGGGCGCATCGGGTGCCATCTTCGGCCTGATGGGTGGATTGCTCGGCTTCGCGCTCTCGCGTCGTCGCGCCGTGCCGCCGGAGCTGTACCGCTCGCTGACGCGCAACGCCGTCTTCTTCATCGTCATCAACGGCGCCATCGGCCTCTCGATCGACTTCATCGACAATGGCGCCCACATGGGCGGTTTGGTCTTCGGGCTCCTGGGCGGGCTGCTGCTCTCGCGCGAGCTGCCGCCTTCGCCGGCGCCGACGGGCGCGGCTCGCGGTCTGGCCGCGGGCGTGCTCGCCGCCGCGCTGCTGGTCGGTTGGCAGCTCGCGCAATAGTGCGCTTCAGCCGCCGATGCTGCTCATCGCCTCGCGCGTCTGCTCGCCGACCATGAAGCGGTGCCCGGCGACCTTGCCCAGCAGCGCGTCGCGGACGAGCCCCGTGAGTTCGGCGTCCGAGAGTCCGGCGCGCATCGCGTCGCGCAACGAGAGCCGCCCCGGCGCCGAGAGGCACTCGCGCAGCACGCCGGTGGCCGAGACGCGCACCCGGTTGCAGGTCTCGCAGAAGTGGTCGCTGACGGCCGTGATGAAGCCGAGTCGGAGCGTGCCGTGGTCGGGGTGCAGCGCGCGCTGGTAGCGCGCGGGTCCGCCGCCGCGGACCGCCGAGTCGTCCGGATCGTCCTGCAACTGCCAGCCCGCCTCGCGCAGCCGCGCGCGCATCGCGTCGGCAGGCAGGAAGCCGCCGGTGCCGTCCTCGGCGCCGGACCAGGCGTCGTCCAGACCGATCGGCATGAACTCGATGCAGCGCAAGACGTGCCCCTGCCCGGCAGCGAACGCCGCGAGGGCCGGAAGATCGGCCTCGTTGCGACCGCGCACGACGACGGCGTTGAGCTTGATGCGGTCGAAGCCGGCGTCGCGCGCTGCGCGCAGTCCCGCCAGCACCCGCGCCAAGTCACCGCCGCGCGTCAACGTCGCGAAGGCGTCGGGATCCAGCGTGTCCAGGCTGACGTTCAGGCGGCGCAGCCCAGCCTCCCGTAGCGGCGCGGCGAGCTCGGGCAAGAGATGCGCGTTGGTCGTCATCGCCAAGTCGGCCAAGTCCGGCACGGCGGCGACGCGACGAACCAACTCGACGACGTCGCGGCGAACCAGCGGCTCGCCGCCGGTCAGGCGGAGGTGGCGAATGCCCAACCCGACGAAGAGGCGCACGAGACGCTCGATTTCGCCGAATTCCAGCAGGTCCGCGCGGGACGCAACGCGCACGCCCTCGGCGGGCATGCAATAGACGCAGCGGTAGTTGCAGCGGTCGGTCAGCGAGAGGCGCAGGTAGCGCACCTCGCGGCGGGCGAGATCGACGAGGTGAAAGCCCGAGGTCGGCGCCGTCTGAGCGCACGCCCCGAGGCTCAGACGCCCGGTCGGGATGCGGCTGCCGGCACCGGGGTCGCTCAAGCCGCGTCTTCTTCGATATGCGCCTTGGCACCGTGGTAGGCGAGCTCGTCGACGACGTTGTGGGCCGCGTGTTCTTCGACGTAGGTCGCGACCACGCTCGGGGTGCCGTCGGCGACGCGTCCGACCAGGGCCTCGTAGGCGTGGTGGTCGAGGCGACGGTTGTGCTTGTGGACGACGCGCTCGATGTGTTCGCGGCGCTTTTCGGGGAAGGAATCGAGTAGGACGCGGTAGGACATCGCGAACTCCAGGCGGCGCTAGGGCGCCGGGGTTTTGGGCATCGCGGACTCGGGCATCACCTGCCCAATCGCGGCCGAGATCGGCTGCTTCTGGCCGATTCCCTCGACCTTGGCGTGAATCCAGGTGCCCGCGACCTTGGTGACCTTGCCGGGCATGAACATGCCGACCCACGGCATGCGGACCTTGTCGCCGCGCTTGAGCTTGGGCGCGAGCGGCACGGCGGTCAGCGCGTCGGCCGGGAAGGTCGTGACGCGCCCGCCGAAACGCTGCGCGAGCCAGCCGCCGTCGGCGTTGCGGGAGATCAGCAGCACCAGCGCGTCGCGCCCGTCGTCGCGGGCGAGCGCGTAGTTGCCGGGCATCAGCCCGTCTTGCAGTCGGGTGAGCTCACGGGGAGCGCGAGTGGCGACGACCTTGTCGTCCGGCCAGCTCTCGGGCAGGTCCGTGTAGCGGATCTTGACCTTCTCGGGCGCGTCCTTGGGGCCCTCGAAGCCGACGACCACCGCATGCTTGAGCGAACTCGCCCACTCGGCCAAGACCGCGTCACCGACCTTCAGGTCCGACGCCTTCTCCACCCCGGCGTGGATCACGAAGTTGCCGGCGACGGTGAACTTGCCGCCACCGATCTCGGCGATGTGGACCAGCTCGCCCTCGACGCCGGCGACGTCGTGCGCGAAGAGCTGATACACGGCCTTGCCGTCGGTCATCGAGCGGTCGCGCCCCTTGGTCAGCACGTAGACGCGGTCGCCCTCCTTCACCTTGGCGGCGACGGGCGCGACGCTCCAGGCGTTCTGCCGCGGATCGACGGCGGGCTCGGCGCTGCCGGCATCCTCGGCCGGTGCGACCGCGGTCTCCGCCGGCTCGGACGGACTGGGCGTCGGCGCAGCCTCGGCCGCAGCCTCCGGGGCAGCAGGGGCCTCGGGCTCGGGCGCAGGCGCTTCCTTCTTGCCGCATGCGCCGAGCGCGAGGGCGAGCGCGAGGCTACCGACGGCGGCGCGCGGATGACGCTGAAGGTACATCGAATTCCTCCGGGGGGTGAGCTCAGAAGCGCTCGAAGCGCCAACCAGCGTCGGTCCGACGCAGCACGGGGCGCAGCACGATATCCGGCGCTGCCTTGACGACCAATTCCAGCGTGCCCTCTTCGGCACCGGCCTTCTGCTCGAGTTCGAAGCCGTGCGCACCGGCCTGCGCGTAGCGATCCAGGTGGCGCCAGAAGCGCTCGGCGTGCTGCGGCATCATCTCACGGGTCGAGGCCACCAGCTTCGGGGTCATGTAGCGCTCGAGTCCCGGCAGGTTGTGGTTGGCCGCGACGTTGCGGATGCGACGGACCAGATCGGCGGGTCCCTCGAAGCGTCGTTCGCCCGGGCTGCCGCCGGCGCGGGCCATCTCGACCGCCATCCGCTCGGGCGCCAGCCCCGGCACCTGGTCACCGACCTCGGGCACGCCGGCGGCCGCGGCGCGCTCGGCGATGATGCGACGCATCGTCTCTTCGCTGGACTGACCGCTGGCGGCGGCGCCGACCTCGGCCTTGGCTTCGGCGGGCGCGGCGGCCTGCGGCGCCGTCGCGGCAGCCGCAGTCGGGGCAGCCGCAGTCGGGGCGGACGCGGTCGGCGCGGGCGCCGCGGCGGGCACCTCGCCCTTGCGGGCGCAGCCGCCGACGACGACCACCGCGGTCAGCGCGACCACGGTCGCGGCCGTGCGCCAACCCTCGGCAGGTCGGCGGAGAAGTTCGGGGGTGACGGGCTGGACGATCATCGGGCGAACTCCCTGCGAAGCGGCGCGGAATGTAGCAGAGCGCGGCCGTGGCTGCCACTGGCGCACGGGCCGCGCGGCGCGCCCGGACCGATGCACGACCAAGTTGGCAATTGCCCGCGTCCTCTCTAGCCTCGCGCCATGCAGCCGATGCGCCACAGCCGCCCTCCCCTGCTCGCCGCCGCGATCGCGTGCTGGGTGCTGGTCGGCTGCAGCGGTCCGGCCGAACGCTTCGGCGACGCCTTCTGGCTGCGCGCGGCGCCGCCGACCAAGGCACGCCTGGAGCCGCCACCCGCGCCGGGCGCGCCGGGAGTGGTCACACGCCATGCGGTCCTGGGTGTGGTCCGGGCGCACGTGCGCCGCCCGGCAGGCGGCCCGCCTTCGGAGCTGCTGCTGCAGCGCCTCGACGGCGAGCGGCAGACGCTCTTCTACGAAATCGGCGCCGGCCGCTGGCTGCCGCTCGAGCCGGGCGATCCGGTCCGTGTGCACTTGCTGGTTCGCCGCCACGTCGAGGACGACGGCGAGGACGTCGGCCTGTCGGTCTGGCTCCGAGCACCGGCGGCCGCAGAGAACCAAGCGCTCGATCGCTTGGTCGCCGCGGTGGAACAGCGCCGCGTCCTCGACGACGAGGGGATCCCGGCCGTGTTGCGGTCGATCGCGCCGACGACGATGGCCGTCTACCACACCGCCGGGCGCTTCGGCGTCGAATGCGACGAGACGCATCAGCACAGCTGGTTCCGCTTCGGACGCGCCGCCTGGCTACGCGGCGTGCAGGGAGCGCGGCACCCGCTCGACCCCCGCTTGGTCGCGCCCGGTAGCCGAGTCGAGGTCGCCGACGGCACCGACCGCTTCGACGTGCTCCTGATCGACAACCGCACGACTGCTCGCTCGGCCTGTCGCGTCCCGTCCGAGCCGGCGTGGAGCTGGGCCGCCATCGCCATCCCGCTGGACCAGCGCCGTGAAGAGCCGCCAGCCAAGCGCTGAGCGCGAACCAAGTCGCTACGCCGCCGGCGCGGCGGTCGGCGCAGGCTCGGCGGGGGCAGGCGCACCGCCAGCGCCGAATCGCTCGAAGATCCACGGCGGCATCCAGGTCAGGAAGTCCATCTCGGGCATGGCGGCCGGATGGCGGAACAGACGCCGGGACCAATCCTCCGCCGGCAGCGCCTCTGCGAAGGCCGCTTCGGCGAGCGCCATCGCTTCGGCGTGGTCGGGCGCGAGCCGGCGCGCCGCGCCGAAGGTGACCAGGCGCGCCGGCAACCCGGCGACTTCGACGGCCGCCCGCAGTCGCGCGCCGAGCGTGCGGGTCTCGTCGAACTGCCGCCGCATGTCGGGCGGCTGCTGACCGCGCGGGAAATTCGGCACCGCGAAGCAGACCTCGGCCGCGCCGTCGGGACCGACCGCCCGCTGCAGCGCGCGCAGCAACGGCGCCCAATGGTCCGAGACCGCCGGGTCGTCGAGCAGCCGGCGGGCGTCACCCACGTTGAGCAGCAGGCGAATCGGCGGGATCGTGGCGCCCTTCTCGCGCGCCTCGCCGAGCAAGTGCAGCCCGGCGCGGAGCTCCTCGAGGTTGCCCTTCTCGAGCACGCGTTGGGCGAGGAAGCGCTGATCCATCGGCGCGCCGACCAGGACGATCTCGCGCAGCCAGCCCGCGTCGGCCACCTCGGGCACCAAGCGCGCGATGGCGCGGCGATCGCTGCGCTCGCACAGCCCCGTCAGCCATGCGACCGGGCCGTGGCGGTCGGCGGTGCGGCGGAAGGCTTCGCGCAGGGCCTCGGGCGCGAAGAGCTCGGTACCGCCGAAGAGCAGGCCGGCCTCGTGAGCCGGCGACGCCTCTGCGGCACAGGCGACGAAGCGGTCTGCGGCGTCGACGACGTCGGCGACGAGCTGCGCCTGCGGGTATTGCTCGATCCGGAAGCCGGGGCACATCTCCTCGCAGTCGCGGCATTGCGGGACGCGGAACCACTGCCGGACCTTGAAGTCACGGAACTCGCCCGGGGCGCTCTGCTCGTACTCGCGGAAGGGCTTGATGCCGTAGAACTGCGGCTCGACGTAGCGCGGACCGAAGCGCCAGAGCAGGCAATTCGGCACGTTGTAGGGCTTGATCCGCGCGCCGTAGCGCTCGAGCGCCGGAATCGCGCGCTCCACGCTGGCGACGATGTCGTCGTAGGGCACGAAGAAGCGCCCGATCTCGTCGCTGTTGCTGCGTTGCGCGATGAACGGCTGGATCATGAACAGGCGGGTGCCGAAGGGCGCCATCGTCTCGACGACCTCGCGGATCAGGTGCGCGTTCTCGGGCAGCAGGATCTGGTTGTTCATCAAATGCGCTTCGAGGTCGAAGCGGCGCCGCACCTCGGCGACGTTGCGCAGCCCGGCGAGCGCCTGTTCGAGCGCGCCCTTGGCGTTGGTGATGCGGTCGTGCACCGCCGACTCGTGACCGTGCAGGCTGAAAGTGAACCCGTCCAAGCCCGCCCGCATCGCCGCCTCGGTGAAGCTGCGATAGGCGAGCATCCGCCCGTTGGTGGTCACGCCGATGCGCTTGAAGCCGTGCTCGCGCGCGAACGCGATCAACTCGACGAAGTCGGGGCGGATGGTCGGCTCGCCGCCGGAGAAGCCGACCTGGTCGAAGCCGTTGCGGGCGGCGTACGCGATGCGCTCGCGAATCTCTTCGGTCGAGAGATCGAGCTTGTCGGCCTGCGGGATCACGCGGTAGTCGAGCTGCGTGCAATAGCGGCAGCGACTGTTGCAGGTGAACCCGGTCTCGATGGTGAGCAGACCGCCCATGCGCCTCTCTCGTGCCGCGTTCGCCGCGCCGCGCCACGCAGGCTATCATCGACCGGGGCGCCGACCAACGGCGCCCGCGGAAGGTCCCCATGCACACGAAGAAGCTGATGATCGCCGCCCTGCTCTGGTGCGCTTCGGGCTGCGCCGGTGCGAGCCAGCCCGGCCACGCGGCGGCCCCCCGGGAGCAAGCCGACCAGACCGAGCGCGCGAAGCTGCCGATGTTCCCCGACCTGGAGGCGCCGCTGCTCGGCGGCGGCACCGTCCGGATCGCGTCGATGCGCGGCCACGTCGTGGTGCTCGACGTGATGGCGAGCTGGTGCCAGACCTGCACCGAGCTGCTGCCGCGCTGGGACCAACTCGCCGAGCGCCATCACGCGCGGCCGCTACAGGTCCTGTTGGTCTCGCAAGACGAAGATCCGGAGGAGATGCGCGAGCTCGCGAAGCGACGGAAGATCGCGCACCGCATCGCGCTCGACGGCGAGGAGGTCTGGTGGAAGCGCCTCGGCTTGGTCGCCGTGCCCACCGCCATCGTCATCGGCGCCGACGGCCGCCACGTCGCGACGCTGCGGCACCTCGGCGAGGGCGGCTTCGAGAAGCTCGAAGCCGTCGTCGAATCCGAGCTCGCGCGCGCCGAGCGCGAAGGTTCAGCGCGTCGGTAGCGCGACCAGGCGCAGCGTCCATCGCTCGCGCTGCGGCGCCCAGCCGAAGCCGTCGGTGCCGCGGACCGGCAGCGTCGTCGTGAAGCGCTCCTCGGCGCCGGGCAGCGCCGCCACCTCGGCACAGAGCGGGAGCATTCCGGCGCGGTCGGCGTCGTCGCGGGCATGGAGCCAGCAGCGCGTGCCGAGGACGGCAACGACACGCTCGCACCCGGCGAGCGCGCCGCGATCCCGGAAGGCGCGCAGCGGCAGCACCCGCGCCTGCCGAACCGGCGGCAGGAAGCGGTAGTCCGGAAAGTGTCGATGCACGCGCTGTGGCGGCGGATCCCCGTCGTCCAGGCGCAGTAGACAGCCGCCGCGGGCGGGCATCGCGTCTTCGGCGAGCCGGGCGAGCGCGTCTTCGGCGTCCTCGTCGGTCGGCGCGCGACGGGCCTGCCAAGACGGCACCGCCGAGGCCACGGCCGCCGTCAGCAGCAAGCCGATCGCCGCCGCCGTCGGCAGTCGTCGACGCAGCCGCGCGAAGGCCGCCACGGCTGCCGGGGCCAGCCCCAGCACGGCCAGCGCCGCCGCCGCCGCGTGCAGCCGCGGCAGCGAGACGTCCGGCAGATCGATCGCGACCAAGCCCGTCGCGAGGACCGCCAAGGCGAGCATCGCCAACGAGGCTCGCGCGCCGTGGGCGCGCAAGCTCGGCGCAGCCCAGAACAGGAGCAGCGCGAGCCAGAAGGTCGGGAAGATCGCCGGACGGAACAGCGCCGAGCCGCCCGCCATCACGCCCACGGTGCGCAGCACCGCACGGCCGTCGAGCGGCGGCAGCGCGCCGGTGGCGACCTGCTCGGCGGTGGTCGCGCGCAGATGCAGCAGGTGCGGCACCAACAGCACCGCACCGGCCGCCAGCGCCGCGGCCAGCGCGCGCCATCGCGCGCGCCGGTCCACGTCCGCGCCGACGGTGTCCCGGCGCACCCAGGCATGCGCGGCCAGCCACGCCGGGCCGAGCACCAGCAACTCCGGACGGATCGTCGCGGCGAGGGCCACCGCCAGCGCGACCACCGCCAGCGCACGCCCGCCGCCCTGCCCTTCCCACCACGCCGCGAAGCCGAGCCAAGCCACGCCGAGCACCGCGACGCCGAGCGTGAGGATGCTCTCGCTGCGCGCGTCGACGACCAGTTGCGGCAGCAGCGCCAGGCCGAACGCCGCCACGACGACCGCCGTTCCGCGTTCGGGTCGTCGCCCGAGCAGGTACGAGAGCCCGGCCGGCAGGAGCAGCAACGAGACGACGCTCGCGAGCGTGTGGGTGGCGACGAGCGCGCGATGATCCGGCGGCACCAGCGCGAAGACCGCGCGATGCAGGACCAAGCTGCCGGCCCCGTAGCGTGGTACGGAGAGCAGGTCGGCCGCCGCCCCGGTCAGCTCGTAGCCCTTGTAGACCATGCCGAGGTGCATCGGCTCGAAGAAGCGGAGCGCGGCTCCGAGCGCGACGGCGAGCCCGAGGCCCGCGCGCTCACGCGGCGTCAGCGGGGCGAGTGCGGATCGAAGCCAGGCCGGCAGCAGAAAAAAAAAGCCACAGCGACCGCGCCCCAGAGGCCCGATGCGACAGCCACCTGCACCGCGTCGTCGCGATCGAGCCAGGAGAGCTGGGCCACGAGCGCGCGCGGCGGTGGCCGCTCGGCGTCGTTCCAGAGCGCGTAGCCGGCCGAGGTGCGCACCTTGGCGGCGGCGGACGATGCTGCGGTCTGCGCCTGCGCGGGGCCCGGCGAGGCGACGACGGACGACGCGAGCAAGCCGGCGACGAGCAGCGCAGCGCCGCCGCGGCGATAGCGGCGCCACAGGAAGATCGCCAAGAGCGCCAGCAGGACGCCGCCGACCGCCGAGGGCACGAACAGCCGCAGCAACGCCTTCTGCTCCAGGCACGCCCGCGGCGAGCGCGCGCTCTCGCAGTCCTGCAGATCGACGAGCATCTTGCGAACACGGGCCTGCTTGCCGGGGTTGACCTCCGCCGTGCCGGAAGTGCGCTCGAGATAGGCCTGCAGGTCGCGTTTGGCTCCGGCCGCGTCGCGGTCCAGGAAGATCACGGCGCGGCAGTAGAGGACGTCCGGGTCTTCGGCGCCGAGCGCGGCGGCGCGCTCGATGAAGGGCGCGGCGCGCTCGTCGTCGCCGAGCCGGTGGTGGTTCATCGCCCGATAGATCAGCAGACGCGCGATCCGCCCGTGGCGGGCCTCGGCGCGCGCGAGCGCGGCGTCGGAATCGGCCCAGCGACCGCGGTAGTGCAGGACCACGCCGAGCAAGAACGCGAGGTCGGCGTCATCGGGCTTGGCGGCGGCGCGCTGCTCGAGCGAGGCGATCCAGGCGTCGGGCGCTTGTACGACGGTGGCGATGTGGCTGACGTCGACCAGCTCGCTGTCGTTCAGTCCGCCGGCGGCGATGACCCGATCGAGCAACGGGAAGACCGCGTCGGGATGACCGAGCCGGGCGTGCGCGTAGGCCAGCTGCCGTGCCACGAACCCGTCTTCCGGCCGAGCGGCAGCGATCCGCTCGAGGAGCGGCAGGGTGCCGGCGGCGTCGCCTCGGCGGCGCATGGCGGCGACCAGCGGCGCGGCCAGCTCGGCGCAGTCGGCGTGGGTCGCGAGCAAGCGCTCGGCGTCACGCGCCAGCGCCGCGTCGTCACGCAGGACGGCGTCGCGCTCGAGCAGCGCGGCCACGGCACAGCGCGGCGCGGGTGCCTGTGCGGCTGCGGCCACGGCGGCGTCGTCCTGGCCGGCGACGGCGAGGGCGCGCACCCGCAGCGCGGCGCGGGCAGCGGCGTCGGCACCGGGCACGGCGTCCGCACGAGTGAGCCGGTCGGCGGCCGCAGCCGCGCGCGCGCGGCCGGGGGCGTCCGCGCCGCCGGCGCGCTGCAGCAGCGCCGCGTCGATGTCCATCCATTCGGGTCGCGTCGCCTCGGGCAGCGCCGAGACGGCCGCGATCGCGGCCTCGCGGACGGCATCACGCCCGTGCGCGGCGCGGCGTTCGAGATCGAGGGCGTCGGCCAAGCCGCGCCCGGCCGCCTCGACGGCATCCGCCGGGGCGGGCGCTGCCGGCGCTTCCGCGGCAGGACGTGCACCGGCGGCAGCGGCGGCCGCCGCAGCTTCGCCCGATGGCGGCACATCGGGCGCAGCGCCGTGACCCGCAGACGGCGCGGCGTTCGGCATCGGGGGCTGCACCTCCTGCCAATCGAGCGCGATCGCCGCGGCGTCCAGCCGAGCCTGCGCGGCGGCGAGGGCATCGGCCGGCAACGTCGCCGCATCGGCCCGCAAGCGCAGGTTCCCGTTCTCGCCGCGCTCGAGGTGGACGACGCCGGCGTCCAGGCGCAATTCGATAGCCGCGCCGCGAATCGCGATGGCCGGATCGGCCAGCTCCGGGAAGGCAGCGCGGACGGCCCGCTCGACGGCGGCCTCCTGCCCCGGCGGCAGCGCCCAATCCGCGCGTGCGAGCGCAGGCCACGCCAACGCGAGGGCGACGACGAGCCAACGCGCCACGAAACGGCCACGCGACCCCGTACGGCGTGCGGCAGAGTCGGTCTGCGTGAATGGGTTCGAGCGGGGCGTCGCGGCAGGCGTCGGCATGGGCCGACTCAATACCGCATCGCGTTGCGGACGACCACCTCGTCGACGTCACCCCGGCGATCGCCACGGCAATTCACCGCCCGGGGTGCCTTCACGACCTGGATGTCGAAGCCCTTGTAGATCTTCCGGATCAGCTCGCAGTCGCTGTTGCTCAGCATGAAGCGCACGCCCATCCGGTCGAGCTCTCGGCAGACCTCGCCGAGCTCACGCTGCGCCCGCGCCGAGAACCCGCCACCGGCGTAGGCGTTGAACGCCGAGGTCGCGGAGATCGGGTGGTAGGGCGGGTCGAGGTAGACGAAGTCGATGTCGTGCTCGCGCACGAGTTCGGGGAGCTTGCGGAAGTCACGCTCCTCGACGTGGACGTCCTGCAGCGCGGCGGCGGCAGCGCGGAGCTTGTCCGCCTGCACGATCTGCGGTCGCGCATAGCGGCCGTGCGGCGTGTTGAAGCGGCCCGACTTGTTCTCGCGCCACAATCCGTTGAAGCAGGTGCGGTTGAGGAAGAGCATCCGCGAAGCCCGCTCGATGTCGTCCATCTCGACGTCGACGGGATGCCGCTCACGGATCCGGTAGAAGTAGGCCGCGCGGCCGTCGGCGTCGCGCTGCAGGTAGCGGCGCTCGTGCAGGTTCAGCGCGTCGATGAGCAGCTCGACGTCCTCGGAGATCACCCGGTAGGCGGTGACGACATCCCGGTTCGCGTCGGTGAGCGCGGCGTGCTGCAGCCGGCCCTGCCCGCGCAGGTGGAAGAACATCGCGCCGCCGCCCACGAAGGGCTCGGAGTAGCGCGCGATCTCGCGCGGCAGCAGCGGCTCGAGCTGCTCGAGCAGGCGGGTCTTGCCGCCGACCCATTTGACGAAGGGCCCGGCCGTCGGTGCCGGCGCGGGCGCGACGACGGCGCGAGCGGCGGCGGACCCGCGACCGCCCGGCAGGACGGTGAAGCGCGCGGGAGCGGCGGACGAAGGAGCGGACGAAGGGAAGCTGCGGGACATGCGGACCTCTCTGCTGTCCGCGAGCATCGGGGAGCGGGGCGGCCTCGCAAGAAAACGACCCAGTCGGCGCATCGAAGCCACGAAAACTTAGCTTTTGTGCGTGGTCGGCCCGGTCCGGCTTGCCGCGCGCAGCCCGCTCGCGTATCACCCGCCGCGCCGCCCACGATGGGCGGCCACTATCGAACTGCAACTCAGAGGAGAGAAACCATGAGCGTACTCGTCGGCCAGGAGGCCCCTGACTTCGACGCGGAGGCCGTGCTCGGCGACGGCAGCTTCGCGAACATCAAGCTGTCGGACTACCGCGGCAAGAAGTACGTGGTGCTGTTCTTCTACCCGCTCGACTTCACCTTCGTCTGCCCGAGCGAGATCATCGCGTTCGATCACCGCAACGCGAAGTTCGAGTCCAAGGACGTGCAGGTCATCGGCGTCTCGGTCGACAGCAAGTTCTCGCACTGGGCCTGGCGCAACACCAAGGTCAAGGACGGCGGCATCGGCCCGGTCAGCTTCCCGCTGGTCGCCGACCTCAGCAAGCAGATCGCCCGCGACTACGACGTCCTCAAGGACGGCGCGGTGGCGTTCCGCGGCTCGTTCCTGATCGACAAGGACGGCATCGTCCAGCATCAGGTCGTGAACAACCTGCCGCTCGGCCGCAACATCGACGAGATGCTGCGCATGGTCGACGCGCTGCAGTTCCACGAGGAGCACGGCGAGGTCTGCCCGGCCGGTTGGCAAGAGGGCAAGGCCGGCATGAAGGACGACGCCGACGGCGTGGCGAGCTACCTCGCCAAGAACGCCAAGAAGCTCTAGTCCACGGCACAGCCGCAACGCGCGCCCGCGTCGGTATCGTCCGGCGCGGGCGCGTCGCGTTTTGGCGCGGCGTCGCGGCCGTGCTACAGACGGCAGACGAGATCGCCGAGCCGAGCTCGGTGCGACGGAGGCCGGGATGAGCGAAGCGCAGCAGGCGCCGGTGTGGCTGGCCGACATCCAGCTCGTCACCTTCGATTGCTTCGGCACGCTGATCGACCTGCGGGGTCATATGCAGCCGGTCGAGATCGAGAGCGACGAGGATTTCGGACGCTTCCTCGAGGGCTGCCAGCAGCAACTGCGCAGCGATCGGCACGTCGCCTACGCTGCCGTGGTCAAGGGCGCCATCGCGGCGATGCGTCCGGCGATGCGCCCCGCCGTCATCGGCCTGTTCGCCGACGATCTGGGCCGACTGCCGGCGTTCCGAGACGCCCCCGGCGCGCTCGGCGCGATCCAATCGATGGCCCGCATCGGCGTGCTCGCCAACAGCGACGCCAACCACCAGCTCGACGTGATGTCGACCCTGCGGATCGCCTGGGACCTGGTGATCACCTCGGCCGAGGTCCGCGCGTACAAGCCGACCGAACGCGCCTGGGATGCCATCGTCCGCATGGCGATCGCCCGCGCCGCCGTACCTCGCGACGCCTGGCTGCACGTCAGCGCGTTCGACCAGATCGATCTGGAGCCGGCGCGCGCCCGCGGCCTGCGCACCGTGCACGTGCGGCGACTCGGCGGGGACGGCCGCGCCCGCGCCGACCTCGAGGTGCAGAACCTCGACGAGCTCGCGCACCTGCTCGCCGAGGCCAAGGGCGGCCCGATCGTGCTCGAGACCGAGGTCCACATCGAAGACGCCGAGCGGCGTGGCTTGGTGCGCAAGTGGTGGGTCGGTGAGCACCTCCCGACCGTGCGCGCGACCGGCGGTGTGCGCAGCGCGCGGGTGCTCGAACACGAGGACGGCCGGCTCGTCGAACAGCTCGTCTTCGGCGGCAAGCGCGAGATCGACGCCTACGAAGAGAGCTACGCCGCGGAGCACCGCGCCGCATTCCGCGAGTACTGCGGGCGCGACCTGGAGCGGTCCTCGCGCCGAGCGCTGTTGCGCGGTCGAGGCTGATGCAACGCGTCGTGCAGCTGCCGGACGGGCACCGTCTCGAGCTGCCGCCGGAGTCCGTGGCGCAGCCCGAGGCGATCGCGCTCGCCGACGAGTCGCGGCCGTCGATGCAGCAGCTCGGTCCGGCCGACCTCTGGTACACCGGCGGCATCGGCCTGCTCGTGGTCGTGCTCGGAGCCGCCGTGATCGCGGGACTAGGGCGCCGCCGACCGCGCGACGAGCCGAGCGTGACGGCGGAACCGAGCGCCGAGCCCGCCACCGCGCGCTGGAGCCTCGCGGTGCTCCTGTTCGTCGTGCTCACGGCACAAGTGGTGCATCACGTGTGGCCGTTCTACGCGCTGGACATGTTCTCGTACGCCCCGACCGGCGGCAGCCGGCTCGTGGTGCTGCAAGCGGACGGCCGCGCGCGTGAACCGACCCGCTTCGTCGACTATCGCTGCGACGCGATGCCGCCGGACTACGCGCGCCCGGGCCCCGAGGTCTGCGGCAGTTGGAACTCGATCGAGGTCCACGACCGCCGCAGCTTCTTCTGGATCCAACGCCATCAGGGCGACCCTCCGACGCCGTCGGCGACGCCGCTGCTGCTCGCCCGGCGCATCGAGCGCTTCGACGCGCGCGGTGGTCGGACCCGCGTCGACTGCCCGATCACCCGCTGCGTCGCGCGGGAGGCCCCATGAGCGGCCCCCTCGCCGCCTCTCCGTGGGCCGGGCGCGCGCGCACGCTGCAGCGCGTCGTCGTGGCGGGCCTCGCCGCCAACGAGATCCACTTCTGGCTGGCGGCGCGGGCGCAGGCACAGCTCTCGCAGCCGGGCTGGAGCTCGCCGGCGCTCTACCGCTGGATCGCCGACGCCCCCGAGGCGATGGGCGTGCTCGCTGGCCTGGGCTGGCTCGGCTGCCTGGGCGTCGCGCTGCAGCGCCACGCGCTCGCCGCCGGCGTGCTCGCGCTGGTCTCGATGCACCTGCTCGGCGAGGCGATCTTCGGCACGATGGCGACCTTCCCGCCGCGCTCGTTCCTGATCGGCCTGCTGCTGGCCGGATGGACCCTCGGCCGCTTCGTCGAGCGACGCGCGCCGGCGTTGCGCGGCGGTGCGATGTCCGAGGCGCTGGCCTTCGCTGCGTTCGCCGGCGGCTACGTCTGCGCCGGGCTGGCGAAGCTGGTGCGCAGCGGCTGGCATTGGGATCATCGCCCGATCTGGCACGTCATCGCCTGCAGCGCGCCGGTCGACGAGCCCCGCGGGATCGGGGCGCTCACGGCGCTCGCGGCCGAGCACCCCGAATTCGCGGCCAGCGCGGCGGGGCTGACGATGATCGCGCAGCTCGCCATGATCGCCGCGCCCTTCGGTCCGCGCCTGCGCGTCGTCTTCGGCCTCGGTATCGGCGCGGTGCACGCGATGATGTGGGTCGTCGGCGGGCTGTACGAATACACGACCGTCGTCGTGGCGCTGGCTTTCTGCCTGCCCGCCGGCGGCCGCGCCGCATGGCGGCTGCCCGCGATGCCGCTACCCTCCCTGGAGCGCGGCGCAGCGCGCGGCTTCGGGCTGGCCCTGATGGCCTTGGGCGTGGCGGGACTGCTGCGCGCCGATCGGTTCTTCGCCTCGCGACCGGGCTACCCGCTGCACATCTGGCAGCCGTGGGAGCATTCGGCCGACATGCCGCCGGCGCGCGCGCCGCTGACGCCCGAAGAGCGAGCCCTGCTGCAGCCCCTGGTCGAGGGCGCGCGCTACCGCGACTACGTCCTGCAGCAGGCGCGCCACCGCGAAGACGGCATCGTGGAGTTGGCGTGGCAGACGCCGGACGCCGGCGTGACGGAGGTCGCCATCGACCGCCCGAACCCGTTCACCGGGGAGCGCCTCGTGCGCGGCGACGGCCCGCCTGCCGCGTTGGTCCGGCAACTGATCGCACGGACGCCCCCGCAGCCCCTGGTGCGCTGGCCTCCCTGAGCGTCGCCCTAGAGACGCGCGCCTCTAGGCGGCGCTTCGACCGGTCTCGGGGCCCTTGCCGCGGCGCGCGTAGACGTCCTTGCCGCCCTTGCCCCCCATCGCCAGGTTCATCGCCACGATCTCGTCGCGGCAGCGGTCGCGGAGCGCTTCGACCGAGAGCGCCTCGACGTCCTCGACCGGAATCGGCGCGCCGAAGCGCACCCAAACCGGACCGGGCCGCGTGTCGAAGGGCTCGGCGCCGAGCACCTGATCGGCGTTGTGGATCGCGAGCGGCACGATCGGGACGCCCGCCTCTTTGGCGAGCACGAACGCGCCGTTCTTGAACAAGCGCACGTAGCCGTCGGCGCTGCGCTTGCCCTCGGCGAAGACGACGATCTGGCTGCGGCCCTCACGGACCTTGCGGGCCGCCGAACGCAGCGTGGCCATCGCCGCGTCGCCGCGGCCGCGGTCGAGGAAGACCATCCCGACCGACTCCATGTAGGCACCGAGAATCGGCACCTTGCGGACCTCGGCCTTGGAGACGAAGGCGACGCCGGCGGGGACGGCGCAGAACACGACGGGGATATCGACGCCGGATTGATGGTTGCTGACGACGACGTGCGGGCGCGTCCAATCGACCGCGTCGGCGCCCTGCACGTGCAGGTCCGCGCCGGCGATCTCGAGCAGGCGGGTCGACCACACGTCGCGCGAGTAATGGCCGTCGAGATCGGGCCGGCCGAGGTAGCTGACGACCACCCCGGGCACGCCGGCGCGGATGGTCGCGACGGTCGAGCGCACCACGACCGACACGCGATGCAACAGGCGCTCGGGCGGTCTGGGCAGACCGAACGGACCGCGCTTTCGACTCATGGCAAGAACTCCTCGGCCACCAAACCGCAGCCGCGCCACTCGCTACCGGGCAAGCGTCCGGCGAGTTGCAGGGCGCTGTCGCCGCCGGGCGCGTCCGACAGACGACCGAGATCGGCGGTCAGCAGGAACGCCGCCGTCTCGAGGTTGGCCAGATCGATGTGCGCCACCAGCCCGGTCTCTCCGGGCGAGGCGGGTTGCAGCGTGGCGACGTCGAGCACGACGCTGCGCAGCCAGGGCGGCCCGACGTAGCGGGGCGCGTCGGGATCACCGCCGGGCAGCTCGTAGCGTTGGCTGGCCAGCTCGGTCATGCCGAGCTCTGCGACCACGTGCTCGGGGCGCAGGCCGAGATCCCGGCACAGGCGGTGGCGCTGTTCGGCGCGACTGGCCTGCACGCGCCGCCCCTTGGGTCCGCCCGTGTCCATCACGCGGCTGCCGGCAGGCAGGCGCATCGGCGCGCGCTCGCTGCGGGCCTGCTGCCACAGCTCCAGGGCGATGGTGGTGGTCAACAGGAGCACCGGCGCGTCGTCGTCGATCGCGCGCTGCAGGGCCGTCTCCAACGCCTGCAGCCGCAGCCCGGCTGGCTCACCCTGCGGATCGTTGGCGCCTTCGGGGGGCACGCCGAGAAAGCTCCCGCCCTGCCCGTCGCCGAACGCGTCGCGGACGACGTCGACCATATGACCCAGCGAGGCGTGCGGGCGCAGGCCAGCGTCGGGCACCAGCGAGAGCACGCGGTAGCGCGGCACCGGCGTCGGGCCGAGTAGCTGTCGTCGCACGCCGGCGCAGAGCGCCGCGTCGTAGAGTCGCGTCGAGGCGAGACGCACCACCCCCGGTGCGCCGTCGGTGGTCCCCGAGGTCTCGAAGCGGACCGTCGGCGCATCGATCGCCCACGGCACCTGGCAGGCGTAGCGCTTCAGCGCCGTCACCGGGAGCCACGGGGCCTGCGGCCAATCCGCTTGCGCCGGTACGCCGGCACAGCGCGCGGCGTAGGGGGCGATGGCCTCGCGCTGGAGCGCGAAGAGGCTGCGCGCGCAGGCGTCCCAGCGTGCGCGATCCCCGGCGGAATCGGTCTCGCCACGCTCCCACGCCGCGATCCAGGCGAGGAGTTCGGCCTCGTAGCGCCCAGCGGCGGCGCGGAGTCGAAGGAGGTCGGCGTCGGGGTCGATCATGCGGCGCGTTCTAGCGGGCAGCTTCGTGCGCTTCAAGGGTTCTGGCGCTGAGGTCGACGAGGCGCGCGAGACACGGCACGCTGCACCCGCGCACAGGCCGCGCCCGGCCCGACGGAGGTTTCCTCGTGGATTCGCCCACGCACCCGCAATCGCACGCTCCCGCACGTCGCGCCGTCGCCGCACGCTGGCTCGCCGCGCTCCTGCTGCTCGGCGCCGGCGCGTGCGGCACCGACGAGGCGTCGGACAAGGACGCCGGCGGAAGCGACATCGTCGTCCCGGTCTTCGGCCACGACGCCACCGACGGCGGTGCGGACGCCCTCGCCGACACCGCCGATGCCGTCGACGCGACCGACGACACCGACCTCGAGACCGAGGACGACGCCGCGACCGACGTCGCCGACGTGCCCGACACCGCCCCGCCCGAGGACGTCCAGAGCGGCACCAGCGCCGTGAAGCTGACGGTGCCGGACAATCTGCCGATCGGCAGCGACGCCGAGGCCCTGGTCGAGATCAAGGGCGGCGACGGCCAGACCAGCACCCTGGCCGACGGCGCGGACGTCACGGTCGAGATCGACGGTGCCGACCACGCGCTCGGCTACGACCCGGTCGCCGACGCCAAGGGTCCACCGGCGGCGGTGGTCTGGCGGACGGGCGCGGGCAAGCTCCGGATCGTCGGCGTACGCCCGGGCTCTGCGACGATTCGGGTGACGGTCGAAGGCGTCACGTCGGCGGCAAGCACCGTCGCGGTCGGCTACGGCGCGTTCTCGGGCATCGTCGCCCGCGTCCCGGATGCCGGCGGCAGCACCGCCGCGGCGCAGCAGATCGACGTCGCCGACAAGGTCAAGCTCGGCGGCGCCACCATCGGCGGCGGCGGACTCGACGCGCAGATCCGCTTCCCGCAGGACGCGAGCGGCGGCTCGAGCCACGAGGTCGGCCCCGGCAAGCCCGCGAGCGCGGTCGCCGGCTTCGCCGATCTGGCGGGTACCAAATACACCGGCGCGCAGGGCTGGGTCTTCGTGGACCAGACCAACAAGGGCCTGTTCCGCGGCAGCGTCTGGGTGCGGACGGCGCAGCTCAAGCCGGTGCTGATGGCCTTCAGCGTCGAGCGCGACGGCCTGTTCGGAATCGACCCACTGGACGAGGCACCGACCGAACTCGCGAAGAGCGACGCGCTCGAGCCGCTGACCGGCAGCCACCACAGCCGCGTGACGGTGCTGCCCGGCGCGCCGGGCAGCGGGCGCGTACACGTGGTCTGGCGCGAGATCGAGAACGTGCTCAAGGCAAGGCTGCGGCGCGTCGACGTCACCTTGGTCGGCGGCGCCGTCGATACCACCAAGCCACCGCTGCTCGACGATCTGAACGCCTACGACGGCACGCCGTCGGTGCCGGCAGCGGCGATGGGCGAGGTCGCGCTGGTTTGGAACGGCGGCCAGGGCTTGCTCGTCTGGGAAGGACGGGACGGCAAGGGCGCGACCAAGCCACACGCGCTGTGGGCGGTGCTGGTCGACCCGGATCTGGTCTTCAAGGCGACGCCGATCGCCCTGGAGGCCGACGGCTGCAGCGGCGCGTGCCGGCCGCGCGTCGCCGCGTTGCAGGGCGGTCGCTTCTTGGTGGTCTGGAGTCGCCCGTCGAGCGGTGTGAAGGCGACCCGCGTCAAGGCGTTGCTGGCCGACGGCAAGATGGAGACGGCCGAGGAGACGCCGGTCGTCGTCTCCACCTCGGGCAAGGACGGCGACCTCGCCGTGCATCAGAGCGCCGTGCTCGTCAGCTATTTCGACCCGGATACCGGGCCGGTCTGGCGCCCGTACCAGGACAAGGCCACCGGCTCGCTCGCGGCCACCGCGCCACCGCAGAGCTTCGGTCTGGCCTCGCCGCAGGCCAAGCCGGTCGCGCTGGCCGCGCTCTCGCTGCAGACGCAGCCGAACTTCCTGTTCACCGCCAGCTGGGTCGATCTGCTGCCTTCGGTGCAGCAGCGCACGCGCCGGATCGCCACCGACGGGACGGCGCTCGGCTCGGTGCAGGACGTCGCCACGCCCGTGGTCGACGGATTGCGCACCTACGCCGGAAAATACGGCCAGATTTTGGCCATCGGCGACGAGGCCGACGCCGGGATCGTCGCCTGGAAGCGCAGCTACGCCGCCTACGGCGACGACGGCAAGCAGCTCGGCGGCGCCCTGCAGCTGCTCGACAAATCGGATCTGCCGCTGCGCGCTCACGCGGTCTACGACGCCGAGGCCGACGTCTGGGTGGTCGCCTGGGCGGGCTGGCAGAAGAGCCCGGGCGTCTGGTTCCGCCGCTTCCGCTGACGGCGCGTACGCGAATTCTGACGACGCGCCTCCGGGGGCGACTCGACAAGCGCGAACGGCGTCCTATCCTCCCTGCCCCCGCTGCCGCGGGTTCGGGAATGTCCGCGCCCGCAAGTCGGTTCGAGGCCTCGGCCCTGCCCCACAGCGGACCATGAAAGGAGCGAATTCATGCAGGACATCCGGGTGCTGAACGAGATGGTACGCGCCGAGTCCGAGTTCATCGGCAGGATCCTCGGTGAAGTGCAGAAGGTCGTGGTCGGTCAGTCGCACATGGTCGAGCGGCTGCTGATCGGCATGCTGACGGGCGGCCACGTGCTGCTCGAGGGCGTGCCGGGCCTCGCGAAGACGTTGACCTGCAAGACGCTCGCGAGCGCGATGTCGGTGGACTTCCAGCGCATTCAGTTCACGCCGGACCTGCTGCCCGCCGATATCCTCGGCACCCAGATCTACAACCCGCGCGACGCGACGTTCAGCGTCAAGCAGGGCCCGATCTTCAGCAACCTCATCCTCGCCGACGAGATCAACCGCGCGCCGGCGAAAGTGCAGTCGGCGCTGCTCGAGGCGATGCAGGAGCGCCAGGTCACCATCGGAGAGACCACCTTTACCCTCGACGATCCCTTCCTGGTGCTCGCGACCCAGAACCCGATCGAGCAGGAAGGCACCTACCCGCTGCCCGAGGCGCAGGTCGACCGCTTCATGCTGATGGTCAAGGTCGGCTACCCGAGCAAGGACGAAGAGCTACAGATCCTCGACCTCGCCACCGGCGGCGGCGGCCAGGCGGTCGCGCCGGCAGCGGACGGCGCCGCGATCCTGCGGGCGCGCCAGGTCGTGCGCGAGATCCACGTCGACGACAAGCTCAAGCGCTATATCGTCGACTTGGTCTTCGCCACCCGCGATCCCAAGAGCTTCGGCATCTCCGACGTCGCCGAGTACCTCGACTACGGCGCCAGCCCGCGCGCCACCATCTTCCTGACCATGGCGGCGCGCGCCCACGCCTTCCTGCGCGGTCGCGGCTACGTCATCCCCGAGGACATCAAGGCGGTCGGGCAGGACGTGCTGCGTCACCGCGTGATCCTGAACTACCAGGCCGAGGCGGAGTCGCTGACCAGCGAAGACGTGGTGCAGCGCATCTTCGACCGCGTGGACGTGCCCTAGCAGAGCGACGGGAGGCTTGCAGGGATGGCTCGCACCGACGAGGTCCTCAAGAAGGTCAAGGAGATCGAGCTGGTCACCCGGCGTCTCGTCAACGACGTGATGGCCGGGCAGTACCACGCCGTATTCAAGGGTCGAGGCATGAGCTTCGACGCGGTGCGGGAGTATCAGCCCGGCGACGACGTGCGCCTGATCGACTGGAACGTCACCGCCCGCGCCGGCGAGCCCTTCGTCAAGAAGTTCGTGGAAGAGCGTGAGTTGACCGTGCTGATCGCGGTCGACCTCTCGGCCTCGGGCATGTTCGGCACCATCGACCAATCCAAGCGCGAGATGGCCGCGGAGATCGCGGCCACGCTGGCGTTCTCGGCGATCCAGAACAACGACCGCGTCGGTCTGGTCCTCTTCTCCGACCGCATCGAGCGCTACATCCCGCCGAAAAAGGGCCGCAGCCACGTGCTGCGCGTGATCCTCGAGTTGCTCGAGGCCGATCCGAAGGGGCACGGCACCGATCTCGGCGTCGCCTGCGACTACCTCTCGCGGATCCAGCGCAAGCGCGCCGTGGTCTTCTTCCTCTCGGACTTCCTGGCCGACGATTGGGGCCGCCCGCTCGGCGTCGCCGCGCGCCGCCACGACGTCGTGCCGATCGTGGTCCGCGACCACGCCGAAGACGCCCTGCCCGACGTCGGGCTGCTGCCGCTCGAAGACGCCGAGACCGGCGAGGTGCTCTGGGTCGACACCAGCAGCCGCGCCGGTCGCCGCACCTGGGAGCGCATCGCCGGTCAGCAGCGCAAGGAGCGCGAGCGCCTGCTGCGCCGTCACGGCCTCGAACCGATCGAGGCGACCGTCGGGGAGCCCTGGCTCCCGGCCCTGGTGGGCTATTTCCGACGGCGGGCGGCACGCCAATGAAGGCAACGCTGCGACCGATCGGGGCACTGTTGGGCGCCTGCTGCTTGCTCGTGGCGGGCATCGCGGCAGCGCAGGTCCCGGCGGCGGTGCCGACGCCGGCCGCGGATCCGGCGGCCGTCGGCGCGCCAGCGCTTGGCCCGGCGGCGATGCCGACGCCCCCGGCCGACGCAGCGCCCAAGCCGGCACCGGTGACGGTGAAGGCACACGTCGAGCCCGCCGAGCCGGTCTTCGGCGATCGCGTCGAGTTGGTCGTCGAGCTGCGCTACCCGCAGGACGTCCGCGCGTTCTTCCCGTCCCGGCCGGCGCTCGCGCCGCTGCTCGCGATCCAGGGCGACCCCGGTCGCTCCGACCGTCGCGAGGAGCCGGGCGATCCGCCGACCATCGTCGAGACGATGCGAATCCCCGCCCTCGTCGCGCGCAGCGGCCTGCTGCGGACGCGCGCCATCGAGATCCCTTGGCATCGCGTCGCCGCAGGCGGTGGCGCCGGCGAGAGCGGCACGGTCAAGGTGCCGGCGCTGCAGATCGCCGTGCGCAGCGGCCTCGGCGACGAGACGGCGCCGACCTTGGCGCCGCTGCCACCGCCGCTGCCGTTGGTCGAAGACAACGTCCCATTGCGCATCGGGATGCTGATCCTGGCGATGCTCGCGCTCGGCGGTGCGCTGACGATGCTGGCGCTGCGGCTGCTGCGCGACCGGCTGAGCGTCCGTGAACCCGAGCCCCAGATCCCACCCCACGTGATGGCGTTCGCGCGCCTGGACGACCTCTCCGGCTCCGAGCGCATCGAGACCGAGGAGCCGCGCTTGGTCTACGGCGAGCTCTCGGAGATCCTGCGCGCCTACCTCGGCGAGCGATACCGCTTCCCCGCGCTCGACATGACCTCGACCGAGCTCATCGAGTCGCTCTCGCAGCAGTCGATCCGTGGCCTGACCATCGCCGAGCTGCAGGACTTCACGGCCGAAGGCGACCTGGTCAAGTTCGCCCGGCAGGCCGCGACGCCCGAACGGCTGCGCGATCAACTCGGTTGGATCCGGCAGGTCGTGCAGCGCACCATGCAATCGGCCGAAGAGCTGGAACGCGAGCGCGCCCAGCGAATCGCTCGACTCGCCCGCCAACGCAAGCTGCGCGTGCAGGTGATGGCGCCGCTCGAGCTGCGCGTGGTCGCCTTCGCCTTCGACGCCATGCTCGGCGCCGTGGTCACCGGTCTGCTCGCGTGGCTCGCCATCGACACCGGCCAGCGCAGCCTCTTCGACGGCGCCTACCTGCTGATGCTGCTCTGGATGGCCGGCCGCGACCTGCTCGGTGACGGGTCGCCGGGCAAGGAGCTCTTCGGGCTGCGCATCGCCGAGTGGGATCCGAACGTCGAGGCCGATCCGGAGTCGGTGCGCTATTTCGAGACGGCGCTCGACGCCAGCATCGCAGCCCGCCCCGCCGGCGCCGGCCAACGCCTGCTGCGCAACCTGGCCTTCGTCCTGCCCGGCGCGGGCCTGATCCTCGAGATCGCGACGCTGCTGCAGCTCCCGGAGCTGCGGCGTTTCGGTGATCAGATCGCGCGGACCCGCGTGATCGACGCGCGTTTCGGCCTCCGCACACCCAAGGCGACCTGGGGCTCGACCATCGCGATGTCGCTGCTGGCGGTAGTCGCGCTGCTGTTGCCGCTGCTGCTCGGGGGGAGGCCGTCGTGAACGGACTGACCTTCGAGCATCCGTGGTTCCTGCTCCTGCTCGTGCCGGTGCTCTGGCTCGGCTGGCAGCGGCTGCGCACGCGACCGGCGACGATGCAGTTCTCGTCGTTGCGGGTGGCGCGGGCGGTGCCCGTCTCGACGCGGGCGCGGATGCACTGGCTGCCCGACGTTCTTCGCGTGCTCGCGCTCTTGGCGTTGGTCGTTGCGATGGCGAGGCCGCAGCGCGTCGATCGCGAACTGCTCTCGGGCGAAGGCATCGACATCATGATCGCGCTGGACATGTCCGGCTCGATGAACGCGATCGACGCGACCGAGGCGGAGATCGAGCGCATTCAAGCCGGCGGCGAAGAGCCGCTGAACCGCTTCGGCACCGCGCGCCGGATCCTCAAGGAGTTCATCCGCAAGCGCGCCGCCGACCGGATCGGCCTGGTGATCTTCGGTGGCCAAGCCTACCTGCGCTTCCCGCCGACGCTGGACTACGTCCGCTTGCTCAACGCGCTCGACGCCCTGGTCCTCGACGACGGACGCCGCCTCTCGGCCGATCAGGACGGCTGCATGAACGGCTGCACCATCGCCGGCTCGGGCACCGCCATCGGCGACGCGGTCAACCGCGCCTTCCTGCGACTGGAGAAGAGCAAATCGCGCAGCAAGATGCTGATCCTGATCACCGACGGAAAGCAGGAGGGCGGCAGCCTGGACCCGCTGACCGTGCCGAAATACGTCGCCTCGCTGCCCGAGCGCGAGCGCGTGCGGATGTACACCTTCTTGGTCGGCAACGGCCGGGAGTCCCGCCTGCCGGCGATGGATCCGCTGCGCGGCACGCTGCTGCGGGATCGCTTCGGGCGCGTGGTCTACCAACGCCCCGAGCGCCCCTTCCCGACCGACCCCGAGCTGCTCCAGCAGATCGCGGAGCTGACCGGCGGGCGCTTCTACGCCTCCTACGATCCGCAGAAGTTCGAGAAGGACTTCGAGGATCTCGAGCGAACCACCTTCGAGGTGAAGGTGCATACCAGCCGGAGCGAGTTGTTCTTCGGTTGGCTGGTGGCCGGGCTCTGCCTGCTCGGCCTGGACCTGCTGCTGCGGCGCACGCTGCTGGCGCGCTTTCCCGCGTAGCGGACGGACGGAGGAACCTGGGCGATGGACGCGTTGACCTTCGGCAACCCCGAGCTCGGCTGGCTGGCGCTGGTGGCGTTGGCGCTGACGGCGTGGGGCGTCTGGCGACAGCGTCGGGCCGAGGCGGCGCTGGCGCGGCTCGGTCGCGGCAAGGTCGTCGCGCGCCTGTTCGCGAACCGGTCGCCGGGACGCGCGCTCGCCCGAGAGCTGCTGGTCGGTCTGGCCCTGCTGCTACTCGTGCTCGCTGCCACCCGCCCCCGCTACGGCCTGCGCGAGACCGAGGTCAGCAACGCCGGCATCGACATCGTCTTCGCGGTCGACGCGAGCAAGTCGATGCTCGTGCGCGACATCGTGCCCAATCGCCTACAAGGCACTTCGCTCGAGATCTCCGGCCTGCTCGACCGCCTCGCCGGCGGCCGCGTCGCCTTGGTGCCCTTCGCCGGCATCCCCTTCGTGCAATGCCCGCTGACGACCGACCACGAGGTGATCCGCACCTACCTCGCCGAGCTGAAGGTCGAGGACATGCCGGTCGGCGGAACCAACCTCGGCCGCGCCATCTCCGTCGCCGCCGACGTGTTGACCGGGCAGGAGCAATCCGAGCAGGCCAAGCTCAGCGACAACCTCGTGCCCCAGTTCAAGGGCAGCAAGCACAAAGCGATCGTCATCTTCAGCGACGGCGAAGATCACGAGGGCGACGCGGTCGAGGCGGCCAAGAAAGCCGCCGCCAAGGGCATCCGCGTCTACACCGTCGGCGTCGGCAGCAGCTTCGGCGATCCCGTGCCGATCGTCGGTCCGGACGGCAGCGTCACCGGCACCCTCAAGGACGAGCAGGGCAACCCGATCTTCTCCAAGCTCGACCTCGAGTTGCTGGGTCAGGTCTCGGACGCCTCCGGCGGCAAATCCTTCCACTACGCCAACAAGACCGTGGTGCCCGAGCTCTTCGCCGCGCTCGACGCGCTGGAGAAGGCCGAGTACCGGGAGCGCTTCAAGATGCTGGGTGAGGATCGCTTCCAATGGGCGCTCGGCCCCGCGCTGCTGCTCCTGCTGCTCGCGCTGGGTCTCGGCGAGCGTCGACGCGGCGCGGCGGCGGTGACCAGCGCCCTGCTCCTACTCGGGCTCTCCGGCGCACCGTCGTCGGCGACTGCGGCCGATCCCGCGCCGGCCGCCGCGGCGACCGAGCCGCCAAAGGACGCGCCCGCCGCCGATGCCACCAAGGCCGCGCCCGCTGCGGCGGCAGACGCCAAGGGGGCGGTGCCGGACGACGAGCGCACGCAGGCCGAGCGCCGCATCGATCCCTCGTGGCTCGACCGCGAGAACCCCGACGTCGCGCGCGGCCGCGAGCTCATCGCCGGCGGCAAGGCCGGGGATGCCCGGGCCGCCTTCGAGGAGGCCCAGAAGACGCGGCCCGAGCACGCGATCCTCTGGTACGACCTCGGACTCGCGCAGTCGATCGTCGGCCAGCACGCCGAGGCCGCCACTGCGTTCGGTCGCGCACTCTCGGCGATGTCCGAGCCGGACCCGCAGCTCGAGGCCGACCTGCACTACGCCTCGGGCACCAACCAGCTGCTGTGGGGCCAAGCGCTCGAGAAGCAGGTGGCGGCCGAGAAGGCCGTGAACGCCGGTGCCGCGCAGGACGACGACGCCCCCGCGGCGCCGGCGACCGCTGCGCCCGACCCCGCCGAGCACTATCGGCTCGCAGTGGAGGCGCTGCAAAAGGCGCTGGTGGCGGGTCCGGAGCGGCCGGAGATCCGCAAGAACCTCGAGATCGCGGTGCTGCTCGCCTATCCGCCGTGCGAGCGTCGTGACCGCACGATGGAGCCCAACGACCAGCCCGAGCGCGCGGCGGCGCTCGAGCTCTCGACCGAAGAGCGCGAGACCAGCTTCGAGCTGCGCTCGTGTCCGCTCGACCGGGACGTCTTCGCGCTCGACCTGCAGCGCGGCGACCGCCTGACCGCCAGCGTGACCATCGGCAGCGAGGCCGAGCCGCAGCAGGTCGACCCGCTGCTCGGTCAGGCCGGCGGGGATCGCAAGCTCGACCTCGCCCTGCTCGACGGGACCGGCGCGCAGCGGCTCCGCGGGAGCGAGCCCGGCAAACCGCCGGTGACCGAAGTGCAGCGCACGGTCGGGCAGGACCGCGAGCGGCTGCTGCTCGACGTCCGCAACGTCACCGGCGTCGAGGCGCCGTACACGCTCAAAGTGAAGGTGCTCCCGGCGTGCGAGCGACTCGAGGACCGCTTCGAGCCCAACGACACCCTCGCGGAAGCCCGCGCCGTCGGCGCCGGCCAGCCGCTCGCGCTGCGCCTGTGCCCGCGCAACGACGATCACCTCGCGATCGCCCTCGAGCGCGGGCAGGGCCTCGTCGTCAAGGCCAAGCACAAGCTCGAGCTCGGCACCGACCTGCTCGAGATCGACATCCTCGACCGCACCGGCCGCGCGCTGCGCCACGCCGCCAAGCGCGGCGAGGGGCACCTCGCCCGCCTCGCGATGGCGCCGGAGTCGGGTGTGTACGTCGTGCGGGTGCGCGGCGGTATCGACACCGAGGCCGATGTCGAATTGATGCTCGAGGTGACGCCGCCGTGCGCGCTGCGCGACGACGCCTACGAGCAGAACGACGCGGCCATCGCAGCGAACCGGCTCGTCTCCGCCGAGCTGACCGGGCCGATCGACGACCTGCAGCTCTGCCCCGGCGACGACGATTGGTACAAGGTCGAGCTCGGCGAGGGCGAGAGCCTCTTCGTCGATCTGGTCGCCAACCTCGAGGAGTTGCCCGACGTACCCGGCCTCGCCGGCGCGCTGACGGTGACGGTCTACGACGCCAAGGGCGAGATCTGGGGGCAGGCGCGCGGCGGCGCGCTCGGCGCCGATGCCAAGGCGCTGACGCGCACTGCGGCCGTGCTCGCCCCCCCGCCCGGAGCCTATTGGGTGCGCGTGAGCGGCGGCGGCGTGGCCGATCCGATTTTCCCGCTGCCGCCGCTGCCGGACGGCGCGCGCGAGGTCGAAGTCGACGCGCCGGGCCACGGAGACGCGGCGATGGGTGCACCGGATCCGGGCGGGTTGCCACCGCCGGGCCCGGCACAGCCGAATCCGCCGGGCATCCGCGCGACGCCCCTCGGTCCGGGCGGCGCGGCGCCGGGCGCCGGTCCGGGCGGCGCCCCACCCGCGCCGTCGGGACCGAGCAAGATCCGCAAGATCGTGCTGCCCGAGGGCTACCCGATGCCGGCGGTGCAGTCGCGGTTGGCGCAACTCGACCTGCCCTATCGGCTCGGCCTGCGCGTGCTGCCGCCCTGCCCCGAGGGCAACGACGAGCAGGAGCCCGACGACAAGCCCGGCGAAGCCAAGCCGATCGAGGTCGGCAGCGAGCGCCTCTACCGCGTGTGCAAGGGCGACGAGGATTGGATCGAGATCCAGCAGAAGGCCGGCCAGAACATCAGCGTCTCGGCGCGCTACGACTTCGCGCACGGCGCGCTGCAGATGCGCGCCACCAGCGAGGACGGCAGCGAAGAGCTCGCCGTCGCCGAGACGCAGGCGCCCGCGCTGCCCGGCGGCACCGCCGGCAAGGACGACACGCCCGCCGCCCGCCGTGGACGCACCGCCGTCTCGGGCCTCTCGCTCAAGGGCGAGAAGAAGGACCGCGTCGTGAAGGTCCACGTCAAGCCCGCAGAGGGGAGCGAGAACTTCTACGTGCTGCGCGTCGAGGAGCCGCCGCCGCCCTCGGAGCAGAACAACCCGCAACAGAACCCCGACCAGGACGAGCAGGACCAGGACGACCAGAAGCAGGACCAGGACCAGCAGAAGAACGACTCGAAGCAGGACGAGCAGGACAAACCCGAAGACGACAAGGATCAGAAGGACAAGCCCGAATCGCCCGAGCAGCAGCAGGAGCGCGAGCAGCAGGAAGCCCTGCGCCAGCAGATGCAGCGCCACGACAAGAACCCGCGCAACCTCGAGGCCGAGGAAGCGCTCCGCAAGTCGCCGTTCCGCAATCAGCGGCCGATCAAGGATTGGTAGCGTGCGTCGCCGCGTCGCGAGGTGGGCCACGCGCGTGTGGCTCGGGGTAGCGTGGGTGCTCCTCGCCGCACCCGCGGTCGCGGCCCCGCCGACGGCGCGCGTCGAGACGCAGGTGCAGCCGCTGCGGGTCACCGAGGGCGACACCGTCACGGTCGAGATCGTCTGCAGTGGCGACTACGACGAGCTTCTGCCGCCGACCTCGGACGGCTTCGACCTGAGCCAGACCGGGCGCTCGAGCCAGGTCAGTATCCTCGGCTCGCGCGTGCAGCGCTCCGAGCGCTTCACCTACGTCGGTACGCCACGACGCAAGGGGCGGCACCGCATCCTCGGCGCGCGCCTGCGCCGCGACGGCCGCGAAGTCGCCCGCGGCCAGGACGTCTTCGTCGAGGTCGTCGACGCGCGCGCCTCTCTCGGCCCGGCGCTGCCGCCCGACCAGGCAGCGGCGCCGTCGCGCTACCTCGGCGAGCCCTTCTTCGTCCGTCCGCTGATCAACGTGATGCGGCCCTACGTCGGCCAGCCCTTCGTGCTCGGCTACGACCTCTATTGGTCGCGCAACCAGAACGTGACGGGCTTGCGCGAGATCGGAGAGCCGGACTACGGCAACTTCACCTTCGAGGATCTCCTCGCCGACAAGCAGTCGCAGCAGCAGCCGGTGCGATTCGGGGGCGGCGCGTACATGAGCCAGACCACCCGCAAGGTGCTCTTGGTGGCGACGCGGCCGGGCAAACACGAGATCCTCGGCCCGCGCTACCGCGTCGACGTGAGCAATTTCTTCGATACCCGCGCCTACAAGGTCGGTCCGCCGCCGATCGAGGTCGAGGTGCAGCCGCTGCCGACCGAAGGCAAGCCGGCGGCATACGTTCCGGGCCATGTCGGCACGCTGGAGTTGTCCGGCTGGCTCCTCGACCGGGGACGCAAGGTGCAGGCCCTGAAGCTCGCGACCGGTGAGCGCGCCGTCATCGCCTACCAGGTCTCGGGCGTCGGCAATCTGTACGGGATCAAGGCCATCGAGCCACCGCCGGTGCCAGGAATGCGGACCACGCCGCTGCCCGGTGCCGGCGACGAGGCGGCCATCACCGTCGGTGCCAACGGGCCCGAGGGCTCGCGCACCTGGCAGACCACGATTGCGTTCGACGCGCCGGGACGCTTCGAGGTCCCGGTGCTCGAGTTCGTCGCCTTCGACCCCTTCGAGGAGCGCTACGTCGCGAGCTCGGCTGGTCCGTTCACGGTCGAGGTGACCGGTGAGCCCGTCGCCGCCGCGCCGACCGCCGGCGAGGCGGACGCAGCGGCGGCGCCCACGCCGGCGCGACGCGAACTGCGACCGATCGCGGCCCAGGCGCGCCTCGGCGAGGCCAGCGGCGGATCGCTGGGCGATGCGGCGTGGGTGCCGCTGGCAGCGAGCTTGCCGTGGGCGCTCGGGCTGCTCTGGCTGCTCGGATGGGTGGTGCAGCGTCGTCGCAGCCAGGAAGCGCCGGCTCGGCGCGTCGCGCAGGCGCTCGAAGCCGCCGAAGCCGCCCTCGACGCAGCGCGCGAGGCCGGCGACCACGCGGCGGTGCGCGCCGCCGTGCAGACCTACCTGGAGACGCGCCTACAGCTGGAGATTCGTGGCCGCACGTTCGCGCAGATGCGCGATCTTTTGCGCCGACAGGGCGTCGCGAGCGCGCCCGCCGAGGCGCTGGTCACCCAACTCGAGCACTGCGACTACGCCCGGTTCGCACCGAGTGACGACCGCGCCGGCGACCTGGCTCGGACGACGGCGGCGCTGGTCGCCGCGTTGCGCGAGATCGATCGCACGCCGCAGCGCGGCGCGTCCGCCCGCTCGATGGCGTGGCTTTTGGTGGGGCTGGCGATGGTACCGGCGGCGCGTGCCGGCGCCGAGACCCTCGATGCCGGCTTCGAGGAGGCCAACGCCCACTACCTGGCGGAGCGCTACGAGGCCGCACGTCGCGGCTACGAACGCCTGCTCGCGCACCGCCTGGAGGCGCCCGCCGTCCACTACAACCTCGGCAACGCGCTGGTCCGGCTCGGGCGGCTGGGCGAGGCGGTCGCGCACTACCGCGTGGCGCAGCGGATGGGCC
>JBEARB010000181.1:0-8012 GCA_041163625.1 Pseudomonadota bacterium | reverse complement strand
CCGAGCAGCGCCACGGTCGCGAGCAGTCGGTGCGCACCGCGGCCGCGCAGCGCGGTGGTCAGGAGCAGGACCGCGTGCAGCAGCGCCAGCGGATAGACCTCCGTCTGGCGCGCATGCAACGCCACGCTGCCGATCGCGGGCAGACCGATCGCCGCGGCGAAGACCACACCGGACGCGATCGACGGCGGCAGCGCACGTCGAAGCTCGCGCCGCAGGACGTCGACCAGAAGCACGGCGGCAGCGACCGTCGCCAGCGCGCCGATGGCGTGGACGCGGCCCGCCAGCGTGCCGACGGGGAGCAGACGCGCGAGCTGGCCGACCAGCAGCAGGAGCGGGAATCCGGTCGGGTGCGGCACGCCGGGCTCGACCGCGGCGGCAGCGAGCTCGCCCGCGTCGAAGAAGCCGAGGGCGGGGGCGGTGAGCCACACCGCGAGAGCGGCGCCGACGCCGAACGCAGGCCAGGCCGGGGCGGCCGGCAGGCGGGTCATGGGGCCTTGGGGCAGAACAGCTCGATGTGCGAGATCGCTTCGTCGGCGCCGCCGGACGCCGCGGAGAAGCCGCCGACGAGCATCAGGCAACCGCCGAACGGGCCGGCACCTCCGATCGGTTGCAGACGCGCGCCGTAGCGTGCCCGCTCGAGCTGCACGCGACCGACGATGGTTCCCTCGGCGTCGAACTGCAGCGCGTCACCGAGGATGGCCCCGGCGGCGTCGACACCGCCGACCAGCAGGGCCCCACCACCGGGGATGGCCGCTGCCGTCGCCAACGCGCGCTTGCCGCCGTCGCTGCCGGCGGCCGCACCGAGCGCGATCGGGGTCAGCGTCAGGGTCGTCGGCGAGGTCGACTCGTCGATGTCGACGCGCAGCGGAGCGATGCCGCCGGGCGCCACGGCACCCGCCGGATCGAGGAAGAGCGCGGCCGACGTGGCACCGAGCAGCAGCGCGGTCTTGCCGTCCAGCGCGATCAGGCTGCCGCCGTGCGATTGCTCGGGCACGTTGCCGCCAGCGAACTGCACCGCCTCGTAGACGTCGTTGGTCGCGTCGTAGATCTCGGCGAGCGGCGCCGCCTTGCTCGCCCGCCCACCGAAGATCAGCAGGCGTCGGCAGCCCTGCGCCGTCCGATCCAGGCAGAGCGTCGCGGCGTTGGCCCGCGCCGCCGCCATCAAGCCGGTGGCGTCGGTGCACGTCGCGGTCGACGCCTCGAGCTGACAGAGGCGGGCATCGCCCAAGCGCGAGTCGCCCGACTTCGGCAGGGGCAGCTGCGCACCGCCCGCGACGAACAAGCGCTGGCCGGCCGGCGTCACCATCCGCTCGACGATCGGCAGCCCACGCGGCGCCGGCAGCGTCGTGGCCACCGAGACCTTGCCGGCGAGGTCGGCCCGCGCCAACGCGTCGCTCACCGGACAGGTCGTCGAGCCGGGCGTGCAGCTCGCTGCGTCCAGACCCGTGCGCAGCTTGTTGCCCTCGCGAGCGATGACGAGGCGGCTGCTGCCGGCCGCGGTCCACAGGACCGAGCTGCCCGCGGCGACCGTCTGCCCGAGCGCGGTGCGAGCGACGTCCTCGAACGCGTCGATCAACGCCGCAGGCGACTCGAAGCGACCCAGGCGCGGGTCGAAGACCTCGACCCGCTGCGACGTGGCCGTCCAGGACTTGCCGTCGCCGGGCACCGACACGCCGCCGTGCACCACGACCCGACCGTCTTCGAGCGTCGTCGCCGTCGGAAGGCCGCGCCGCGCGCCGCCGTTGAGCGGGAACAGGCTCTCGAGCTCGCATTTGTTGTTGCGGCAGACCGCCGCCGGGTGCGCGCTCTGGCATTCGGCGTCGGCGGTGCAGGAGCGCTTGGCGACCTCGGCCGCGGCCTCGGCCGATGCCTGCGCCATGCCCGTGAAGGCGCCGAGCATCGCCGGCTGCAAGTAGTACGGGTGCTCCGCCGCTTCGGCGGTGGTCACGGCCTTGACCGCGATGCCGCCGCGATAGGCGCGCAGGACCGTGTCGGTGCAATCCGAGTCCGCGAACAACTCGACGAGCACGGCGTAGTCGCTGCGCACCGGGAGCTGATCCAACGTGAACGGGTTCTTCACCGAGCCGTCGGCGTCGGCATAGGGCACGCAGCCCAGCGCGTAGCGCGGCACCTGATTCGGCTGCGTCACGGGCCCCTGGAAGACGCTGACGCTCATGTGCGAAGCGCCCGGGACCTTCGAGCCCAGGGCGAACGCGAAGACGCCGTAGCCTTCGTCGACCGCGGGATCGTCGTCGACCGCACAGCCGCCGCACGCGACCAAGGCGCCGATCAGCAGTCCGGCGAGCGGGCGGGCGGTGCGGCGGGCGCCGGGGGGGGAGTTCGTACCGGGAGCGGTCGTTCGCATGCTGTCCTACTGCCCGCTGAAGACCGGGTCGAGGTGGGCGTCGCCGCTGTCGAAGCTGAACGAAGCGTTGCCGACCGTGCCGGCGCCGTCGTCGCGCGTCAGGGCGTAGACTGCGATGCCACCGCCGACGACGACCGCGCCGATCGCCGTCCAGAACCACCACTTCGAGGCGAGTCCCTCGTCCGGCGACGGAGCGCCCGGCGGCGGCGCGGACGGCGCAGGCGCGAGCTCGAGCGAGACCGCGATCTCGGTCGTCTTGTCGCTCGCGACGCGGACCACGGTCGTCCATTCCTTGTAGCCGGCGCGCACCACGCGCAGCCGGTACGTCCCTGGTGCGAGCGGCGCCGTCAGGCCACCGACCGAGGTGCGACCGACCAGCTTCTCGTTGACGTAGACCAGCGCCACGCCGCCACCGGCCAGGCGGACCGTCAGCGTCCCGGGTGGGGTGCCCGCGCGCTCGGGCAGGTCGACCGGGCCGATCAGGACCAGCAGGCCGCGCTCGGAGACCTTCTGGATGTCGTGGCCCTCGAGCGGCTGCCGCGTCGACTGCTCGACGCGCGCGACCGGACGCAGCCCGACGACGCGCATCGACCACTCGAGTTTTCCGCTGCCGTCCTTGGCGACTTCGGAATACACCACGCGATCGACCTTCTGCTTCTTGCCGATCTTCTCGAGGCATTCGACGCCGGCTTCGGTGCACTCGAACTCGAACATCTCTTCGACCAGGTCGGCCTTGCTGACGACGATATCGTAGTGCTTGTAGCGCCGCGCCGACTCGGCCAGCGCGTTGGTCAGGGCGACGCGCTCGGCATCGGGCACCTGCGTACTCTCGACCCGCAAGATCAGGACCCGCTCCTTGCGAGCGCGGCTCTTGGCCTCGGCCCGGAAGGTCGGCAGCACGCCGATCAACAGGGCCAGCAGGGCCGAGAGGGTGCGCCAAGCTGTACGGTCGATCGCGTGCACGGTTGCCCCCCAGGCGTAGAGCCCCCGATCCTACGGAGCGGCACCCGACCGGTCAACACGACGCGCCTTTGCGCGGACCCGACCGCGCGCTACACTCCCCGACCACACCCGTCGGACGCCGCGCGTCCGTTCAGCGGAGGCTCGGTCCATGGTCCAGCGCGTCGATTACGCCATTTTCCCGGATGTGCGCGAGCAGGAATTGCTCGCCCACGCAAACCGGCTCATCGCCCATGTGGGTCGGACCTCACCATCCTTCAAGGAACTGCGCGAGTGGCTCCGCGACGCGAATACCTACGACAAGGAGACCACGCCGGTCCTCTTCGAGTTGCTGGACGTTGTCAACAAGGGCGCCAAGGTCAAGCTCGGGCCGTGGGCCGTGGCACACGACGCGCTCGAGGACGAGGAAGCGCAGAAGGCCTCGCTCTTCAAGCGCATGCTCGACCAGAACACGCTGCTGGTGAAGTACGTGCTCGAGGCGCTCGACATGGAGGGCGGTGGCCGCCTGCACTCGACCTACGAGCTGCACCGCATGCTGACGAGCTACGTCTATCCGGGCGAGCACATCCGGCTGACGGACTTCCAGAACTGGATCAAGTGGATGGTCGCGAGCGGTCGGATCAAGCTCATCGGCATCCGCTGGGGCCTGACCGATCTGGGCAAGGAGATCGCGCCGCGGCTTCGCCAAATCGACGTCGAGGAATTCCTGGAGGACGAAGCCGCCGAAGCCGAGGACGACGGCGACGAGGAGGAGGCCGAGGCCCCTGCGCCGGCCCCGGCCAAAGCGGCGGCAGCTGCCCCGGCCAAGGCGGCCGCGCCCGCGCCGGCTCCCGAACCGGCGACGCCCGCACCGGCGCCCGCCGCGAAGAAGGGCAAGGCAGCCGCGGCCGCCGCTGCCGAGGGCGAGGAGGAACTGCCGGACCTGCCGCCGGAGGCGCCGCCGGTCGACGAGGATGCCTTCCGCGCCTACCAGGAGCAGCTCGTAGCGGAGAACACGCCCGAGCCGCCTGTGTCGCGCGTACCCGTGGCGCAGGCCGCGTCGGCGGCGGTGGCGGTGCCGACGTTGCCGCGCTCGATCGTGACGCCGACGTCGATTGCCGAGCACGCCCGACTCGAGGTTGCCTGCCTGCAGGAGCCGCCCGAGCCGGCCGAGGTCATCGCGCAACTGCGGGCGATCGGCCGCGAGCGCGGGCTCGGCGGTGGCTCGCTGCTGCTGGCCTACGGGCTCGAGACGCGCATGGCTCAGAACGAGCCGGCGCGGCATCTCTTCCTCGCGTCGTTGCTGGCGCGCCTGTTCGCCGCGCGCCCGGACGGCGCGCTCGCGACGTTGCTCGTCGAGCGGGTCGGCGCGCTCGGCCCGGTCGCCATCCTGCTCGAGCGACCCGAGGCGCTCGCCGAGGTCCTGGTGCGCTGGGGCCTGGCGATGCCGGATCCGGCGTCGCAGCAGGTGCGGACGATCCTGCTCGACGCCGTCATCGGTGGCCGCGCACTCGCCGCCCGCACCGATCTGCCGACCGTGCTCGCCGAGACCCCGACCTCCGAGATGTTGGTCGGCTCGCTGACGCAGGGCCTGCTGCGCGGTGCCGGCCCGCTCGCGGTGTTCTGGCTGGTGCGCGAGATGGTGCGTGTGGGACTGTGGAGCCGACCGACCCACACCGAGATCGCGTTCGTGCCCACCCGCGCCGTCCGCCTGATGGCGTACCGGTTGCGGCTGATCGAGAGCCACCACGCCACCAGCAGCGCACGGATGCTCGAGGTGGCGCGTCGGCTCGCCGCGCTGCTGCCGCCGGGCTCGGTGGAAGCCGCAGCCGCCGAGCTGCTCGCAGTCGACGACCATTTGCGATTCGATTGCGCGCGTTTGCCGATTTGCCAGCAGCCTTGCGCGCTGCATCCGGTGGACTAGGTTCCGAGCATCTGCTGCCGCTGGTCCGCATCGGATTCGATGGATCGAACGACCCAGCCCAACCACGCGTGCTCGTTGCACGTCTGCGTTGACATGGGCCCGGCTCACCCCTATCTTCCGCCCGCCCTTTCCCACCGCGGTCGCCACTCGCGCGGCTGCACTCTCGCCCTCCCAGGGCCACCCCGACCCCCGCGGCAGGATCTTTCGTCGCGGTAGACAGGTAAACCAACATGAACTTGAACGACTTGAAGCACATGCGGATGGCCGACCTGGTCGAGCTCGGTCGCGAACTCGGTGTCGAAGAGCCCGCCTCGATGCATCGCCAAGACTTGATCTTTGCGCTGCTGCAGGCGCAAAGCGAGCGCGAAGGCGCGATCTTCGCCGAGGGCGTGCTGCAGGTGCTGCCCGACGGCTACGGCTTCCTCCGCTCGCCGGACTACAACTACTTCCCCGGCTCGGACGACATCTACGTGTCGCCCTCGCAGATTCGCCGCTTCGGCCTGCGCAACGGCGACACGGTCGCCGGTGAGATCCGCCCCCCGAAGGAGGGCGAGCGCTACTTCGCGCTGCTCAAGGTCGACTCGATCAACTTCGAGGAGCCCGATCGCGCGAAGAACAAGATCCTTTTCGACAACCTGACCCCGCTCTACCGGCAGGAGCGCCTGTGCCTGGAGTACGAGAGCCGCTCGTTCACCACGCGCATCATCGACCTGCTCTGCCCGCAGGGTAAGGGCCAGCGTACGCTGATCGTGGCGCCGCCGCGTACCGGCAAGACCGTGCTGCTGCAGGAGATCGCCCACGCGATCGCGACCAACCACAAGGAGGTCTACCTCATCGTGCTGCTCATCGACGAGCGCCCCGAGGAAGTGACCGACATGCAGCGCACCGTTCAGGGCGAGGTCATCTCTTCGACCTTCGACGAGCCGGCCAGCCGCCACGTGCAGGTCGCCGAGATGGTGATCGAGAAGGCCAAGCGCCTGGTCGAGCACGGCCGCGACGTCGTCATCCTCCTCGACTCGATCACCCGTCTGGCCCGCGCCTACAACACCGTGGTCCCGCCGAGCGGTAAGATCCTCTCGGGTGGTGTCGACTCCAACGCGCTGCACAAGCCCAAGCGCTTCTTCGGCGCGGCCCGCAACATCGAGGAAGGCGGCAGCCTGACCATCATCGGCACCGCGCTGGTCGACACCGGCTCGCGCATGGACGAGGTCATCTTCGAGGAGTTCAAGGGCACGGGTAACTGCGAGATCCACCTGGACCGCAAGCTGATGGAGAAGCGCATCTTCCCGTGCCTCGACATCAACAAGTCCGGCACCCGCAAGGAAGACCTGCTGATGGACGAGCGCACGCTCAATCGTGTGTACCTGCTCCGCCAGCTGCTGCATCCGCTGAACGTGGTCGACTCGATGGAGTTCCTGCTCGACAAGGTGCGCAAGTACCGCAGCAACGGCGAGTTCCTCGACGACATGAACCACTAGCCTACTGCCCGGCAGGGCGTTGGTTCGATGCTTCGGGAGGCCTCCGCTCCGCGTTCGCGCGGGGCGGGGGCCTTCGTCGTTTCGGGGCGAGCTCGGTGGGATGGCCGCGAAGCTAGGGCGCGACCGTCGGCTGCGGCGCCATCGCAGGTGGCGGGGCGGCTGGCGTGGGATCGGTCACCGGCACCGGAATCCGCGCGTTCGCCGCCGGTACGATACGCTCTTGCTGCGGCGCTGTCGGGCGGTCGTAGGGGGGCTTCGCGCGGCCCGGCGGTGCGATGGCCGGCCTGCCGGGCGCGGTCGGCGCGCGCGGTGCCGGCGCCGCCGCATCGGCTGGCGCCGGTGCATCGGCCCCCTCCGTATCCGGCGTCGCCGCCTCATCGATCTCGCGCGGCGGCGGCGCGAGCGTCTTGGCGTCCAGCCCGACCCGCGCCGGCGCGAACAGGCCGTCGAGCAGCGTCGCCGGCGGCGCCTCGATGCGCCACGTCAGCGTCGCCGTCCGCAAGCTGGTCTCGAAGACCGTGCCGGGCGCAACCAGGGCCGAGAGCGGATCGGGCCGCGCCGGCGGCTTCTCCGGCGGCTGCACGGCCCGTAGCTCGCGACCCAAGCGGGCAGCGTCGTGGCTGGCCGCGAGCAGCGTGATCTGTTCGGACGACCCGTCGGGAAGTGCCCGCGCCGCGGTCTCGCCGACGCGGCCCACCAGCCCGGCCACGGCCGCCAAGCGACGCGTCAGCAACTCGAGGCGTTCGTCCGCCGGCGTCGCGGCCACCGGCTCGGCTCGACCCCGCACCTCGGCCGACCAGACCGAGAGGCGGTCGCGGACGCTGCGCCCGTCGGCCTCGCTCCGCGTCGCCAGGGTCAGCACGAGGCTTCGCGCGTCGCGATCGACGACGCCGCTGACCCGCTCGACCCGCTCGGCCAGCGCGCCACCGGGCAGAAAGCCGGCCACGCCGGTCGTGCTCAGGCTCAAGGACCAGAGGGGACCCGCCGAGCGCAGGGCTTCGACCTGCTCGGCGAAGTGCACGTCGTCGGCCATGGCGGCGCGGTCGCCAGCGCGGGTGGCCGCGAGCTCGGCCAACGTCTCGTCGTGGCCGATCCAGAGCACGTCGTGCTGCGGTGCCGTCACGCGCCACAGCCGGCCTCCCTCCCCGAAGCGCAGCAGCACCGAAGGGCCACCGGCGTGTCGGAGCAGGCTCGACTGGCGCGTCCGTGCGAGCCGCGCCGGCACCGCTTCGGCGTCGGCGCTGGGCACGATGAGCGCCACGCCCGACGCGCTGCGCACCAGCCAGAGCTGCGGCCCAAGCGGCTC
>JBEARB010000180.1:0-12516 GCA_041163625.1 Pseudomonadota bacterium | reverse complement strand
GGTCGGATAGGAATGGACCGGCCCGAGAGGGCCCATGTTGCGCGCCGCGGCGCGCCGACGAGACGCTGCGACCGCCAAGGCGCGGCAGAGAACGAGGAGACGGTCATGAAGGTTCGCGCCTCCGTGAAGGCGATGTGTGAGCACTGCACGGTCATCAAGCGCCGTGGCATCGTTCGCGTCATCTGCACCAACCCGAAGCACAAGCAGCGTCAGGGCTAAGCCGCCCTACGGACTTTCGAGGAGTTCAATATGGCTCGCATCGCTGGTGTGGACCTTCCACGCAACAAGCGCATCGACATCGCCCTGCGCTCGATCTACGGCGTCGGCCCCAAGGTGTCCGACGAGGTTTGCCGCAAGGCCGGCATCGATCACGCAAAGCGCACCGACACCCTGACGGACCAGGACGTGATTCGCATCCGCGACATCCTGGAGACGCAGTACAAGGTGGAGGGTGATCTGCGTCGGCAGATCGCGCTCGACATCAAGCGTCTCATGGATCTGGGCTGCTACCGCGGCCTGCGTCACCGTAAGGGCCTGCCGGTCCGCGGTCAGCGCACCCATACGAACGCCCGGACGCGGAAGGGTCCGCGTCGCGCCGCCATCAAGAAGAAGAAGTAGGACGGAGCACACTATGGCAACGCCGAAGAAGGGCGCGGCGACGCGCATCAAGCGCAAAGACCGCAAGAACATTCAGACCGGTGTGGTTCACATCGTGTCGACGTTCAACAACACCATCGTCACCGTCACCGACGTCGCGGGCAACGTGCTCTCGTGGTCGTCGTCCGGTCGCCGTGGCTTCAAGGGTTCGCGCAAGTCGACCCCGTACGCCGCGCAGATGGCTGCCGAGGACGCCGCCCGCCGCGCGCAGGAGCACGGCGTCAAGTCGGTCTCGATCCGCGTGAAGGGTCCGGGCGCCGGCCGTGAGGCCGCCATGCGTGCCCTCGGCAACGTCGGCTTCCGGGTCACCTCGATCCGTGACGTCACCCCCATCCCGCACAACGGCTGCCGTCCGCGCAAGCGTCGTCGCGTCTAGTCAGGAACGAAGGAGAATACCGTGGCTCGCTACACCGGACCCGTTTGTCGTCTTTGCCGCCGTGAGGGGCTCAAGCTCTTCCTCAAGGGCGAGCGCTGCTACACCGAGAAGTGCTCCTTCGATCGTCGCGCCTACGCGCCGGGCCAGCATGGCCAGGCGCGTCGCGGCAAGGTCTCGGAGTTCGGCCGTCAGCTTCGTGAGAAGCAGAAGGTCAAGCGGATGTACGGCCTCGTCGAGAAGCAGTTCCGTCAGTACTACGAGCTCGCCTCGAAGAAGGACGGCGTGACCGGCGAGAACCTGCTGCGCTACCTCGAGACGCGCCTGGACAACACGGTCTTCCGTCTCGGCTTTTCCGTGAGCCGTTCGGAGGCCCGTCAGCTCGTGCGTCACAGCCACGTGCTGGTCAATGGCCGCAAGGTCAACATCCCCTCGTTCCAGGTTCGCGCCGGCGACGTGGTCGAGGTCCGCGAGAAGTCGCGCGAGCACGCCCGTGTCCAGGAGTCGATCGACGGTGTCGATCGACGCGGCGTTCCGGCTTGGCTCGAGGTGGACCGCAAGGCCTTCAAGGGCAAGGTCGTCACGCTGCCGCAGCGTTCCGACATCACCGCTCCGATCGAGGAGCGTCTGATCGTCGAGCTCTACTCGAAGTAGCCGAAACCCTCACCCATTCCGTTGGGAGGCACTATGCAGCGCAACTGGCGTAATTTGATTCGTCCCAAGCCCCTCGAGGTCGACGAGCTGACCGAGACCTATGGCAAGTTCGTGGTCCAGCCGCTCGAGCGTGGCTACGGCCAGACCATGGGCAACAGCCTGCGTCGCGTCCTGCTCTCGAGCATCCGCGGTGCGGCGATCACCGGCATCCGCATGGCCGCACTCGGCCGCGTCGTCCGTGAGGACGAGGTCAAGGGCCGCGTGCAGCGTCGTATGGTCGAGCAGATGCAGTCTGCGCTGCACGAGTTCCAGGCGCTCCCCGACATCGTCGAGGACGTGGCCGAGGTCGTGCTCAACCTCAAAGAGGTGAACATTCGCCTCGACGAGGTTCAGACCGAGTACATCGGCCTGGTCGCGGAGGCTCCGGCCGACGGCGAGCCGCTTCAGGTGACCGCTGGTGACCTGCAGTGCCCGCCGACGGTGCACATCCTCAACCCGCAGCAGCACATCCTGACCATCCAGCCGGGTGGCCGGGTCGAGGCCGAGCTGACGGTGCGCGAGGGTGTGGGCTACGTCGCCGGCTCGCGTGATGGCGAGGCCGGAGAGGAGATGCCGGTCGACTTCCTGCCGATCGACGCGATCTTCTCGCCGATCCGCCGGGTGAACTTCCGCGTCGACAACGCTCGCGTCGAGCAGCGCACCGACTACGACAAGCTCACGCTCGAGATCTGGACCAACGGCGCCATCGACCCGGAGACCGCGGTCGGCGTCGCCGCGAAGATCCTCCGCGAGCAACTCAAGGTCTTCGTCGGCTTCGAGGATCTCGGCGAGGAGGAGCAGGTCGACGACGTCCGTGAGGTCGTCGAGGCCGAGCCGCTCAATGAGAACCTGTGGAAGTCCATCGAGGAGCTCGACCTCTCGGTGCGCTCGGCCAACTGCCTGCAGAATGCGCAGATCCGTTTCGTCGGCGAGCTCGTTCAGCGGAGCGAGGCCGAGATGCTCAAGACCAAGAACTTCGGCCGCAAGTCGCTGAAGGAGATCAAGGAAGTCCTCGGCGAGTTGGGCCTCGAGCTCGGCATGCGCGTGGACGGCTGGGATCCCGACAAGCGTCCGGCGACCCAGCAGACCGCCTAGTCCGACCGGACGGGCCACACGAAAGAAGAGACGGAGGACTCCCATGCGTCACTACAAGCGAGGTCGGCGGCTCAGCCGCGACACGGCGCACCGCAAGGCGATGATGCTCAACCTGTGTAAGTCGCTGATCGAGCACGAGCGCATCACCACCACCGAGGCCAAGGCCAAGGAGCTGCGTAGCTGGCTCGAGCCGATGATCACGATGGCGCGCAACGACACCATCGCGAACCGTCAGCGCGCGTTCTCGAAGCTGCGCGACCGTGGTCTGGTGCAGAAGCTCTTCACCGAGCTGGCGCCGCGCTACGCCAACCGTCCGGGTGGCTACACCCGCCGGATGAAGTTCGGTCACCGCTCGGGCGACAACGCTCCGATGGCGATCATCGAGCTCGTCAGCTGAGCGACGCGACACGCGACGAATGGACGCCGTGGTCACCCCTGGGAGGCCACGGCGTCTCGTCGTCTGGGCCTTGTTCGCGCATATCGAGGCCGATCAGGCCCACTTGTAGCCCACCCCGCGGACGGTCTGCAGGCTGTCGGCAGCAGGCCCGATCTTTGCGCGAAGTCTGCGCACGTGGATGTCGACCGTGCGGGCGCCACCGAGGTAGCTGCGGCCCCAGACGCGGGTGAGCAGCACGTCTCGGCTCTGCACACGGCCCGGGTGCTGGATCAAATGCGCGAGGAGCGCGAATTCCTGTGACGTGAGCGCGACGGGAGCGCCGTCGACGGCCACGACGAAGCCGTCGAGGTCGACCGTGAGGCGACCGAGGCGCAGGGGCTCACGGGCGGGCCGACGCTCAGGGGTGCCCATCGCGCGGTACGCACGGGCGAGCGCCTCGCTGGGTCGAAAGCCTCGTAGCACGAAGTCGTGGATCGGCATGCGGTCAGCCGACGAGACCCATTGGATGTCGAGGACGAGCAGGGTCGGGACGCGTCCGACGACGGGGTGCTGGTCGAGCTCCCGCAGCAGCGGGGGGACGGGGCGCTCCGGTTCGGGCTCGAGGATCGCAAGCTGCGGTGGCGCCACGATCGGGCTGAGCAATCGGCCGTCGCGGATGGGATAGACGGAGAGGTCGAAATCCGCGAACGCCAATGCGTCGCGCATCGGAGACCGCTCGACATCCCATGTGAAGAGGAAGACGCTGCGCACGTTCGGACGGTAGCGTGGCCAGCGCGGGCGTGACAAGGTCACGGCCCTCGGTCTGAACCGAGGGAGCCAGGGGGAGAGAGCGGTGTCGCGGTTGCAGCGAATCGGTGGATGGCCGGCGGTCGGCGCAGCGCTCGGGGCAGGGGCCCTGATGGCGCTTTGCTATCCAGGGGTTTCTTGGTACGCGCTCGCACCGCTCGCTTGGTTGCCGTTGCTGCCGTGGCTGCGAGAGCCGGGCCGGGTCTCGGTCCGGGGCGCGGCGCTGCTCGGACTGCTCGCGGGCACGGTCCTGCACGCTTGGGTGTTCTACTGGATCGTCGGGACCTTGGAGACGATGAGCGGGCTGCCCACGCCGGTCGCGATCGGCGGCCTGCTCGCCTACGCCTTCGCGATGGGGACGCACCAAGCCGCGGCCGCTGGGTTGATCGCCTGGGACGCGCGGCTGGGGCTTCATGCGTCGACATGGCCCCTGCGTGCGGGGTTGTACCTGCTCGCGGCCGAGGTCGTGATCCCGTTCCAGTTCCCCTGGTACTTCGGCAACGTCTACTACCTTGCGCCGCTGTGGCATCAGGCGGCCGATTTGGTCGGCGTGGTCGGACTCTCGGCGATCACCTTGGCGCTCAGCGGTTGGATCTACGATGTGCTTCGCGGCGCGCGACGGCGCCACGCGATGGTGTCCGCGACGGTCTTGGTGGCCGCTTGGGCTGGCTACGGCGCGCTGCGCCTCTCGCAGGTGCAGGCCGCTTCGGTGCGCGCGACGTTGCCGACGCTGCTGGTCCAGCACAACCCGAGTCTGGCGGAGAAGCGCTCGCTCAAGCCCGGGCCGCGGCTGCCGATGTTCGAGCGGGCGCGCAAGCTGACACGGGATGCCGGCGTCGGTGACGCGAAGCTCGTGGTCTGGAGCGAGGGCGCCTTGCCCTTCTTCTACGTCCCGAGCGAGGCCGATCCGCTCGTGAAGGGGCGGGCCAACAGCCTTCTGCGTCGGACCACGCGGGAGGCCGACGCCCTCGGAGCTGAGCTCGGCGTTCCGTTCTTGTTCGGTACGCTGCGGCGGCTCGATCCGAGCTGGGGCGAGCGCGCGCGCAACAGCGGCGTGCTGATTCGGCCCGGGCAGCCGCGCTGGGTGTACGACAAGCGGATCTTGGTGCCGTTCGGCGAACGGATGCCGCTGCGCGACGCGATCCCGGCGCTGCGCGACGCGGTGGCGGGCGTCAGCGATCTCGGTGAAGGTGACGGACCGGCCGTGGTGTCGATCGCGGGCGTGCGCGTCGGCATGTCGATCTGCTACGAGAACCTGTTCGCCGATCACGTCTGGTCGGCGCTCGGTGAGGCAGACGTCTTGTTGAACCTGACCGACGATGTCTGGTTCGGCGACACCAACGCGCCGGAGCTGCACCTGATGGTGCAGTCGGCTCGGAGCGTCGAGATGCGGCGACCGTTGCTGCGTGCGACGGCCACCGGGGTGACGGCACACGTCGACGCGGCCGGCGTCATCCGCGGGCGCACCCCGGTGATGCAGGCGACGACCCTACGGGCGACGGCGGAGGTCCGCGACGTGGACTCGCCGTTTCGCCACGGCGGACCGTGGCCGGCACGCGGCCTGACCGTGTTCGCGCTCGCCGGATTGCTGTGGGCGGCGCGTCGATCGAGGAACAAATCGGCCCGGAGCCGACCTCTGAATGCCAGGAGCGAAGGCGATGAGTGAGAAACGGAGGGCTCAGCGCAACGTCGGCGGAGAGCGGCTGCAGCGATTCTTGTCGCGCTGCGGTGTGGCCTCGCGTCGAGCGGCCGAAGAGCTGATCACGCAGGGTCGGATCGAGGTCAACAGCGTCGTTGTCGACGTGCTCGGTGCCCGCGTGATGCCGGGTGACGAAGTCCGCGTGGACGGCGAGAAGATCAAGGCACCCGCCGATCGCTACGTGCTGATGCTGAACAAGCCGGTCGGCGTGCTCTGCTCGCGCGAAGATCCGGAGCATCGGCCCTTGGTCTACGGGCTCCTGCCGCCCGACCCGACACTGCGCAGCATCGGTCGTCTCGACTTCCACACCGAGGGGCTGTTGCTGTTCACCAACGACGGCGACCTGGCCGAGCGCTTGGCGCACCCACGCTACGGCATCGAACGCATCTACGAGGCCCGCGTTCGCGGGGTGCCGACGCCCGAGACCCTGGCCCGGCTGGTGCGCGGCGTGGTGCTCGACGACGGCCCGGCGCGGGTCATCGCGGCCGAGACCATCAAGGCGACCGAGAACAACGCCTGGGTGCGGCTGACGCTGCAGGAAGGCCGCAATCGTGAGGTCCGCCGCATCCTCGAGCGCGTGGGGCACCCGGTCATGCGCTTGCGCCGTGTCCGCTTTGCCGGCCTGGCGCTCGAGGGCATGAAGCAGGGAGAGTGGCGGACACTCGAGGGCAGCGAGGTCGAGCAGCTCGAGAAGCGTGGCCACGTCGGCCCCTTCGGCATGCCGCCCGATCCGCGTCGCCGCGGCGTCCGTGCCGCGGGCGTGGCCGAGGCCGCCGGTGCCCCCCGCAAGGTCGAGAAGGCGCCGTTGCGCCGCGACGACGCGCCGCGCGGCCGCCGAGGCGCGCGTGGACGCGAGGCGGTGCCGCCGCCCCCCGAGCGGCCCGTGCCCGGACGCAAGGGCCGGTCGCAGAAATCGCCTCGCGGTGGCGGCTCGGGCCGGGGGCGTCCGCGTTGACCGCAGCGTCGCCGAACAAGCCGCGTCGGGGGCTCGCCTTCGGGATCGCGGCGTTGGTGCTCGTCGCCGTCGCCGTGGGCGCCTACATCGTCCGCTCCGGTGGGGTCGACTCCGTCGCTGACGCGGCCTCGATCGTGCCCGCCGACGCGAGCGCCGTCGCGTTGGTCGCTCCCTACGGTGAGGTTGCCGACGGACTCTCGCGGCTCGCGGCCCGCCTCGATGGAAGCGAAGGGGTGCTCGAGGCGCTCGGCGTCGCGCTCGGTCTGCAGCGATTCGATCGACCGTCGCTGCAGGCAGCTGGCCTGCAGGCCGAGGGCAACGGCGCGGTCTTCCTGTGGCGGGATCACCTCTGGATGGCGCTCACCGGGGTGCAGCCCGCCGGTCGCCTGCACGTCGTCGCCACGCTGCGCCAGCGCGGTGTCACCGTCACCGAGGCGGGGCCTGGGGCGTGGACGCTCACCCGGTCGGGCTGGACTGCGCAGCTCTGGGCGGTCGAGCCGGGCTGGCTGATCGGGCGGTGGCCGGTGGACGCCGAGATCGCCGCAGCGCTGGGTACCGCGGCGCCGGCAAACGGGGCCCGCGCGGGCGACGCGACCGTGGCCGCGCCGCCGAGGCCCGCCGCCGACGTGGACCTCAGCGCGCTCCGAGCGGCCACGCCCGCCAAGCGACGACTCGAAGCGGGCGAGACGCTCCGCGTCTCCGTGCCGCTGGCGCAGGGCGACGCGCTTCGTCCGGCTCTGCGCCAGGCCATCGGGCCCGCCGGCCTGCTCTTCGGCCGGATCGTCGACAACATCCAAGGGACCGAGCTGCGCCTGAGCCTCGCCGGCGAGGCGCCGTCGCTGACCATCCTGCTGCGGCTGCCCGAGGCCATCGCGAAGGAGTTCGCCGCCTACCACCAGGACTTCGTGCCGGACGAGCGCGCGCTCGACGCCGGTGCGGTCCTGCCGGACGAAGTGGCCTTCTGGCTGCGGCTGCGGCTCAATCCCGCGCTGCTCGGCATGATCCCTGGGTTCCTGCGGACCCGGCTGCTCCCTCCCACGCTGCTCGGGCGCCTGCACCCAGCCCTCGAGAAGGTCGACGCGCAGACGTTGCTGCTCGACGCGCTCGACGGCCAACTCGGCGTCGGTCTGCTCGGCGTCGACGATCGCGTCACCATCGGGCCGGGGTTGCTAGCGAGCGTCCTCGGCGGGCGCGTGGCTGCCCTCCAGGACGGTGTCGGCACGTTCGCGTTCGTCGGGCTGCGTGACGCGGCGGCGGCGACTCGGCTCGTGCAGGCGTGCCACGACGCGTTGGTCGAAGGCGAGCAGGCCCTGCAACCGCGCGCGCTCGGGGCCGGCAAGGGCTTCGTCGTGCCCGCGGATGCGACGCGGCACCAGCCCGAGGTGACGGTGCTCGCGATCGGCGCCGCCGTCTGGATCGTCAGCGGCGTCGGAGAGTTCGAGCGCTTCGAGCGCGCGGCGGCCGGTCGATTCCCCACGCTCGGAAAAGCCGCCGTCGGTGCGCTCGAGCGTGAGGTCGCCACCGGCAAGCAACTCTGGCTCGCGGCGGGCTCGACCACGGGGCGCATCGTCCGGGCTGCGCGTCGGCGCGGCGTACCGGAGCATTTCGTGCGGATGATCCCGCCCGCGGCTACGACGCGGCTGCGCTTGTCCAACGACGGCGTGGGCTTGGCCATCGAGGTGCGCCCGCAACCGGCGGAGGCGAAGTGAGCCTGCTCGTCGCCGAGGCGCTCGGGCGCACCTTCCGCAGCGAGGCGGGCGAGACCGTCGCCCTCGCGGACCTCGACATCCGCATCGACGCCGGTGAGCGGGTCGCGATCACCGGCCCCTCGGGTGCCGGAAAATCGACCCTGCTCAACCTGCTCGGCGCGTTGGATCGCGGCTACAGCGGCTCGCTGCGGCTCGACGGTGCGGAGCTGCGGTCGCTCGGCGAGCGACCGCTCTCGCGCCTGCGCAACCGCACCGTGGGCTTCGTCTTTCAGAGCTTCAACCTGCTGCCGTCGCTGCGGGTCGGCGAGAACCTGACGATGCCGGCGGCGTTCGGCGATCGGCTCAGCGAGGCCGAGGCCGAGGCGCGCGCCCGCGCGCTGCTCGATCGGGTCGGTCTCCCGGATGCCTGGAACAAGCGGCCCCTGGAGCTCTCCGGCGGACAGCGGCAGCGGGTCGCCATCGCGCGGGCGTTGCTGCTCGAGCCGCGGCTGCTGCTCTGCGACGAGCCGACGGGCAGCCTCGATCGCGCCCACGCCGACGCCGTCCTCGACCTCTTCGAGGAGCTCGCCGCACGCGCCGGCAGCGCGCTGGTCCTGGTCACCCACGATCCCGTCGTCGAGGCTCGCATGCCGCGCGTGCTGCGTCTCGAGGCGGGGCGCTTGGTCGCGGACGGGGGCCATTGATGCGGCTCGGACGTCTGCTGCGCGTGGTCGCGACCAACCTGCGCCGAGGGCGCGGCAACGCCGCGTTCGCCATCCTCGGCGTCGCCATGGGCGCGGCGTTCCTCACCTTCTTCGTCGGCTTGGGCGAGGGCCTGCGCGACCGCGTGCTCAATCGCATCCTGCCGGCCAATCAACTCGAGCTCGAGCCACGCTCGGTTCGCGTCTTCGGCGCGCTCGGCAGCCCGACCGGCTCGCAACTCGACGACGCCGACGTCACCCGAATCGCGAGCCTGCCCGGTGTGCGGCGCGCGCTCGGCCGCACCCGCTCGGTCTTCCCGGCTCGGCTCTGGGGCGGCAAGCACCTGATCGGCTACGACCTGCACACCGAGGCGTTTTTCGACGGCGTGCCCGCGGAGTTGCTGCGGCCCGAGCTCGCCGCGTTCGAAGGCGAGCTCGACCTCGGGCGGCGGCGGCGCGAGCGCTGCGACCTCGACGACGACTGCCCCGCCGGTGCCCGCTGCGACGAAGGCCTGTGCGGCGAGGTGCATTGGGCGGCCCGCTTCGACGATCGCGACCTCGCCTTGCGTTGCGCCGACGACGCCGACTGTGCCGCCGGCCGCGCGTGCCTGCCCGCCTCCGCGCCCGACACCTCGGCGCGCTGCGCGGTCGTGGACGTCGCGGCCTACGCTTGCAGCGCCGACGCCGACTGTCGTGAGCACGAGCGCTGCGTCGGCGAGGGGGCAGGGCGCAGGTGTGAGCCCCGTCGGTGCCGCCTCGCGCGCGAGGCCGACGCGCGCAGCCTCGAGCGGCAGGCGATGCGGGGGCATCTGGCGCACGACTGCGAGGCCGGCGCGGCCGGCTGCGTCGATGCCGGCGTCTGCCCAGGCCGCTCCTATTGCGCCGCGGACGCCCCCGGCAGCCTGGCGGGCGCCTGCGAGTTGCCGCTGCCGACGGTGTTGAACCCGCTGCTGCTCGAGGTCTTCAACTCCGATATGGCGGCCTCGCTCGGCATCGCGCGCGTCGCGGCGCCCGAGGCGTTGCTCGGCGTGCGCTACCACCTCGCGCTAGGCGACTCGCATTTCACCCAAGACGCCGCGCGCGAGCGGCAGCAGGTGCGGCAAGCAGTGGTGGTCGGCTACTCGGCCAAGGCGCCCGAGCTCGGCGTGACCCTGCCGCTCGCCGCCGTCGCCGGCTGGAACGCCCGCTTCGTCGGCCGCGCCGAGGGGGCGCGCTACGACGGCGTCATCGTCGAGACCGACGGCAACGAGGCCGTCGCTGTCACCATCGCCGCGGCCGAACGCAGCGGTCTGCAGCTCTCGCGTCGCTCCCGCATGGCGCGGACCTTCGGCACGGTCGTCTTGCTGGTCTATCTGGCGTTGGTGCTGCTCGCCGGCATCGTCCTTGCCGTCGCGGCCCTCGGCATCTCCCATACATTCGCGCTGTTGGTGCACGAACGTCGGCGTGAGATCGCGGTTCTCCGCGCGCTCGGTGCTTCTTCGCGGGACGTCGCCGCGATGGTGGTCGGTGAGGCCGCGGTGCTCGGCGCGGTCGGCGGCGCAGTCGGTCTCGGCCTGGCCCGACTCGGCGCGCTCGCGGTCGACGCCGCCGCCCAACGCTGGCTCGCCGATGTGCCCCTGCTGCCCGACGAGCTCTTCGTCTTCCCCGCGTGGACTTGGCCGATGCCGCTGCTCGTGGGCGTGCTCTTCTGCGCGGTCGGCGCCAGCCTGCCCGCCCGTCGTGCGACGCGACTCGATCCGGCTACCGTTCTCAGCCAGCCTTGAGGCGCAATCGCCGCCCGCCAGCGAGCCAGACCGGACCGCCGGGGTATCGACTCCCCGCAATGGCGCACTGCGGCATTCCCCGCTTGCCACGTCGCAGGGGCTTCCCTAACCTCCCGCTGCGGTTTTCGTGCCCGACCGCTCTGGAGCCCGTCATGACGCAACTTCGCAAGCCCCTCCTCTTCGTCGCCGGCCTCGGATTGGCCTTGCTCGCTGCCTGCAGCGACGGCTCCACGTCCGGTTCCGGCACCCAGACAGGCCAGGCCTGCGCCATCAACGGCGACTGCCCCTCCGGACAGAAGTGCGTCGACTCGGTCTGCAAGGCGGATTTCGTCGGCGGCAACGTCGACGCCAGCAGCGACACCGGCGGCAACACCACCGACGCCGCCGGCGACGACGGCATCGGCGCCGGCTCCGACGCCACGACCGGCGAAGACACCGGCGGCGGCAAGACCGGCGGCGACTGCGCGGCCTGCCAGAACGACAGCGAGTGCGCGACGGGCTACGGCTGCGTGCCGCTGCTCAACAGCACCAACCACAACTTCTGCGTGAAGCTCTGCGACAGCGAGGCGGAGTGCGGTAGCGGTCTGATCTGCCAGCAGGCGACGACGGCGGCGCAGAAGTTCTGCATCCCGCCGACCTTCAAGTGCGAGGGCTGCGCGACCACCGGCTGCAAGGGTGACGAGAGCTGCGACTTCACCGTCAACCCTCCCGCCTGCATCGGCGTCGGTGGCGCCTGCGCGCCCTGCCAGATCCCGAAGGACTGCGGCGACGGCCTGACCTGCGTGAAGCAGGGCTCGAGCAAGATCTGCGCGCCGGCCTGTGGCGGCGGTCTGAACTGCCCCGCCAACTCGGTCTGCACCACCTTCTCGGGCGGCATCTCGGCCTGTGCCTACGGCGCGGACGCCTGCTGCTTCGGCGACAGCTGCACCGCGAGCAGCGCGTGCGCCGGCTGCCCCGGCAAGTGCGTCGCCGGCAAGTGCGTCGACTGCCTCAAGGACGGTGACTGCGCCGACGGCGGCACCTGCGTGCTGACCAGCTTCACCTGCGAGAAGGCGACCTGCCCGGCCGAGAAGCCGCTCAAGCTGGTCACCGGCGAGTGCGTCGAGTGCACCAACGACACCCACTGCGCTGCCAGCAGCAAGGGGCCGAAGTGCATCAGCAACGTCTGCTCGCCCTCGAACCAGAACAACGAGTGCTCGGTCTGCAAGGACCCGTACCCGGGCTGCGTCGAGATCAACGGCACCTGGTCCTGCGTCGAGTGCTCGACCGACGACGATTGCGCGAAGAAGAACAAGGGCAACTGCTCGGCGAAGACCTACACCTGCTCGGGTACGACGCAGGGAGGCGGTCCGACCAGCGGCACCTGCAAGTCCGACGCGGACTGCCCGGCCGGCACCACCGGCTTCGACCTCGCCTGTGACGTCGCCAGCGGCCTCTGCTACGACAAGAACGGCCAATGCGACAACCTCGCCGCGTTCTGCAACGCCGCCGCGGGCAGCGTCTGCAAGCCCTTCGACGCCCTCGGCCTCGGCGGCGGCGGCCTGCCGCAGATCCCGGGCCTGCCGGGCGGTGGCGGCAGCACCCCCGCGACCTCGGGCGCCGGCGTCTGCAGCTGCGGCTCCACCAGCAGCGGCTCCGGCAGCGGCTGGGACGACTCGCTCTGCAAATTCGCCAAGCTGAACAACTGTGATTGCGCGAAGGACTCGACC
>JBEARB010000179.1:0-11630 GCA_041163625.1 Pseudomonadota bacterium | reverse complement strand
GCTCGGCCGGGATGCGGCCATCGAGCACCAACATCGCCAGCCCGTGCGGACGGCTCCAATAGCGGACGGCGGCGACGTCGGCATCGACGCCCGCGGCGCTGACGGCGGCCGCGGCGTCGCGGAGCAACGCGTCGGTGCCGGCGGAAGGGTCGCTCCGCACCGCGCGGGGTCGGCTCGCCGTCAGGGCGAAGGCGCGTGAAGCGGCACGGGCTGCGGCGGCAATCTCGGGTGCGGCGGGCGAGGCGCGGGCCGCGTAGCGCGGGCGGCTCAGGCTTCGGCGGGCATCGGCAGGTCGGCCACGATCACGACCGCGACGGTGCGGGCCATCCGCAGCGTGGCGAAGGCCGGCGGCTCGCGCTCGGCGTGGCGCTCGGCGAGCACCAACAGGGCGCGCGAGCCCGCAGCGCGGGCCGCAGCGGCGAAGGCGTCGCGCACGGCGGGTTCGGCATCCCAGCAGAGCGCGCTGTGGCGGTCGTTGGCGTCGATGGCGACCAGCGCCGGCGGCTCGTCGGCGAAGAGCGGACCGTCTTCGTCGTCCGCGTCGTCGTCGTCGTCGTCGTCGTCGTTTGCGACGGCGCGCAGCGGCTGCGGTGCCCAGGCGGTGTCGCGGGCCATGCGGACCACGCCCAGGTCGTCGTCGTCGCCGCCGGTATCGACCTGGTCGTCGTCGTCGGGCTCGAGGGCAGGCGCGGCGGGCCAGAGTTCGACGGCGGTGACGTCGGCGATGGCGGCTTCGCTCGCCGCGATCGCGGCCGGGCGGGCCCACGCGACGAGCCACGGGGCGCCGGCTTCGACGGCCCCTCGGACCTCGGCGAGATCGCGCTCCGGCAGCCGCGCCGCCAGCCACGCCGGCACCTCGGGCGCGAGCGTGACCTCGACCTCGGGCGGCAGCAGCTCGGGATCGCTGTCCTCGTCGACCAAGGCGTGCCACGCCGCTTCGGCTGCGGCGAGCTGGTCGGCGACCTCGACGCGCACGCCGATCAACCGCAGCGTCTTGCGAAGGAAGCGGGCGAGTTCTTCGTCTTCGACCTCGAGCACGGCGGGGCGCTCGGGACGCAACGGCGCCGGCGGCTCGAGCATCGCCGCGCGCAGGGCGCCGAGCATCGCGGCGTCGGCGACGGCGCCCTCGGTGAGTCGGGCCGCGCGCGCGTGGCCGCTCCCCTTGTCGGCGATGACCACCGCGCCGAGCGGTCCGCCGTCCTTGCCGACGCCGTCGGCCACGCCGTCGAGCAGCTGCCAAGTGGCGTCGCTCTTGGGCAGCTTCAGCGCGAGCCGGAACAGCGTGCTGGGCGGGGCGGGCAAGGGAGGCCTCCACGGGCGGGCCGTCGCGGCCGGGGGGAACGTCGGATTCGGTCGTTGCCAGCCGACGTTTCTGCGGGGAGGATGGCGCTTGCGACTTCACCCCGCAAGCATCCCCGGGACCCGGTCATGCTCCGCATCGATACACCCGCTCTGCTGCTCGACGCCGAGCGGCTCGAACGCAACCTCGCGGCGATGGCCGCCCGCGCCACCGCGGCTGGTCTGGCGCTGCGGCCGCACTTCAAGACCGCCCGGATGGTGCCGGTCGCCGAGCGGCTCGCTCGCCACGGGGCGAGGCGCTTCACGGTCTCGACCTTGGCGGAAGCGGCGGCGCTGGCGGCGGCCGGCCTGGGCGACGACGTGCTCTGGGCCGTCGGGCTCGCGCCGCAGCGGGCCGCGCGGGTGGTGGCGTTGCGGCGCCGTGGCGTCGGCTTGGCGGTGACAATCGACAACTTGCCCGCGCTGTTGGCGGTGCAGTCGGCGGTACGGGCGTCGTCCTCGCGGCCGGTGCCGGTGTGGATCGAGCTCGACTGCGGCTACGGCCGCGCCGGCTTGCGTCCGGACGACCCCGCGCTGGCGGTGCTGGCGGCGGCCGTTCACGCGGCGGAAGAGGCGACGCTGGTCGGTCTGCTCACGCACGCGGGGCATGCCTACGGCGCGCGCGGAACCGACGCGGTGGCGGCGTGTGCGCGGCAGGAGCGCGACGCGTTGTTGGCCGGTGCGGCGGCGCTCGAAGCGGCGGGGCTGCCGCGGCCGCGGCTCTCGGCGGGGAGCACGCCGACGGCGCTGGTCGGACCGGACGGCGCTGGCGGTGGCTGGGACGGCATCGACGAGCTGCGGCCCGGCAACTACGTCTTCCTCGACGTGGCGCAGCATCGCATCGGGGTGTGCGAGCCCGAGGCGATCGCGACCTCGGTGTTGGCGACGGTGATCGGCCACAAGCCCGACGCCGCGCTGCCGCACATCTGCATCGACGCCGGCAGCATGGCGCTCTCGCCGGACCCTTCGGCCCGCGATCGCGCCGGGCCCGACGACGTCGATCACGGCTTCGGGCTGGTCTGCGACGTCGACGGCGCGGTCTGGCCGGGATTGCGGGTCGGCAGCGTCAGCCAGGAGCACGGCTGGATCGTGGCGGAGGAGGGGACGGCGCTGCCGCTCGACGCCCTGCCCGTCGGCGCGCGGGTGCGGATCTTACCCGCGCACGCCTGCCTGACCGCGGCGATGCACCGCGGCGCGCACCTCGTCCGCGGCGCGTATGTCGTGGACTTCTGGCCTCGCGTCCAGGGTTGGTAGCGGCGCGAGACTTGCAGCCAGCGCTCGCAATCCCCATCCTCCCGGCCGCCGCCGCAACCCTGCGACGCGCCACAGGAGCCGCGATCATGCGCCGACCCCTCCGCTCGATCCCGTCCCTCGCCCTGCTCGCGGCGTTGACCGCCTGCGGCAAGCCGGCCGCCAAGGCGCCCGCCTCCGCCGCCGATGCCGCCGCGCCCGCGCCCACGCCCGCGCCCGCCGCCGCTCCGGCCGCCGACGCCGCCCCGACCCCGAACCCCGCCGGGGCCTCGCCGCCGGGAGAGAACCCTGCTCCGCCGGCGCAGCGGACTCCCGAAGAGCAAGCCGCGCTCGAAGCCAAGGCCGCCGAAGCGATCCGCGCGCTCGCCGACGCCCAGGCCAAGCTCGACGTCCAGCGCGGCGGCGTGCTCTACGCCAAGCTCTGCGCGCTCTGCCACGGCCCCGAGCGCAAGGGCTACGCCGCCGACAACGCCCCCTCGCTCGTCAGCCCGACCTTCCTCGAGAGCGCCGACGACGCCTTCCTCGCCTCTTCGATCGCAAAGGGTCGCCCGGGTACCGCGATGGCCGCCTACTCCGCGGCCGTCGGCGGTCCGCTGCAGCCCGCGGACATCCGCGCGTTGGTCCGCTTCCTGCGCGCGGGCGCGCCGGACATCGCGGCGCTCGACCAGCGCATCCCCGAGGGTGACGCGGTCGAGGGCGGCAAGATCTTCGACGCCCAATGCGCCTCCTGCCACGGCTCGCCGACCCAGCGCCGTACGGCGGTGCACCTGTTCAACCGCCAGTTCCTGACCGACGCCAGCGACGCCTACCTGCGCCACGCGATCGAGAACGGTCGGCCCGGCACGCCGATGGTGGCCTACGGCGAGAAGCTGCAGCCCAAGGACATCGAGCACCTGGTGACCTACCTGCGCAGCATGGCGAAGCCGCCGGCCTCGCCGCCGCCGATGCCCGAGGGTCTGCCGCCGACGCCGCCGCGCACCGGCCCCATCGTCATCAACCCCAAGGGCAAGCCCGCACGCTTCACCAAGCTGCGCGAGGGCCGCTACGCGCCGATCGACGAGGTCGCCAAGGCGCTCAAGGAGGGCCGTCGGATCGTCTTCGCCGACGCGCGCGCGCCGTCGGATTGGGCGATGATGCACATCGAAGGCGCGATCTCGACGCCCTACTACGACACCAAGACCCTGGACGACATCCCCAACGACGGCACCGCCGTCATCGCCTACTGCGCCTGCCCGCACCATGCGTCGGGTGCGGTCGTCGACGAGCTGCGCAAGCGCGGCTTCAAGCACGCCTACGTGCTCGACGAGGGCGTGTTCGCTTGGGAGAAGAAGGGCTATCCCGTGGTCAAGGCCGCCGGGCAGGCCGCGATCCCCGCCCCGCCGCCCGGCGAGCATCTCGCGCCCGGTGCGCGCGAAGGCGGCGCCGCCGCCCCGACCGGGCACGAAGGCCACGGCCACGACTGAGCGCTCTGGCTCCGGGCTCTGCCCGAGGCGCTCGCCAGACCGCCTTCGTCGCCTTCGATGTCGGCAGCAGCGGCACCCGCGTGACCGCCCACAGCACCAGCGGCGAGACCGCAGATCCGCTCGCCGGCATCGTCTTCCACAAGGCCAGCACCGCCGGTGCCGGCGTCGACGGCGTCACCCTCGAGGTCGCCTCGAAGGACAACCCCGACAAGACCGTCACCGTCGGCGGTATTTTGCTCGACACCGGCTCGGTCTTCCGCGCTTACCGCAACGGCGGTGGCCCCGGGGTCTGCCACTACGGCAAGTGCTTCTGCCTCTCGGTGGTCGGCGAGGGCCTGCTGCGCGCGGCCGGCATCCCGACGCGTTCGGTGACCAACTTCCGCATCGCGGTCGACAACCCGACCTTCGACTCCCCCATCGGCGTCAGCGACAACGCGATCCTGCTGCGCGTCGGCGGCAAGGACGGCGGCGCCGGCCTGACCTGGTGGAACTTCGCGCCCTACGCCTCGATGGCCGTCGGCAAGGGCGAGATCGAAAAGAGGGTCTCGACCTTTCAGAGCTGGAACGAGACCGCGATCAAGCGGCACGGCGAGTCGGTCTGGAACTTCCACGTCTGGAACGAGGTGTGAGTGCCCGCGAGCAAGCGGACCACGCCGCAGTGGAACGCCTTCGACGCTACGCCGCAGGAAGAGAGCGACGGCAAGGTCAGTATGGGTCCGATCTGGGGCCTCGATTGCTCGCAGGAGAGCTGCACGAAAGACGCCGCGGTGCACGCCGCCGCGAAGGCCACCGGCTTGCCGGTCGACGTGGTCGTCGAGTCGCTCTTCGCCGGTCGGCGCAGCCCCGGCGAGCTGCTGCACGGCCGCTGGGACGGCAAGTACGACGACGGCAAGACGCCGTAGTTCGCTCCGACCTGCCCTCGCCGCGCATCGGCGCCGACGAAACGCTCCGGCCCGCTGCCGCCTCTGAGGGAGGCGCGCCTACGCTGCGCGCCCCTACCAGAGGAGTCTTCCATGCGTTCCCTCGTCGCGCTCGCCGCGCTGCTCACCCTCGTCGGCTGCCAGCAGTCCGCCCCCAAGGCCGTCGACTCGGCCCCCGCTGCCGGCGCCGCCGCCCCTGCCGTCGCGCCGAGCGCCGCGCCTGCCGAGGTCCAGCACCTCGACGCGCAGGCGTTCGCCGCCGCCGCGCTGCAGGACGGCAAGCCCAAGGCCACGCTGACGCTGCTCGACGTCCGCACGCCCGGCGAAGTCGCCGAGGGCCACCTGCCGGGCGCGACCGTCATCGACATCTCGGATGCCGCCTTCATGGACAAGGCGAGCGCGCTGCCCAAGGACAAGCCGGTCTACGTCTACTGCCGCTCGGGCGCCCGCAGCGCGCGCGCCGCCTCGCAGCTCGTGAAGATGGGCTTCCCCGGCGTCTACAACCTCAGCGGCGGCATCATGGGCTGGTCGCGCGCGGGTCTGCCGGTCGAGCGGTAGCGGTTTCGCTGGTCTGGGGGCTTGGCGTTGGCCCCTCGCCGACCGGCTGGCATGCTCGCTGCTCCCACCGCCGGCCCGGCGTGACGGGGCGAGGAGGAGCATGGCGCAGTCGGCGATCCGAGCGAACGTGAAGGTCCGTACCCTCGAGCTCGATGATATCGAGGCGATCCAAGACATCCATCGGACCTGTTTTCCGGGCATGAAGCCGTGGTCCGAGGACCAGCTCCGGAGCCAGCTGCAGCATTTCCCCGAGGGACAGATCGGCGTCGAGGTCGACGGCGCGTTGGTCGCGACCAGCTCCAGCCTCATCGTCGATGGCGAGATCGCGCGTCGACCGCATCGCTTCGACGGCATCTGCGACCAGGGCAGGATCGCCAACCACGACCCCGACGGCGACGTGCTCTACGGCATCGACATCGCCGTGCACCCGAAATTCCGCGGCCTGCGACTCGCGCGGCGGATCTACGAGGCGCGCAAGCAGATCGTGCGGGAGCGTGGGCTGCACGCGATCCTCATCGCCGGCCGCATGCCGCGCTACCACAAGCACGCCGACCGCCTCACCCCCGACGAATACGTCCGCGACGTGCTCGCCAAGAAGCTGCGCGACGCGGTGATGACGGCGCAGCTCGCCAACGGCTTCCGCATCCTCGCGGTGTTGCGCGACTACCTGCCCAGCGACGCCGAGAGCCGCGGCCACGCCGTGCTGATGGAGTGGCACAACCCGGACATCGCGCCGGAAGAGGGCTACGTCATCGGCGGCAAGATGCGCGTCGCCAGCGTGCAGTATCAGATGCGTCCGGTGGACAGCTTCGAGACCTTCGGTCGCCAGGTCGCGTTCTTCGTCGACACCGCCAGCGAGTACCGCTGCGACGTGGTGCTCTTCCCCGAGCTGCTGACGACACAACTGCTCTCGCTGGTGCCGGCCGAGACGCCGGCGGCGGCGGCGCGGCGGCTGACCGAGTTCACCGACGCCTATATCGAGCTGTTCCGCGACCTCGCCGTGCGCTACCACGTCAACGTCATCGGCGGCTCGCACCTCACGGTCGAGGACGGCAAGCTGCTGAACATCGCCTACCTCTTCCGCCGCGACGGCTCGGTCGAGCGGCAAGAGAAGATCCACATCACCCCCGCGGAGGCGCGTTGGTGGGGCGTCGGCGCGGGCGATACCGTGCGCGTCTTCGACACCGACCGCGGCCGCATCGCCATCCTCATCTGCTACGACTCCGAATTCCCGGAGTTGGCGCGCATCGCGACGAGCAAGGGCGCGCGCGTGCTCTTCGTGCCCTACAACACCGATATCCGACCCGGGCACCTGCGCGTGCGCACCTGCTCGGCGGCGCGGGCGATCGAGAACCACGTCTACGTCGTCACCAGCGGCGCGGTCGGCAACCTGCCGCAGGTCGAGGGGGCCGATATCCACTACGGCCAATCCGCGATCTTGACCCCCTCGGACATCTACTTCTCCCGCGACGGCATCGCCGCCGAAGCGACGCCGAACGTCGAGACGATGCTCGTCCACGACCTCGACCTCGAGCTGCTGCGGCGCACCCGACGCACCGCCAGCGTGCGGCCTTGGGTCGACCGGCGGCGCGAGCTCTACAGCGTGCGCTATCGAGAGCGCGGCGCCGAGCACGACGCCTGATTCGGGCGGTGGCTACTTCTTCGGCTTGGTCGACTTCTTCGTTGCCGGCGGCGGCGGCGGCGGCGGTGTCTGCTTCTGGTAGCGGCCGATCAGCGTCGCGCGCCCGAGCACGTGCCCGACCATCGCCGCCTGCAGCTTGACCGCGTCGATCTCGGCCGAACGCGCCGCGTCGTCCGGCGCGTCGGGCCTCCCGACCCCGTCGGCGCGCACGCCCAGCTTGCGGTCGAGCGCGTAGAGCTCGAAGAAATAGCGGTGCTTGCCGATCGGCGGGCACGGACCGCCCCACGCCGCCTTGCCCCAATCGTTCTTGCCGACGCGGGTGCCGAGCGGCAGACCCTTGGTGGCGCTGTCGTCGGGCAGCCCGCCGGCCTCGGGCGGCAGGTCCCAGAGCACCCAATGGTGCCAGGTGCGCACGGGCTTGCGCGGGTCGGGCGCGTCGGGGTCGCGCACGATGATGGCGACCGAGACGGTGCCCCTGGGCAGCTTGTCCCAGCGCAGGGCAGGCGAGGTGTCGGCGCCCTCGCAGGTGTGCACGGTCGGGATGTCCTTGCCCGGCGCGAAGGCGGGCGAGGTCAGCGTCGCGATGACGATCGGCCGACTCGGTGCGACGAGCGGTGGCTTCGGATCGGGGCGTGGGCGTGGACGCGGGCGCGGACGGCGGCGCTGACCCGGCACCAAGACATCGGCGTTGGCCGAGTCGACCAGCACGGGTGAGGCGGCGAGACCCACGCCGAGCGCGAGCAGCAGGGCCAGGGGCAGCAGGGCGCGGATGGACATGGTGGGCTCCTGGGCGCAGGTCTGCTCTACGATGGGAGCGTCGCTGCGCGGTGGCAAGCACGAGGCGGCCAGTTGACACTGTTCAAGCTCTGGACCCGGTCCTAGCGGCCGAGCCGATGATCTACGTCGTCCTCACCTGACACCTCTTCGCGTTGTCGTGAGTTTGGATCGTGGGGATTCTTGGGTTGCTGTGAGTCACAACTTGCCGCCGGTGTATTCGGTTCGGTTTGGTTGATGTCGGGTTGATTTGTCTTTCCAGACGTGGGGATCGAGGAGGGGGAAGGCCCCCTCCTCGGACCTCCCCCTGAGGCGAGGGAGGGGCCGCTGGCGCTCCCCCCTCGCGCTCCCCCCGGGCTTGGGGCGGTGTTGGGTTGGCGGGGGGAGTCGATCCGCCTGAGCGCTCGCCTTCGGCTCGGCTTGGACGGCGGCGGAGGGAATGGGAGAGGGGGTGTCAGGTTCCGACACCGGGCTCGGAGGCTGGTGAGGTGGCGTCGTTGGAGTCGAGGTCGACCACGTCCCCGCCAGCGTCGGTCGAGGCGTCGTCTTCCGGGGCTGCGTAGGCAGAGAGGGCGAGCGCGAGGGCGATGCGGGGGAGCCAGCGCGTCACGTTGGTGCGGGGGCGTGACGGGTGGCGGGCCGGCCGATGCGTTGCCGCGCACGGGTGTATGGGCTGGGTCTGTCGCGGCAATGGTCGATGGTCGCGCATCGGTCGACGACAAGGTCCCGGCTTTCGGCTGTCAAGCCCTGATATCGGGCTGCTACTTGCGCTGGAAGGCCAACAGGTGGTCGAGGACCGCGTCGCGGAATGCGTCGTTGAAGCCGGGGATGTGGCCGGAGTCCTGCATGGTCCAGAGGCCGACTTGGGTGCCTTGGTCGCAGGAATTCCAGCTTTGGCCGGTTGTCTCGGCGCCGGTTGCGGCGTTGTCGAAGTCGATGGCGGCCATCGTGGAGGGGGCGCCCTTGCAGTTGTCGAGGGTGCGCCAGCGAGCGATGGCTTGCTCGGCCGAAGGGTAGAGTTGGTCGCCGAGGTATTTGATGGTCTTGTCCTTGGTGCCGTGAATTTGCAGCACGTTGACCGGCTGGGTTGGCGTACAGGAGGCGGCGGTGGCGGTGACGGCGCCGGCGAGGCTGACGATGCCCGTGACGAGGTCGCTGGCTTCGCAGGCCATGCGGTAGGACATGAAGCCGCCGTTGCTGTGGCCGAAGAGGTAGACGCGCTCGGGATCGACGGCGAGCTGGGCCTTGGCGGCTGTGATCAGACCGCGGATGTAGCCGACATCGTCGATGCCCTGGTTGTAGAAGTCGCAGCAGGCGTTGGTGGCGTTCCAGAACTGATTGCCGTTCGGGGCCTTGGAGCCTTCGGGCACGAGCAGGACGAAGCCGTGGCTGTCGACCCGCGCCGAGAGGCCGAGGTAGGCGTTCTGGATCACGCCGTTGGCGCTGTAGCCGTGCAGCAAGATCACCAGCGGGTAGGGTTTGCAGCCGTCCCAATCCTTCGGCAGGTAGACCGTGGCTGGGCGCTCGGCGTCCAGGGTCGCGGGTGCCTCGGCGCGCTTGCTCGGCGTGCACGTGCTGGCGTCGGTCGCCGTGTCGCTGGTGGCTGCGTCGAGGGCAGCGTCGGCCTGTGTGGTGTCGGCGGCGTCGGTGCTCTCGTCGCTGCAGCCGGCCAGCGTCAGCAGGGCGGTGAGGGTGAGGCGCGTCAGCAGTTGCATCGGACGTTTCATTGCAGGCCTCAATTCTTCACCCAGACCTCGAGCTCGGTGATGTTCCAGCCGTCGTATTTGCCGGCGAGCGCGTTCTGACAGGCGGTGCAGCTGCCCGAGCACATGGGGCAGTTGTGCGAGTTGCCGGGGTTGGCGTAGCCGTTGGTCATATTGCCCTGGACGTAGAGGTCGTGGTTGCCGCCCCAGGTCGGACCGTAGCTGGCGTTGTCGTACATCGCGTTGCCAGCGTTCTGGTAGTACGGGAACTTGGTGTTGCTCGTGACCGAGAAGAGCCACGACCCGGTGGTGCTGACGTAGCTGCCCTTCGAGGTCCAGCTGACGGGCGCGTAGCCTCCATAGATGGAACCGAGGTTGTTCTTGATGACCGTCAGCGTCGGGCCCTTGTTGTTGCATTTGCTGTGGAATGTCGAAGAGCTTGCGCCGTCGTCGCTGCGCCGGTAGCAGAGCGTCCACTGCTGCTGCGGGTTGCCGTACCAGGCGTTGACCTTGGTGATGCCGTCGGCGTCCAAGATCTTGCTGCCGGAGAAGTAGGGCGGCTCGGTGCATTTGCCGACGTCGAAGCCGGTGCAATCGAGCTTGCAGCCGAGCGTGCCGGTCGAGCCCGCACCCTTGGCGTCGGCGCAGCTCTTGTTGTTCAGGTCGGCGCCGTCGCAGACCTCGCCGCCCGCGCGGACGCCATCGCCGCACATCGGCCCGGTCAGCAGCTCGCGCCACTCCTTGCCCTGGCGGACGAAGGTCTTGGCGAGGTCGCTGCGGTAGACCATCTGGCCGGGCACCGCGACCTTCTGCTGCGCTGCGAAGTCCGGCACCACGAGCGTCCAGAGCGCCGGGAATCCGGCCACCAGCGCGGCCTGACCCTGTTGTTCGGCGGTGATCCCGGCCGCCGCGGTGTGCGCGCTGCCGCTGCCGCCGACCACCAACGTGCCCTGCACGCCGACCAGCGCGCTCGACTGCACCTGGAAGCGCAGGCCCCAGGAGAGCAGTTTGCCGTCGGTGCCGGCCTGGACGTCGCAATTCTCCTTGTCGAGCTGCGGGATGCAGAAGAACGTATCCTTGATCCGCAGGTTCCACAGGCCCTTGGGGTTCTTGCCGAGCCAGGACGAGAGGTCGCCGGTCTTGGTCGCGGTCGGCTTGGGGAAGGTCGTCTTGAGGACCTTGGCGTTGGCCTCGCCGCAGGGGTCGCAGAGGGTGATGCCGACCTTCTTGTCGTCGGGCGGCAGCAGGACGATCGAGACCTTGGAGAGGTCCGAGTTGACCAGCTCGACGTCGACCTCGAAGAAGCTCTCGGCGATGCCGACGCTGCCGATCTCGATCGTCGAGACGAGGTCGAGGCCCGTGTTGTCGGGGATCGCCTTGCCGATGTCGGCCGCGGGCAAGGTGAACGACTCGGAGAATTGCGTCGTCAGCAGCTTGTTGCTCACCTCGTCGAGGCCGTCGGCCGGCAGCGAGCCGGCCGCGCTCTTGCAGACGAGCTTGCCGTCGGCGGCGATGCCGGTCACGACCTGTCCGCTCGGGCAGCTGCCGCTCGGCAAGGCGAGGCCGGTGAGCTTGCTGCCGTCGCCGACGAAGCTCGCCGCGGTCACCGACTGCGCCGTGAGCGCTTGGGTCGAGACCGTCTGCGCCGTGACCTTCTGCGCGGTGATGGCGGCGGCCTTGAGCGCGTTGCCGCCGAGGTCGATATCGCCGTCGAACTTCAGCGCGCCGACCGGGACGCAGCCGCTGCACGAGATGCCCGCGGCGACGTTGGCGCTCGCCGCCCGCAGCGCCCACGGCGTCGCGTGCAGCGCTTGGCGCGGCAGCTCGGGCTCGCTGGCGACCGTCACGCCGAGCCAGAGCGCGCCCTTCGCTGCGATGCCGGCGTCGAGCGCGGTGGTGCCACCGAGGACGTGGTGCAGCCGACCGCCGGCGACCGCGACCTTGGCCGTCTCGGTCCACAGCGCGGTCTTGCCGTCGACGG
>JBEARB010000178.1:0-13138 GCA_041163625.1 Pseudomonadota bacterium | reverse complement strand
GGCGGCGATGGTCTCGATTACTACTACAACTTCTGGCTGGTCGTCGAAAACCCAGAGAATGCGGGCGGAAAGACGGCCGACCTGAAGCTCTCGGTGGTGGACGCGGCCGGCAAGACCGGCGAGCACGAGATCCGCCTGAACCTGGTGGGCGGTCCGCAGCCGTGAGCGAGGGAGCATGACGATCGGCGCTGGACGCAAGGCGGTCGTGGTCGGTGCCGGCCTGGCCGGTGGCTTGGTCGCGGTGATGCTGGCACGACGCGGTTTCGCCGTGACCTTGCTCGAGCGCCGCGCCGATCTGCGCCGCACTGCCGGCTCGCCCGGGCGGAGCATCAACCTGGCGCTCTCCACCCGCGGCATCCGCGCGCTCACCGCCGTGGAGCTCGACCACGCCGTGCTCGCGACGACGCTGCCGATGGCGGGGCGTCGGATGCACGCCCTCGACGGCAGCCAGACCTTCCAGCCCTACGGTCAGCCGGGCCAGGCGATCCGCTCGGTCTCGCGGCGGCTGCTCAACGAAGCCCTGCTCGACGCCGCGGCGGCCGAGCCGTCGCTCACGCTGCGCTTCGGCTGTCGCGTGCGCGACATCGATCTCGACGCCCCCGCCGTGTTGCTCGAGCGCGACGACGGCGGCGAGGAGCGCGTCGACGCCGACCTGATCGTCGGCGCCGACGGCATCTTCTCCGCCGTGCGCGGCCGGATGATGCGAACCGACCGCTTCGACTACGACCAGCACTACCTCGAGCACGGCTACAAGGAGCTCGAGCTGCAGCCTCGGTCCGACGGCGACTTCGCGATGGATCCGGGCGCGCTGCACATCTGGCCGCGCTCGGACTACATGCTCATCGGCCTGCCGAACCAGGACCGCACCTTCACGATGACGCTCTTTGCCCGCTTCGACGGCGCCGACTCCTTCGCGGAAGCCGGCGAGGGCGCGCAGGCGCGAGCGTGGTTCGGCGCGCGCTTCCCCGACGCGCTGGCGCTCCTGCCCGACTTCGAAGCGCAATGGGCGCGCAACCCGACCTCCAGCTTGGCGACCATTCGCTGTGCCCCCTACCACCACGCCGATCGCGTGGTGCTGATCGGCGACGCCGCGCACGCCGTCGTCCCCTTCTACGGTCAAGGCATGAACGCGGCCTTCGAGAGCGCGCGCCTGTTCTGCGAGACACTCGACGCCCACGCCGGCGATCTCGGCCGGGCGCTGCCGGCGTTCTCGGCCGCCCGCAAGGCCGACGCCGACGCCATCCGTCAGCTCGCCCTCGACAACTTCATCGAGATGCGCGCGAGCGTCGCCGATCCGCGCTTCCTCTGCCGGCGCCGGCTCGGGCGGATGGTCGAAGCCGCCGCGGGCGAGCATTTCCGCTCGCTCTATTCGATGGTCACGTTCTCGAACCTGCCGTACGACCTGGCGCTGCGCCTGGGCCGCGCGCGCGAGCGCTGGCTCGACGGCTTTCTCGGGGCCGAAGACGCCGCCCTGCCGGACGATGCCGCGCTGGCGACCCTGGCCGGCACGTTGGCCGAGCGCCTGCGCGCCGGCGACGTGCCCGCCGCCGTCCGCAACCCCGCCGAGCTCGACGGCTAGCTCCCACGAGGCCCCGATGCAATACGTCTCCACCCGCGGCGAAGGGCAGCCGATCGACTTCGAAGCCGCGGTGCTCGCCGGCCTCGCGCCCGACGGCGGCCTCTACGTGCCGACGCACTTCCCGCAGCTGGACGCGGCGACGCTGCGCGAACTGCGCGGCCTGCCCTACGCCGAGGTCGCGACGCGCGTGCTCGCGCCCTTCGTCACGCCGAGCCTCGCAGAAGGCGAGCTGCGGGAGCTCTGCGAGGCCGCCTACGCGGGCTTCGATCATCCCGACGTCGCGCCGCTGCGTGCGCTCGGCGCCGCCGCCGGCGGCGCGCCGCTGCACCTGCTCGAGCTCTTCCACGGGCCGACGCTCGCGTTCAAGGATTTGGCGCTGCAGTTGCTCGGGCACCTCTTCGCGCGTTTCCTGGCCCGACGCGGCGGCCACGCGACCGTGCTCGGCGCGACCAGCGGCGACACCGGCTCGGCCGCCATCGCCGGCTGCCGTGGCCTGCCCGGCTTGGACATCGTGATCTTGCACCCGCACGAGCGCACCAGCGCCGTGCAGCGCCGCCAGATGACCACGATCCTCGACGCCAACGTCCACAATTTCGCGGTGCGTGGCAGCTTCGACGACTGCCAAGCGATGGTGAAGACGCTCTTCCGCGACCCCGCCGCGCGCGCACGCTTCGGGCTGACCGCCGTCAACAGCATCAACACCGCCCGCGTGCTGGCGCAGATCGTCTACTACGTCACCGCGGCGGTCGCCCTCGGCGCGCCCGAGCAGCGCGTCCGCTTCTGCGTGCCGACCGGCAATTTCGGCGACGTGCTCGCCGGCCATTGGGCCCGCCGCATGGGATTGCCCGTCGCCGAGCTGGTGGTTGCGACCAACTCCAACGATATCCTCGCGCGCCTGCTCGAGACCGGCCGCTACGGCAAGGGCGGCGTCGCGCCCACCCTCTCGCCGAGCATGGACATCCAGGTCTCGTCGAATTTCGAGCGGCTGCTCTTCGAGCTGCACGGCGACGACGCAGCGGCCGTCCGCGCCGACATGGCTTCGCTCGACGCCGGAGGCTTCGACCTCTCCGCGGCGGCGTTGGCGCAGCTGCGGGCGGGCTTCTCCGCCGACCGCACCGACGACGCCGGCACCCTCGCCCGCATCGCCACCGCCCACCGCGAACGCGGCGTGCTCATCGACCCGCACACCGCCGTCGCGCTCGACGTCGCCGAGCGCCACTGCGCCGCCGACGGCCCGGACGCCGCTCCGATGGTCGTGCTCGCGACCGCACATCCGGCGAAATTCCCCGCCGCGGTCGCCGAAGCCACCGGTATCGCCGCCGCGCTCCCGCCGGCGCTCGCGGATTTGATGGAGCGTCCCGAGCGCTACGACGTCATCGACGCCGACGCCGCCGGCCTCGCCGCGCGGATGGACGCGCTCGGCGCCGCCTGAGCCTCCGCGACGCTCAGAACGCCTGCTGCGCACCGAACGAGAGCAACCACCCGCCCCGCTCGGTGCTCGCCCACGCGACGTCCGCGCGCGCGACGAAGCGGGCGATGGTCGGGATGATCAGGCGAAAGCCCGTCCCCGCAGAGACCGGAACGACCGGCCGAAAGAGCGCAGAGACCTCGGTCGCGGCGTGCCCGACATCGACGAAGACGGCGTTCTGCAGCGCCAACCAGCGGCCGTGCAGCAGCGCGCTGCGCAGCTCGAGGTTGGCGACGGCGGCGACGCGGCCGAGGTAGCGGCTGTCGGGTAGGCCACGAACGCCGTCGAGCCCTCCGACGTAGACGCCGATCTCTTCGACGACGTGGTCGATCGCGCGGAGCGAGAGCCGGGCGACGACGTTGAAGCGCCGGTGGGGGAGCAACGCGAGCTTGCCCGTCAGCGCCGCGCGGACGAAACCGCGGCCGGCGGGCGCGACCTCTCCGGGGGCGAGGCCGGCGAGCATCGCGAGCTCGAGCGTCGCGCCTCGCTCGAGGTAGTCGTCGAAGTCGATGCGACCGAGCCGCCCACCCAAGCCGAGCATCAGCCAGCGCCGGCGCGCCGGAACGCCTTGTGCCTGCGCCCGGACGGCGTCCGCCGGTTCGAGGATGCTGGTGTCGAAGCGGTCGTCGAGCCACCACAGCGAAGCGCGCCAGATGCGCTCGGGCCGCCGCAAATCGGCCGCCTCGACGCCGAACTGCCAGCGATGGCGAGAATACGGGGCCAACGCCGCCTCGGCCGCGGGCGCGCCGGGGGCGTCGGGGTCGAAGCGCGCTCGATTGCGCCGCAGCAGCGCTGCCGTCAGGCCGACGTGGATCCGCCGGTCGAGCAGGCGTGGGTCGGCAAAGACCAAGCCCGCCGAGTTCACGCCGCCGAAGTTCTGCCAGAAGGCCTCGAGCGAGAGCAGCCGACCGAGCAGGTGAATGTCCTGCACGCCGAGGGTGAGGAAGTTCACCGCGCCGCCCCGGCCGGCGCTGATGATCGGCAGCAGCGTCCACTTCTCGTCGAAGCGCAGCGTCAGCCCGCAGTGGGTAGCGCCCGCCGGCAGCGGCACCGCGTCGGCGGGCGCGGCGGCGGCGGCGACCTCGGCGTCCACGCGCCGGAAGACGCCGAGATTGCGCAGGCGGCGGACGCTCTCGCGCAACGCCGGCTGCTCCAGCGGTGCGCCGACGTGCACCACCAGCTCGCGCAGCACCACGTGGTCGTGGGTCCGATGCAGGCCACGCAGCCGAACGCCGGCGAGGCGGCAGCCGCGCAGCGCCGGCGCGAGCGGGACGTCGAGGTTCTGTCGCGCGGTGGCGCGGGCGACGCCGTCGTCGTCGGTGCCGGTGGCGAGGAAGGGGAGCTCGATGGCGTGCGCGTCGGTCGCCGTCAGCCAGAGGCCGGCCAACATCACCGCGCCGAGCCAAGGTCTCAAGGCGCGGCGCCCAGCAACCGCTCGAAGATGGCCGCGACCTGCACCACCTCTTCGAAGCGGTTGTAGAGCGGCACCGGTGCCAGGCGGATTACCGAGGGGCGACGGAAATCGCAGACGACGCCCGCCTCGGTCAGCGCGGCGTGCAACGCCTCGCCGTGCGCGGGCAGGTGCAGCGAGAGTTGGCAGCCCCGCGCCGCCGGGTCGCGCGGCGTGATGATCTCGAGCGCGCCCTCGGGCACGACCGCGAGCAGCGCCCGCTCGAGCAGTCCCGTCAGGCGCTCGCTCTTGGCCCGCAGGGCCGACATCGAGGCCCGGTCGAAGAGCGCGAGGCTGGCACGCAAGGGCGCGATCGCGAAGACGGGCGCGTTGCTCTGCTGCCAGCCGTCGGCGCCGCGCGCGGGCTCGAAGCGCTCCGGCATCGAGAAGCGACGCTCGGGATCGTTGCCCCACCATCCGGCGAGGCGTTGCAGCTCGGGCGATTGCGCCCAGCGCTCGTGCACGAAGATCCCCGCCGCCGAGCCAGGCCCCGAGTTGAGGTATTTGTAGGAGCAGAACGCAGCGAAATCGACGTTCCAATCGTGCAACTGCAGCGGGACGTTGCCGGCGGCGTGGGCCAGATCCCAGCCGACGCGCGCGCCGACGGCGTGGCCGGCCGCGGTGATCTGCTCGATGTCATGGAGCTGACCGGTGTAATAGTGCACGCCGCCGATCATCACCAAGGCGAGGCTGTCGCCCAGCGCGGCGATCTGTGCACAGACGTCGTCCGTCTCGAGCGTGTGCGCGCCGGGCCGGGGCTGCAGGGCGACCAAGGTCTCGTCCGGGTCGAGACCATGCAGGCGCGCGTGACTCGCGAGGGCGTAGCGATCCGAAGGGAAGGCGCCGCCCTCGTAGAGGATCTTGGTCCGCTTCCCGGCGGGCGCGTAGAACGACACCAACAGCGTGTGCAACGACGAGGTCAGGCCCGCCATGATCGAGACTTCCACCGGCAGCGCGCCGACCAAGCGCGCCAGCGGAGCCTTGAGCGGCTCGTGGTACGAGAACCAGGGATTCTCGGCGTGGAAATGCCCCTCCACGCCCAAACGCGCCCAATCGTCGAGCTCTCGCTCCAGCGCCCGGCGCACGCCCAGCGGCTGCAGCCCGAGCGAGTTGCCGCAAAGATAGACAGCCGGTGAGCCGTCCGGCCCCGGAGGGAGCAGGAAGGCATCGCGGAACTCGGCCAGCTCGTCGGCGGCGTCGAGCGCGCGGGCCTCGGCGCGCAACGCATCGAGCGCGGCGGGCACGCTACTCGGCCTTGCCGGCGGGCGCCGCAGCAGCAGGGGCGTCGGCAGCCGGCGCCGCAACAGCCGGAGCCGCAGCGGCCGGAGCCGCAGCAGCCGGAGCCGCAGCAGCCGGAGCCGCAGCGGCCGGAGCCGCATCCGCAGCTGGAGCTGGAGCGGCCTCGCCCGCGGCCTCGGCGGCCGCCGCGGGAGCACCCGCCTTCGCCTCGGCGGCCGAGTTCGCGCCGCCAGCGGTGGGGTCGGCCGCCTTGACGCCAATCTTCACCGTCGCGCGCATCTTGTCGCCGTAGCTGAGATGCGCACCGTTGGCGAACTGCATCGTCAACTCGTAAGTACCGGCCCCGAGCTCGAGGTCGGTCTCGGTCTGGCCACCACCGTAGTGAATATGCGTCTCGTTCTTCGGCACCGGCTGGCCGAATTCGGTGCCGGGTCCGTTGATGATGATGTGGTGATGGCCGGTGCCGGCGACGATCTCGCCCGCCGGCTTGACCTCCATCCCCTCGATGCCGAACTTCACGTGGACCTTGGCCTTGTCCTCGCCGGCCGCGAGCGTGAACTCGGCACCGTCCTTCGGCTCGACGAAGAAGACCTTGGCGCCCTCGGGCACGGCCAGACCGGCGTCGACCGCTTCCTCCTTCTTCTCGTCCCCTGCGGGGGCCGCGGGGGCTGCGGGCTCCGCCGTCGCGGGAGCCTCGGCCTTCTTGCCGCAGCCGGTCATCGCCACGCCGGCGCACAGCGCCAGGGCCGGAATCGAGATTCGACGCATCTGATCCTCCTCGTCCTCACGCGGGCGAAGAACGCCGCGCGGCTGCCGAGGGTAGGCGCAACCACCAGGGCGCTGCAAGCCGAGCGCGTCTCACCGTGCAGCGCACCGATGATCTCGAACGCCATCGCCGCGGGCCGGGCGCGGATGGCCGGAATCCGGCTCCGCAGCCATGCGTGCTGATATGCTGGCCCACTCGACGATGGCGACGGCAGCAGCGCGGGCGCGGGTGACGGCGCGGGCGCAGGCAGCGGTTCCGGCGCTGGTTCCGGCGGCGGCGGCGGCCAGCCGGCGGAGTGCAGCGCGAGTCTGGGGGACGCGACCGAGCAGTTGCTCGACGCGGCGGGAGTCGACGAGGGCGCCCGCGTCCTGGACGTCGCCAGCGGCGCCGGCGCGCAGACGCTGCGCGCGGCGCGGCGTGTCGGCGTGGGATTTGACGAACGCGACGCGGCCATCGGCGAGCTCGACGCGGTACGCGGCGTGGATGTCGCCACCGGCCTGCGCGCGCATCGAGCGGATCCCGACGCCGAGCGCGGCCTCCAGGTCGCGGCGGAGCGCCGCCTCGTGCGTCATCGGAAGCCTCCGCGGGATTGCGGCCTGCACGCGCTTGCGCGACAACTCGCCGCCATGAGCCAGCCTACCACGCCGAATCGTCCGTTGCCGCCGACCCGAACCGAGCCCCGCGCCCTGGCCCCCGACGCGCTCGCCGCGATGGTGCAGGCCCGCGCTTTCGCCGGACGCGGCGCGCTCGGCATGATCGATTGGGCCAACCACAAGCCCGAGAACAAGGGCCGCAAGCCCAAGGTCGGCGGGCACCAGGCGAGCTCGCTCTCGAGCTTGGACATCCTCTGCGCGCTGTACCTGCACGTGCTGCAGCCGGGGGACCGCGTGGCGGTCAAGCCGCACGCAGCGCCGGCGCTCTACGCCCTGATGCAGATGATGGGCCGGGTGACGGCGACGCAGATGGGCAGCCTGCGCGAGAAAGGCGGCTTGCAGCCCTACCCCACCCCGGCGAAGAACCCGGATTTCGTCGACTACACCAGCAGCTCGGAGGGGCTCGGCGTCGCGGCGACGATCTACGACGCCCTGACGGCGCGGCTGCAGAACGTCGGGCTCGGGAGCAGCCTCGGCGCTGCCCCGATCGCCGCGGTGCATTACGCGCTCTGTGGCGACGGCGAGCTCACCGAGGGCCAGGTCGACGAGAGCTTGTACGACGCGGGCCGTTGGCAGCTCCCGGGCCTGGTGTGGATCGTCGATCTGAATCGGCAGAGCCTCGACCGCGTGATGGACGACACCGGTCACCTCGACCGCTGGGTGGAGCAGAAATTCGCCGCGCAGGGCTGGCAGGTCGAGCAACTGCGGTGGGGCGAGCGGGCGCGAGCGCTGTTCTCGCGACCGGGCGGCGCGACGCTGCAGGCGAGCCTGCTGCGCGCCCCCGACGCCGTCCTGCACACGCTGACGCTGGTCGATGGCGCGACCGCGCGGGCGCTGCTGCTCGGCCGGCCGGATGCGACCACGCTGGCCGCCGTACCCGAGACGCGCCGTGGCCTCGTCGAGCGCTGCGCTGCGCTCTGGCCGCGCGACGACGCGGAGCGTGCCGCCGCCGCCGAGGCGCTCGCGGGTCTGGCCGACGACGCGGTCGCCGACGCCATCGGCCACCTCGGCGGCCACGACATCCCGCTGCTCTGCGACGCCCTGCAGCGCGCCGCCGCTGCGGGCCGGCCCGTGTGCTTGGTCGCCCACACGGTCAAGGGCTTCGGCACCAGCCTCGCCGGTCATCCCGAAAACCACGGGGCGCTGATGCCGACCGAAGAAGCGCTCGCGTTCGGCGCCGAGCACGGCGTGCCGGTCGGTGAGCCGTGGCCGCTGCCGCCGCCGGATTCGCCCGCGGCCGCGCTGACCCGAGCCCGCGCCGCCCTGCTCTTCGACGGCCCGGTCGACGCCCCCTTCGATCACGGTGTCGCGGCGCCGCCGCTGGACCTGGAGGCCGCGCTGCCGCCGCTGCGGGCACCTGCGCGGAAGCATCAATCGACCGGCGAAGCGTTCCAGAGCGTCGTCGTCGGGCTGTTGCGGACGCCCGCGGCGCCCTACCTGCACGCCGGCGCCCCCGACGTCGGACAGACGACGCATCTCGGACCGCTGATCCGCGAGACCGGCGTCTTCGCCCCCCGCGAATTGCCCGACGCCTGGGACTTCTTGCGCGCCGAGCGCGCGCTGGCGTTCGATTGGCGGGCGACGCCGACCGGGCAGTTCCACGCGCTCGGCATCGCCGAGGGCAACGCGATGCTGTGGGCGGGCGCGATGGGGCGGCCGCGCAAGGCGATGGAGGGCCGGCCGCCGCTGCTGCCGATCGTCACGGTCTACGACAAATTCGTCGAGCGGGCCGTCAATCAACTCGACGTGGCGCTCTACTCCGGGAGCCGCTTCGTCCTGGTCGGCGTGCCCTCCGGCACCGGTCTCTCGCGTGAAACGGCGACGCACCAATCGGTGGCGACGCCGCGCATCGTGATGGACACCCCCGGTATCTGCAGCTGGGAGCCGGCCTTCGCCGCCGACGTCGCGGTCATCGTGCGCGAGGCGCTCTGCGACCTGTGGCGACCGCAGGGGGAGTCGCACTATCTGCGGCTGACCACCCAACCGCTGGACCAGCCAGAGGTGTTGCCCGACGACCACGCCGAGGGCTGCCTGCGCGGCGCCTATTGGTGGCAGGACGAGGCGCTGGCCCAGCCCGCCGCCGGACGGCCGACGGTCGTGCTCGCCGCCGCGGGTCGCAAGGTGAGCTGCGCACGCGCCGCCGCGGCTCGTCTGCACGAGGAAGACGGCCTGGGCGTCCAGCTGCTGGTGGTCACGAGCTTCGAGCGGCTCTGGCGCAGCTGGGACGCTTGGCAGACCGACCCCGACGCCTGGGAGCGCGGGGGCCACGCGCTCGACACCCTGTTCGCCGACGACGCTTTGCTGCATGCGCCGATGGTCGTGGTCGCGGACGCCACACCGTCGGTGGCCGAGTGGATGGGCAGCGCCTTGCAGCGTTTGGGGGGGCTGCGTGTGCTCGGCCCTCGGCGCTGGAGCGAGGCCGGCGACCTCGAGGCCATCGACCGCCTGCACGGCATGCACGCAGACGATATCGTCGCGGCGATCCGCGCCGAAGTGCGCTTTCGTGCCAGCCACTGAGCGCCGCGGCTCGGCCGCGTGGAACCGGTCCGCGCGACGACTCGTGATGCTGTGAGGCCGCCGACGTCACGCACAATTTCGCACGCCGTGGACGCTTGACGCGCCCGCGGGAAAGGCGATCCTGTGCGCTCATTTCTCCGCCTGTGGTGCCCCCGAGCGGACGAGGTTCACGATGCGCGCCAATCTGACTTTCCGCAGCCCCCTGATGTGGGCTGTGGCGCTCTTGCTGACCGCGAGCTGCGGCGAAGACACCATCGTCAAGGGCAACGAGACCGGCGATGTGACCGTCGGGACCGACGGCCAGCTCGACGTCGGCGGCGTCGAGGACGGCAGCGGGCTCGCCGACGGCGCGGGCGGAGAGGACAGCGCGGTCGGCGACGGCTCCGGCGGCGTCGACGGTGTCGTCAGCGCGGACGCCGACAGCGGCGGGGGCGGCGAGGATTCGGACGCCACCGGCACCGACGACGCCGACGCCACCGGCACCGACGACGCCGACGCCGCGACCGATCCGGACGGTGCCGAGACCGGCGACGACGCCGACGCGTCGACCGCCCCGGACGGCAGCGAGACCAGCGACGACGCCGACGGCAGCACCATCGGCGACACCGACACCAACGCCAACTGCCCCTTCGGCGTCGATTGCGCCTGCAATACGGACGCGGACTGCGACCCGATCTTCGTCTGCGTCGAGAAGGACGGCGCCAAGACCTGCCAGTCGCCCTGCAAGCCGACGGATCCGGCCGACGAGGTCTGCGACGGCCTCGACAACGACTGCGACGGCGAGACCGACGAGGGCACCTGCACCGACACCGCCTGCGCGACCTCGGTCTGCACCCAAGCGGAGGACAAGACGTGGTCGTGCGCGACGACGCCGACCGGCGCCGGTCCCTGCGACGACGGCAACGCCTGCACCGAGGGGGACAGCTGCATCAACGGCGTCTGCACCGGCACCAGCAAGAACTGCGACGACGGCAACCCCTGCACTGCGGACAGCTGCGACAAGAACAACGGCTGCGACACCAAGGCCGTGGACGGCCCCTGCGACGACGGCAACGCCTGCACCGAGGGCGACGCATGCAAGGACGGGGGCTGCGTCGGCGCCGCGAAGAACTGCGACGACAACAACCCCTGCACGACCGACAGCTGCGACCTCGCCGGTGCCTGCACCGTGGCGATGAACGACGGCGCGGCCTGCGACGACGGCGACGCCTGCACCGGCAAGGACACCTGCGCGAGCGGCACCTGCAAGGGCACCACCTCGTGCGACGACGGCGACGCCTGCACCACCGACGCCTGCGAGTCCGGCAAGTGCACGCACACCAAGTCCGACTGCGACGACGGCAACGCCTGCACCAAAGACGCCTGTGACCTCGCGGTCGGCTGCACCTCGGTCGCGGTCGAGGGCGTGATCGCCTGTGACGACAACAACCCGTGTACCGTGAACGACGCCTGCTTCGGCGGTGGTTGCACCGGCAGCGCGAAGGACTGCGACGACAACGACCCCTGCACGGCCGATGCGTGCGACGCCGGCACCGGCTGCACCCACGCGGCGGCCGACGGCGCCTGCGACGACGGCGACGCCTGCACCGACAACGACGCGTGCAAGGACGGCAAGTGCGCCGGTGGCGGTGCCAAGGATTGCGACGACGGCAACCCCTGCACGGTGGACGCCTGCTCGGCCGGCACCTGCAGCCACGAGACGGGCAACGACTTCGCGGCGTGCGACGACGGCGACGCCTGCACCGGCAAGGACGCCTGCGCCGGCGGCGTGTGCAAGGGCAGCGAGACCAAGGCGTGCGACGACGGCAACGCCTGCACCGACGACGCTTGTGACCCCAAGAGCGGCTGCGTGAACACGCCGAACGCCGGCAGCTGCGACGACGGCAACGCCTGCACCGACAAGGATGCGTGCGACGGCGGCACCTGCAAGGGCTCGGCCAAAGACGCCGCGGCGTGCGACGACGGCAACGCCTGCACCAAGGACAGCTGCGATCCGAAGCTCGGCTGCAGCAGCGACATCACCGCCGGCGCGAGCTGCGACGACGGAGAGGCCTGCACCGCGGGCGATACCTGCGACGCGAGCGGCAAGTGCCAGCCTGGTGCGAACAACTGCGAGTGCAAGACCGACGCGGACTGCAAGGACGACGGCAACCTCTGCAACGGCACCCTGGTCTGCCAGTCGAACAAGTGCGTGACCGACCCGGCGACCGTGGTGGTCTGCGATCCGGGCGCCGACACCGGCTGCTTGGTCGCGACCTGCGATCCGAAGACCGGCGACTGCTCGCCGACCGCGGTCAACGAGGGCAAGCCGTGCGGTGACGGCAACGCCTGCACGCTCGGCAACACGTGCGCCAAGGGCGTCTGCGCCGACGGCAGCACCGCCAAGTGCGACGACGGTGACGCCTGCACCACCGACGCCTGCGACGCCAAGACGGGCGCGTGCTCGACGACGCCGATCGAGGGCTGCGTGACCTGCGTCGACGTCAGCGCCTGCGACGACAAGGACCCCTGCACCGCCGACGCCTGCAAGGGTGGGCTCTGCACGCACGACGCCATCGCGGGCTGCAGCAAGGGCCCGCAGTTGGTCACCGGCAAGGTGACCGTCGGCATCCCGCAGGCCAACGCCGGCAGCGCGGTGACCGTCAGCTTCGAGGTCACCAACAGCGGCCTTTCGGCGGCCGGTCCGTTCAAGATCGCGGTGATGCTCAGCAAGGACGTCACGCCCGACAAGGACGACGCCATCGTGCAGGTCATCGACGTGCCGGGCCTCTCGAGCAAGCAGAGCACGAGCCAGAAGCTCAGCATCGTGCTGCCGTCGACCCTCGCCAGCGGCACGTGGCAGATCGTCGTCCTCGCCGACTCCGCGGCGGCCATCGCCGAGGACGACGAGGCGGACAACAGCGCCGCCGTCGCAATCAGCATCAATGCCCTGCCCGACCTGACCATCGCGAGCTGGTCGACCGACAAGGACTTCTACGGCCCCGGCACCTACATCCAGTTCGCCGCGGTGACCAAGAACATCGGCGGCGGCAAGGCCCCCTCCAACTCGGTGACGCGCGTCTACATCAGCGCCGACGGCAACCTGGCGGGCGCGACCTACATGGCGCAGTTCGGCGTGGGCGGGCTCGCCGCCGGTGGCACGCAGAACCACTCGGGCTGGGTCAAGCTGCCGACGCTGAAGCAGGGCACCTACACCCTGCTGGTGGTCGCGGACTTCACCAAGACCGTCGCCGAAGGTAACGAGGACAACAACGTCGTCAGCAAGAAGATTCAGATCGGCCCGGTGTCGAACCTGCGTCCGACGGCGCTGAACGCGACCGGCAGCTACGCGGGCAACGTGATCAGTGCTTCGTATGCCGTCATCAACGACAGCAACCAGGGTGCCACCGCCGGTGCGCGCAAGGACCGGCTGGTCCTGAGCAAAAACGCCACCTACAGCAGCGACGACATCGAGCTCGGCGTCTAC
>JBEARB010000177.1:0-19343 GCA_041163625.1 Pseudomonadota bacterium | reverse complement strand
GCACGCGCTTTTTCTTGGTCGGATCCAGCGAGAGATCTTCGTAGCAGACGTCCGATCCGGCCTTGGCGTCGAATTCCTCGGATCCGCGCTCGGCACAGAGCCGATCGCTCCAGGTGTCGATCATCGCGTGGACCGAGAGCGCCGCGCGCTCGCCGAAGAAGACCGAGCCCGAGATGCCGCCCTGGAAGGTGAAGCTGTTGCGGCCGCCGGTGCCGGTTCCGCCGCCGACGGTGCCGAACACGGCCGCCGCGAAGGGGCCGCCGTCGGCGAGCCGGAAGCGCATGCGCAACAAGCCCTCGGTGCGCAGGAAGTTGCTGCGCAGGTGGATAGCGGCGTCCAGGCCCAGGTACCGGTCCTTGAGCAGGCCGGCGGTGCCGCGCACGTCGATGTACCAGGGGTAGCCCAGGCCGAGATCGAGCGTCAGCGCGCCGTACGGCAGCACGCGCGCGCCGTACGACGAGAGCATGCCGGAGATGGGATCGTCGAGCGGGCCAGCGCCGTCGGTCGGCGGCGCCAGCGCGCCGCCGTCGTTGCCCGGAGCGGCTGCGGGCGGGCCGGCTCCGTCGCCGGGCTGCGTCGACGCGCCGGGTTGTCCCGACGGTGCGCTCTGCGCCGGTTGCGGCGTGGGCGTCGCCTGCGACGGTTGGGTCGACGGACCGGGTTGCGTCGGCGGGGTCGGCTGCGCCGCCTGGCCCGCCTGCGACGGCTGCGACGGAGCGCCGGCGGCGGGCGCGGCCTTCTGCGGCTGCGCGCCCGGCAGCGGTGTGGCCGCCTTGGTCTCGAACTTCGCCGGCTGCCCGGCCGGTGCGAGCGTCACCACCACCTCGACCAACGCGTCCGCGACGGCGGTGACTTCGCCCTCGGCGACGCCTGCCGTGCCCTCGACGTGCAGGCGGTGCTTGCCCGCCGCGACGCGCCGGATGTCGAGCGGAGTGACGCCGAACTTCTTGCCGTCGAGCAAGACCGCTGCGCCGTTGTGCCAGCCCTTCTCGTCGCGGGCGCGGACGCGGACGGTGCCCAGCGCCGGCGGCGGGGTCTTGGCGAGCGGCTGCAACGTCGTGCTGACCTTGGCGCGGGCGCCAGCGACGACATCGGCCGTGGCCTTCCACGGTGCAAAGCCGTCTTTCCGGATCTCGACGACGTGCGGGCCCGGCGCGAGCCCTTCGACCACCGTCGGCAGCGCATCGGGGACCTCGCGACCGTCGACGCGGGCGTGCGCGCCCGGCTGGTCGGCGTCGAGCAGCAGCGCACCGGTGGCGGGCTTCTCGGGGGCCTTGGGCACGGCGATCTCGGCGCTGACCTTCGCGCGCTGTCCGGACACGACCACGACCGTGCCCTTCCATGCGGGGGCGCCAGCGACGCTGACCTCGACGACGTGCGGGCCGGGCGCGAGGCCTTCGACGACCGTCGGCGTCGGGTCGGGGTGGGCCTTGCCGTCGACGCGGACGGCGGCTCCGGAGACGTTGGCGTCGACCAGCAACGAGCCCGGCGCTACGGCCTGCTTGCGCAGCGCCGGCGCGAGCGCGAGCTTCTGCCCCGGGGCGAGCTCGACCCACTGCTCGAACGGCTCGAAGCCCTCCTTGCGCAGCGCGATCTGGTGTCGACCGGCTTGGACCTGTACCTCGACCGGCGCGACGCCGCGGGCTTCGCCGTCGATGGTCACGGCCGCGCCCTGCACGTTCGGGTCCGAGACGGTGCTGATGCCGATGAACGCGCGGAGATCGCGCTCGAGGCCGCGGGTGAAGCGGGTGTTCTTGCGATCGACGACGATGTCGCTGGTGTGCTCTTGGAAGCCTTCCTTGACCAGGATGAGCTTGTACGCGCCTTCGACCAGCTTGCCCTTCCACGGGGTGTAGCCGACGACGCCGTAGCGCTTGTCGTCGAGGTAGATCGCGGCCTGCGGCGGGGCCGACTCGAGCTGCACGATGCGCGAACGTCCCTTGCGGAGCGGACGCGGCTCGTCCGCGGACGCCGGGCGGGGGAGCAGCACCGCGAGCGTGGTCAGCGCCGCGAGCCACGCGACCGCCGCGCCTGGGGCAGGGGGCCGGACCGGGTTCGTGTGGCTCGCCATCGTCATCTCCACTGCGTTGCTGCCGCTATCCGTCACGCCAGCTGGTGCCCAGCGCGCCGAGCCCGAGCAGCCCCGCCAACGCGAAGAGCAGCAGCGGGATCGCCGGCGCGCCGAAGACGGTCGGGCTGGGCTTGTCCAAGGCGTGGACCGCGCCGAGCAGGCTCGCCGAGGCCAGGATCGCGCGGTTCCGGCGACGACCGAGCGCACGCGCGGCGTCGATCGCTTGGCCGACGCCCTGCGGCTCGACGCGGACCGTCAACCGCCCCTCGCCGAGGTCGCGCAGCAGCTGGTTGGCCTGGTGCGGGAAGGCGCGAAGAAAGCGCGAGAGCCCGTCGAGCCCGTCGATGGCCTCTTTCATCAGGCGCTTGGGGCTGTAGCGCTCGGCGGCGAGCTCCATCACGAAGGGCTGCGCCTCTTCGACCAGGTTGATCTCCGGCGCGAGGGTCTTGCCGATCCCCTCGACCGTCATCAGCGCCTTGAACACCATCGTGTACGTCGGCGGCATCTTGATCTGGTGGCGGATCGCGCCGTCGACGAGGTCCGCGAAGTAGCGACCTACGTCGATCTCCGAGAGCGTGCGTCCCGAGAGGTGGCGCTCCATCACGTCGACGACGTCGGCTTCGAAGGCTTCGAAATCGTAAACGACGCCGGGGACCTTGATGCCGAGGTCGAAGAACGTCCGGGCGACCAGCGGCCAGTCCTCGCGCGCGAGCCCGATCAGCAGGTCGAGGATGTGCTCGCGTTGCCGCGGCGTCAGCCGACCGACCAAGCCGAAGTCGATGAGGACGATTTGGCCGCCGGGCTGCAGCAAGATGTTGCCGGGGTGCAGGTCGCCGTGGAAGTAGCCGTCCTGAAACACCATCTTGAGCAGCGCGCGGAGCATCCGCGGCGCGATCACGTAGGGATCCAGGCCGAGCTTCTCGGGCGCGAGCGTGATCTTCACGCCCTCGACGTACTCCATGCACAGGAGCCGCGAGGTCGACACCGCCTCGTAGACCCGAGGCGCACGGACACCCTCGAACTCCTGGAAGTTCTGCTGGAAGCGCTGGATGTTCCGCCGTTCCTGCGAGAAGTCGAGCTCGCGGCGGATGGCCTTCTCGAACTCGGTCACGATGCCGACCGGATCCATCAGCGCGAGGTCGGGAAGCCGGAGCTCCACCTGCCGGGCCAGGAAGTGCAGGATGTTGAGATCCGAGTCGATGCGGCGAGCGATGGCCGGGCGCTGCACCTTGAGCACGACCTCCTCGGTCTCGTGCGCGAGCGTGGCGCGATGCACCTGCGCGATGCTCGCCGAGGCGAGCGGCTCCGGATCCACGCGCGCGAACACCGAATCCAGCGGGCCGCCGATCTCGGCCTCGACCTGCGCGCGGATCGCCTCGAAATCCAGCACCGGAACGTTGTCCTGTAGATGCTGCAGTTCGGCGATCACGTCGGCGGGCACCAGATCCGGGCGGGTGCTGAGGATCTGACCGAGCTTCACGAACGTCGGGCCCAGCTCCTCGATGGCGAGGCGGATGCGGCGGGCGGTCGGGATCGGGTGGTCGTCGGCGTCCCTGGTCGGCACGAGGTTGCCGAGGCCGGCGGTCTCGGCCAGACCGAGCCGGTTGACCGCCTCGCCGAAGCCGTGGCGAGCGAGTACGCCGGCGATCTCGCGCAGCCGTGCGACGTCCTTGATCGCGGTCGTGATGCCACGGACGCTCGAGACCAGCGAAAGGACGCTCAACGTCGGCTCCCCCGGCTACAAGCCGAGTTTTTGCTTGAGCAGCTCGCCGAAGCTGCCGATCTGCTCTTGGCTGGCCTTGGTCGGCTGCTGCTTGTCGAGCCACGCGCGGGCGGTCTCGCGCTCGCGCTGCTCGTCGAGACGGCGCTGCGAGAGGCGGACACGACCGTCCTCGCGGACCTCGAAGCAGAGGAGCTCGAGCGAGGTGCCCACGGGCAGCTTGCGGCGCGCGTCCTGCTGGGTCGAGACGTCGTCGAGTTCGGCGAAGGGCACGAAGCCCTCGGCGCCGCCGTCGAGCGCGACGAGCAGGCCGAAGCGCAGGTGGCGGTCGACGGTGCCGCGGACCATCGCGCCGACGCTGGGCAGGGTGCCCTTCGGACCGTGCGCGCGGACGCGACCGGCCTCGCCGGCCTCGTCGCTCTCGTCGTCGCCCATGTCGATGGCGATGGCGACCACGTCGATGCCGAGCGAGTTGCCGTGCGGCTTGGCGGCGGCGTCGCGGATCGTCTCGAGGTCGCCCGGCTCGACGTAGGCGAGCGAGATGCGCCGCGTCGCCTGATCGATCGACTTGATGCGGACGAGCACTTCGTCGCCGTCCTTGACCACGTCGCGCGGCGAGCCGATGCGACGGCCGAAGGCGCTGACGTGCAGCAGCCCCTCGACGCCGTCGGCGAGCTCGACGAAGGCGCCGTAGGGCTGCAAGCGCACGACGCGGCCCTTGAGGATCGAGCGTGGCTGCAACTCGCGGGCGGCGGCCTCGAAGGGATCCTCGGTCATCGCGCGCATCGAGAGCGTGATGCGCTCGCGGCCCTTGCCGTCGTCTTCCTGGTAGGCAATGACCTCGACCTCGAGGGTCTGGCCGCTGTGCACGATCTCCGACGGATGCTTGCGGCCGTAGCCCATCTCGCTGCGCGGGACGAGGCCCTCGAGGCCGCCGATGTCGACGAAGGCGCCGTAGTCGCGGACGCTGGTGACGGTGCCGCGGAAGCGGGCGCCCGGCGTGATCTTGCCGCGGGTCTCGGCGGCCTTCTGTGCGGCCTCGGCCTCGAGCACGCGCCGGCGGCTGAGCACCGGCTGGCGGCCCTCGCGCAGCTCCATCACCTGGAACATCAGCTTCTGGCCGACGAAGACCGTCGGGTCCTCGACCCGACGGACGTCCATCTGACCGAGCGGGCAGAAGCCCTGCACCGGCCCGACTTCGACGACCAGGCCGCCCTTGTTGACCTCGATGACCTTGCCCTCGACCGGCAGGCCGCCGTCGGCGGCGTCTTGTAGCACCCCGAGGTCCACGCCACCGCGGGCGATGCCGGTCGCGACCTCGAGCACGCGGTCCCGTACGCGCAGCAGGTGGCCGCGGAAGCGGTCGCCGGGCTTGGGCGGTTCGTCCAAGCCGCCGAGGTCGTACAGCGCGTCGTGGCCCGATTCGAGCTCCACCTCGGCGTAGCGATCTCCGACCCGGACGATGCGGCCGATGACCTCGTCGCCCGGGTTCGGGCGCGGGTTGCGCTCCTCGGGGGCGGATTCTTCGGCGGCGAAGAGCGACTCGAACTCGAACTCGAGCGCGGTATCGCCGGGCTTGTTGCTGTCGGGGTTGTTGCGCATGGCAGGTCTCCGGATGGGTCGGGCGCGGCCGGAGCCTAGCGAGGCTCGTGCACATTGCATAGTCTCGGGGCAAGGCGAGGGCGCAGACGCACAGCGCGTGGGCGCACGCATCGTCGGGACGGTCGACGCCCCCGCGTCCACCGTCCGCGACGTCGGCTCGGAAGCGGAGGGCGGGATGCGTCGGGTTTTGTCGATCTCCATGCGCCGCGCGATCGGCGTCGCGCTGCTGGCGCTGGCCGTGCTCGGCGGATGCGGGCAGGTGACCATCGAAGGTCTCGACGACCTCGGTGGGCTCTCCGAAGACACCGGCGCGGGCGGCGAGACCGCGGGCGGAGACACCGCGACCGACGCCGGCGGTGGCGATGCCGTCGGCACCGACGACGTCGTCGACGCCGAGGCCGACGCGGGCGATACGGCCGCCACCGACACGGTCGACACCACCGTCGACGCCAGCACCGACGACGCCGCGGACGCGCAGGCCGACGTCGGCGGCGACACCAGCGTGGCCGATGCCGGTGACGCCGCGACCGACGACGCGGTCGACGCGCCGGACGCCGCCACCACCACCTGCGCCTCCGCCGCGGACTGCGCCGATCCGACGCCAGCGTGCGACGTCGCGACCGGCGCCTGCATCGCCTGCATCGTCGACGCGCATTGCCCGACGCCACACGCTCGCTGCGAGGCGGGGGCCTGCCTGCCGCCGAAGGTCTGCGACGACGATGGCGACTGCGCCGCGAACAAGGGCGTCTGCGCCGCCTTCGATTTCTGCGTCGACTGCACCGAGGACGCCGACTGCGGCACCGGCGCCGTATGCAAGGTCTTCCAATGCGTGCCGGCGGGTCCGGGCTGCGCCTCGGCGGCCGATTGCGGCAGCGGCGAGGTCTGCGCGGAAGGACTGTGCACGCCGCCGGTCTGCAAGCCCGGCGAATCGCTGTGTCTGCAGCCCGACGCCATCGGCAGCTGCAAGGACGGCGGCGACGGCTGGGACAGCATCGGCTGCGGAGACGGCAACGGCTGCGACGCGGCGGCCTGCGCGCCGCACGTCTGCCCGCCCGGCGCGAAGGCGTGTGCCGGCGAAGCGCCCACCTTCTGCCCAGCCAACGGGCAAGGCTGGCAGATCGCGGCGCCGTGCACCGGCGATCAGAAATGCATCGACGGCGCGTGCAGCAGCGCGGTCTGCGAGCCCGGCCAGACCCAATGCGGCAGCGACGGCGCGCTGCAGACCTGCAACAGCACCCAGACCGGCTGGGTCGACAGCACATGCCCGAGCGGGCAGGCCTGCAACAAGGGCGTCTGTCTGAACGTGGTCTGCACGCCTTCCGAGAGCTTCTGCGTCGGCGACACGCTCTGGCTCTGCAACCCGACCGGCACCTCCAAGACCTTCGTCACCGATTGCAGCGGTGGCGGCGGTGTCTGCGCCGAGGGCGCCTGTCGGACGATCCCGTGCAAGGCCGGCGAGACCTACTGCAAGGGCGATGCGCAGCTGGTCTGCGAAGCCGGCACCGCCTGGGTGACCAAGACCTGCGCTGGCGCCGGCGACGACAAATGCGTGGTCTCGGCCTGCGATCCGGGCAGCAAGCAGTGCAAGACCGGCGCGCAGAAGAGCTGCGACGACGGCAACCCCTGCACCGCCGGCAGCTGCGACGCCGCCACCGGCGATTGCGTGCAGAAGCCGCTCGCCGTGCCCGGTGGCCCGGCCGTGACCTGTGACGACGGGGACGGCTGCACGCTGGTCGACGTCTGCGACGGCACCGCCTGCACCCTCGGTGGCGAGACCGTGCAGACCTTCTCGGGCTCGAAGATCCCGGGCTTCGTCGATGGTCCGGCGGACAAGGCACGCTTCGGGCTGCCGCAGGACGCCGCCCGCCGACCGGACGGCACGCTGCTCGTCGCCGACCGCAACAACCACCGCATCCGCGCCGTCGCGGCCGATGGCTCGGTCAGCACCTTCGCCGGCAACGGCAGCGCTGGCTACGTCGACGGCCCCGCGGCGTTCGCGCAGATGAGCTACCCGAGCGGCATCGACGTCGGCGCCGGCTGGGTCGTGTTCACCGACCGGAACAACCACCGCGTGCGTCGCATCTCGCCGACCGGGCAGGTCTCGACCTTCGCGGGCTCCGGTGTCGCCGGCGACGCCGACGGGCAGGGCACCGCCGCGCAGCTCTACCTGCCGGAGGGCATCGTGCTCGCCGCCGACGGCACGATGTCGATCAGCGAGCCGAACCGGCATCGACTGCGTCGGATCGACGCCGCCGGCAAGGTCGTGACCCTCGCCGGCAGCAACAAGGCCGGCTTCGCTGACGGCAAGGGCAGCGCGGCGCTGTTCAACGCGCCGATGGGCGTCGACCTCGGGCCGAGCGGCCTGCTCTACGTCGCCGACGTCGGCAACCACCGGATTCGCGCCGTCGCCGCCGATGGCACCGTCACGACCGTGGCCGGCATCGGCGGCGGCTACGCCGACGGCGCGGGCGTCGTGGCGAAGTTCAACGGTCCGCGCGACGTGCTCTGGCTGCCCCCGGTGGGCAAGGGCCCGGGCGCGCTGCTGATCGCCGATACCGGCAACGCCGTCCTGCGCCGCGCCACCCTCTCGACGGTGCCGGCCAACCAGGTGATCGAGGTCGTCACGGTCTCGGGGCAGGCCGGCAAGAAGGGCAACGTCGACGGCCCGCCGACCCAGGCGCGGTGGATGCTACCGGGCGGGCTCTGGCGCGAGCCGCTCGGATTCGGCGTCTGCGACGCCAACGCCTACGCGCTGCGCCGACAGGTGCTGCCGCAGGTCGCGTGCGACGACGGCCAGCCCTGCACCACCGACAGCTGCGACAAGGCGACCGGTGCCTGCGTGCACACCCCGGCCGCGGTCGGGAGCGCTTGTGACGACGGCGACGCCTGCACCAGCAAGGACGCCTGCGACGCGAAGGGCCTGTGCCTCGGCGCGCTCGGCTCCTGCGACGACGGCAACGCGTGTACTGCCGACAGCTGCGACCCCTGGCTCGGCAGCTGCCGCCACGACGCCACCAACGAGCCGTGCGACGACGGCCAACCCTGCACCTGGGGCGACCACTGTGTCGGCGGCGCGTGCACCTCGGGCGGCGGCTGGCTCGCCAGCGTGGTCGGCAACGGCACGCCGCAGGCGGTCGACGGTATCGGGCCCGCCGCCGGCTTGGTCGGTCCGGCGCGGATGGCGACCGCAGCCGATGGCGCGGTCTGGCTCGTCGACCGCGACGGCCACCGCGTGCGTCGGCTGGACCCGAAGACGCTGTCGCTGACCACGGTCGCGGGCGGCAACGGCGGCTACCTCGACGGCACCGGCGACAAGGCGCGGTTCAACCAACCGAGCGGCCTCGACGTGCGCCCCGACGGCGCCGTGGTGGTCGCCGACACGGGCAACCACCGCCTGCGCCTGTGCACCGCGGCGGGCGTGGTCACCACCCTGGCCGGTGACGGCACCGCCGGCTTCCTCGACGGACCTGCCGCGCAAGCCCGGCTGCACACGCCCGAAGACATCGCGCTCGGGCCCAAGGGCGCCGTCTACGTCGCGGACGGCGGCAACCGCCGGATTCGCCGGCTCGCCAACGGCGTCCTGGAGACCCTCGCCGGCAGCGGGCAGGTCGGCATGGTCGACGGCACGGCCGCGGCGGCTCGCTTCGGGTGGCCCGGCGGCTTGCTGCTCGAAGGCGATCTGCTCTACGTGGCCGATCGCGACAACCACCGCATCCGCCGCGTCGCGCTCGGCACCGGCGCGGTCGACACCGTGATCGGCAGCGGCAAAGCGAGCTTCGTCGACGGTGTCGGCGTCGACGCCGCCATCGGCTGGCCCATCGATCTCGCGCGCGGCGGCGACGGCCGGCTCTGGGTCGGCTCGCAGCAGGGCGCCATCGTCGAGGTGCGCGGCGCGTCGTTCGCGTCCCGGCGCGTCGTCGGGCTGCTCGGTGGCGGCTACGCCGACGGCCCGCTGGCCACTGCGCGTCTGCACCAGGCGCGTGGCCTCGCGGCGTTCGGCGATGGCGTGCTCGTCGCCGACGGCAGCAACCGGCGGCTGCGCCTGCTGACCCCGGAGGGCCCGGCCTGCACCGAGGGTGGCCCCTGCCAGACCTCCGGCAGCTGCGACGCCAAGACCGGCCAATGCGTGGACAGCACGCCCAAGGACGGCGACGCCTGCGAGGCCGGGGTCTGCGCCGTGGGCGTCTGCAAGGCCGGCGTCTGCGGCGACCTCAAGGACAAGGTCTGCAACGACGGCGTCGCGTGCACGGCCGACCTCTGCGACGCCGCAGCCGGCGGCTGCGTGCATCCCCAGGACGGAGCCGCCAACGGCTGCTGCCAACCCGTTCCGTGGGCCGAGTCGTTCGAGTCGGAGGTTTCCCTCGATGCGGATCCGGCTTCTCTCGGCTTGCAGTGGCACGTCGAGACGCCGGCCGACGCGACCATCCCCTCCGAAGGCAAGAAGGTGCTTCGCTTCGGCGTGCCCGGTGGCGAGCTGGCCGGCGGCGTCGGTGGCACCGCGATCGGCCATGTCCGGCTCGCGCCCTTCGTCGTTCCGGTCGGGACGGTCACGACCCTGAAGGTCCCGGTGCGCTTCGACGTCTCGCCGATGAACACGTCGTCCCGCGTCTACGTGCGCCTGCGCTACAAGGGCGCCATCGCCAATATCGGCACCGTGTACGCCAACAAGAACGGTTGGCAGCTGGTCTCGCGCGACCTGTCCCCGCTCGCCGGGAAGTCCGTGCAGCTCGAACTCCGTGGGCAGATCCCCGGGACGAGCACCGGCGCCGGTATCCGCGTCGATCAGATCCGGGTCGAAGCGACCTGCAAGGCCCAGACCTGTTCGGTCAACAGCCAATGCAACGTATCCGGGCTCGGCTGCATGGCCGGCAAGTGCACCAGCGCTGCCTGCGTGATGGCCGACAATTGTTGCAGCAACGCCGACGAATGCGACGACGGCAAGCCCTGTACGCTGGACTTCTGCAACAACGGCACGTGCGTCCACGAAGCCAAGCCGGGCTGCTGCGCCGCCGACGCCGACTGTGGCGCGGTCGACGTCTGCCTCGCGGGCAAGTGCAACGTCGCCACCAGCGCCTGCGTCTACGACGCCGTGCCCGGCTGCTGCCACCAAGACGGCGACTGCGACGACGGCAAGCCCTGCACCGAAGATCGCTGCGACGACAAGAACCAGTGCACCTACAAGGAGCTTTGCTGCAAGACGGCGGCCGATTGCAGCGACGGCATCAGCTGCAGCGTCGAGTCGTGCGACGCGGGTTGGTGCAAGTGGGCCTTCAATGAGGCAAGCACCTGCTGCAAGCCCCTCGGCGGCGACGAGCCCGCCGAGACGCCACTGCAGGTCGTGGATTGGTCGCGTTTCAAGTGCGCGACGAGCAGCACCGTCCCGACCGGCTGCTCGAAGCTGGCGATCGGCCTGACCACCAGCAAGGGTTGGCAGTTCTGGGGGGCGTCCGGGCTCGCTCACGGCGGCAAGGGCGTGCTGTACTACGGTGATCCGAGCGCCAAGAACTTCGCGTTCGGGGCCAACGCCGAGGCCCTGGTGTCGCCCGCCTGGAAGGTCAACCAGGGCAAGACCGAGCTCGAGGCCTGGGTCTATTGGGACACCGAAGGCGGAACCTCCTACGATCGCCTGCTCGCGTGGCTCTGGGTCGACGGCCAACGGGTCTCGATCGGGGCGTCGACGGCTCCGACCTACGGCGCGTTCTGGATCAAGGGCGTCGCCGGCAGCACGACGCCCAAGACCTGGCAGCGCATCGCCGTCGACGTCAGCGCCCACGTCGGCAAGAAGGTGCAGCTCGAGCTGTTCTTCAACACCGTCGACAGCGCCGCCAACACCGGTCTCGGGGTCTTGCTCGACGATGTGCGCTTGGTCTCGACCTGTACCGTCGGCGGGCCGCCGGCCACGCCGTAGTCCGCCGGGATTGCGGGTTTCGGCAGCATCGCCGAAGCGGTGCTCCGCCACGCCCACGTACCCGTGTTGGCGATCCCGCCCGCGCGCTGAACGCGCATCTTCCCGCTCCATGACCGCATCGCACGTCGGATTGGCGTGCGCGTTCGTGACGTTCTGTGCGCGGCGCGCGCCGGTGTGTTGACCCACGCTCGCAGTCTGGTTAGTAAGCGCTCACTTACTTCCCGCGATGTCGCGCGGAAGCGTGCAGAGAGACGTCATGGCCCGGCCCCGCACCATCGAAGACGCAGCGTTGCTCGACGTGGCGCGCGAGGTCTTCGTGCGGCGCGGCGTCGACACGCCGACCTCCGCCATCGCCCGAGCTGCCGGCGTGAGCGAGGCGACGCTGTTCAAGCGCTTCGGCAGCAAGGAGCGCTTGCTCGCACAGGCGATGCAGATGCCGGATCCGGAGTCGCTGCGGGCCGCCATCCTCGCTCCGATGGCGCCCGGCGGCGAGCGCGCCCATGTCGAATCGATCGCGTTGCGCTTGATTGGCTATTTCCGTGAGATGTTGCCGAGAATGCTTGCGCTGCACGCGGCGGGGCCACAGGGCCTGGAGGCCGCGATTCGGCCGGGCTGCGGTGGCGAGTCTCCGCCGCGCCGCATCCTGACGGCCGTGACCGAGCAGCTCGCAGAGTGTCGAGCGCGCGGCGTGCTGCGCGCCGTCGAGCCCGAGCTGCTCGCCCGCGTCCTGATTGCGTCGGTCCACAACTTCGTGTTCTTCGAGCATATCGGCATCGCCAACGCGGCCGTGCCCGACGCGGAGGCGTATGTCTGCGGGCTGATGGATCTGCTCTGGTTCGGCGCCGCGGCGCCCGGGGAGGCTGCATGAACCGACGACTGCTCGCGTCAGCGCTCGCGCTCACGCTGGCGGGCTGTGGCGGCGTCCTGCACCGGGTGCAGCCCGACCGCAAGTCGCCGGTCGCGCTGCCGGACGCGTTCTCGCGCGGCGCGGGCGGTGAGCCCAGCATCGGTGAGGCGTGGTGGCAGGCGCTGGGCGACGGCGCGCTGGATCGGCTCTGTCGCGCGGCCCTCGAGGGCAACCTCGATCTCCGTCGTGCCGCCGCCCGGATCGCCGCAGCAGAGGCCGTCTCCAAGAGCGCCGGTGCGATGATCTGGCCCCAGCTGCAGCTCGAAACTTCGGTCAGTCGGTCTCGGCAGAACCTGTTTCTCGGTCAAGCGGTTGCGTTCGAGGTGACGAACTTTCCCGTGTCGCTGGCGGCGAGCTACGAAGTCGACCTCTGGGGGCGGGTGGCGTCGACGCGCAAGGCCGCCGAGCTCGACGCCCGCGCGACCGCCGACGACCTCGCCGCCGCGCGCATCAGCGTCACCGGTGCGGTCGCCGACGCGTGGTACGCGGTCGTCGGCGAGCGCGCCACGTTGGCGCTGCTCGACGCCCAAGCCGAGGTCAACAAGCAGCTCGTCGAGCTCGTCGAGGTGCGCTTCGGTGCAGGGCTCGCCGCAGCGATCGATGTCCTGCAGCAACGGGGGCAACTCGAGGCGGTCCTGTCGCAGCGGCCGGCGGCGGAAGGACGCCTCGCCCTCGCCGAGCAGCGCCTGACGATGCTCCTCGGCGGGGTGCCCGGTGGAAAGGCGCCCGAGTTGCCCGACGACGCCAAGGTGCCCGAACCGGCGCCCTTGCCGCCCCTCGGCGTGCCGGCGACGCTGTTGGCCCGGCGCCCGGACGTCCGCGCCGCCCGCCGTCGGATGCTCGCGGTCGATCATCGCGTGGTCGCCGCGTCGGCGGAGCTGCTGCCGGCGATTCGGCTCAGCGCATCGACCGGCTTCCAGGGCCGCTCGAGCGAGAGGCAGGACGCGATCTTCTTCGAGAACTGGGTGTGGAACCTCTTCTCCGGGCTGACTGCACCGCTCTGGGACGGCGGCCGCCGCAAGGCCGAGGTCGAGCGCACCAAGGCGCTGCTCGCCGACGCCGTCGCCGGCTACGGTCAGGTCGTGCAGCGCGCGATGACCGAGGTCGAAGAAGCGCTCGTTCGCGACGAGACCGAGCGCCGCAGCCTCGCTGCGGTCGACCGCCGCCTCGACATCGCGCGCAAGACGCTCGAAGAGGCGCGCTTCCGCTACGCCCACGGTCAAACCGACTACCTGCCCGTGCTCACTACGCTGGCCGCCCTGCAGAATCTCGAGCAGGAACGTCTGGCCCGCCTCCGCGCCGCACTGACCGTGCGCGTCGGCCTGCTCCGCGCCCTCGCCGGCGCCCCCGGAGACGCCTGATGGTCCGCACCGCCCTGAAGATCCTCTTGCCTTTGCTGCTGCTCGCCGTCGGCGTGGGCTTCGCCGTCCGCATGGTCAAGACGCGGCCCAAGGCCAAGCGCGCCAAGCCGCCCGAGGCCGCGTTGGTGGTCGATGTCGCCGTGCCGGTGCAGGACGCCGCCCGCGCCGACGTCGAGGCGCACGGCACCGTCACCGCCGACCGCGTCGTGCAACTCGCGCCGCAGGTCAGCGGTATCATCGAGAAGATTGGCGACGACGTCGTCCCCGGCGTCCGCCTGCGCGCCGGCCAGCGGATCGCCGTCATCGACGACCGCGACCTGCGTATCGTGCTCGATCAGCGGCAGGCGGACCTGGTGCGCGCGCGCTTCGAGCTCGACGTCGAGCGGGGCCGTGGCGAGGTCGCCGACCGCGAATGGAAGATGCTCGGTGGTGCGGTCAAGAGCAGCAAGCTCGGCGCCGAGTTGGCGCAGCGCAAGCCGCATATCGAGGCAGCGAAGGCGCGCGTCGAGGCCGCCAAGAGCGCGGTCGAGAAGGCCCGAATCGACATCGCCCGCACCCGTATCGTGGCGCCTTTCGATTGCGTCGTCCGTGAACGCCGCGTCGCCGAAGGTCAGCTGGTCTCGCCGCAGGCTCCGATCGTCGTCCTGGTGGCGACGGACCGCTTCTTCGTCACCGCCAACGTGCCGGTCGAGAAGCTCGGTTTCATCGACGTTCCCGGCCTGCGCGGCGTCGCGGATGGCGCAGGTGCCGAGGTGCGCATCCGGCAGCGCACCTCCGAAGGTGAGCTGATCCGCCGCGGCAAGGTCGAGCGTCTGCTCTCGGACCTGGACCCGGCCGCGCGGATGGCCCGGGTGTTGGTCTCGGTCCCGAATCCGCTCGATCCGCCCGAAGGGCAGCTCGACGCCCTGCCGCTGCTGCTCGGCTCCTACGTCTCGGTCACCATCGAGGGCCGTCCGGTGCAGGGCGTGCGTGTGCCCCGACTGGCGCTGCGCGAAGGGAGCCGTGTCTTCACCATCGAGGACGGGCGGCTTGCGTTCCACGACGTCGAGGTGGTCTGGCGCGCGAGCGACAGCTTCGTCGTGCGTGGCTTGGATCCCGGCGTACCGGTGGTGCTCAGCCGCCTCGCGGCGCCCGAGCCCGGGATGAAGCTCGAGATCCGCGGGGCGCCGCGCACCAAGGCCACGGCGCAGGACGCACCCGCCACGGACGGTGGCGACGCCGCCGCGCGCGAGGCCGAGGTTCCGGCCGCCAAGGCCGCGGCCCCCGCCGCCGCCCAGGCACCGCGGCCGGGCTCGGCACCGACGCCGACGCCCGCCGAGGAGGCCACCCGATGAGCGAGCCCTTGCCGCACGAGGGAAACGACCACGAGCGCCCCGACGCCGAGGCCGCCGCCGCCGTGCCCGAGGCGCAGCTCCGCAAGGGCGCTGTCGCCTGGATGGCGCGAAACCCGGTCGCCGCCAACCTGCTGATGGCGGTCCTCATCGTCGGTGGCGCGGTGATGGCGACCCAACTCAAGCAGGAGGTCTTCCCCGAGTTCGACCTCGACGTCGTGACCATCTCGGTGCCCTATCCGGGCGCGAGCCCCTCGGAGGTCGAGCAGGGCATCGTGCTCGCCGTCGAGGAGGCGGTCCGGGGCGTCGACGGCATCAAGCGCGTCACGTCCGTCGCCAACGAGTCGATGGCCTCGGTCCGCGTCGAGATCGAGCTCGGCTACGACACCGATCGCGTCGCCAACGACATCAAGAGCGCGGTCGATCGCATCACCAGCCTCCCCGGCGAGGCCGAACGACCGGTGGTGGCGTTGCTCTCGAACCGCCGTGAGGTCGTCAGCCTGATGATCTACGGCCAAGCCGAAGAGCGGGTGCTACGAGACCTCGCGGAGCGCGTGCGGCGCGAGCTGCTCGACGATCCCGGCATCACGCAGGTCGACGTCGACGCGGTCCGCCGGCTCGAGATCCACGTCGAGGTCGATCAAGCCTCGCTGCGGCGCTACGGGCTCACGCTCGAGCAGGTGGCGACGGCGATTCGCCGCAGCGCCGTCGAGCTCCCCGGCGGGGCGATCAAGACCCGCGCCGGCGAGATCCTGGTCCGCACCGCCGAGCGGCGCGACGAGGGCCGCGAATTCGCGGATATCCCGGTCATCGCGCGTCCCGATGGCTCGACGCTGCGCCTGCGAGACGTCGCCACCATCCGCGACGGCTTCGAGGAGTCCGACGCCGAGGTCAGCTTCGATGGCCAGCCCTCGTCGCGCGTGCGCGTGTTCCGCGTCGGCGAGCAGACGCCGATCAGCGTTTCCGAGGCGGTCAAGGCCTACGTCGAGCGGGCTGCGTCGTCGATGCCGCCGGGCGTGAAGATCGCCGTCTGGCGGGACGACTCCGAGATCTACCGCGGCCGCATCGACCTGCTGATGCGCAACGCGCAGCTCGGCCTGATCCTGGTCTTGGTCGTGCTCGGACTGTTCCTGGAGATCCGGCTCGCGTTCTGGGTCACGATGGGCATCCCGATCTCGTTCCTGGGCTCGATGGTGCTGATGCCCGCGCTCGGCGTGAGCTTCAACATGGTCTCGCTCTTCGCCTTCATCATCACGCTCGGCATGGTCGTGGACGACGCCATCGTGGTCGGCGAGAACGTCTATCACATGCGCCAGAACGGGGTGCCGCCGATGCGAGCGGCGATCCTCGGCGCCAAGCAGGTCGGCGTACCCGTCACGTTCTCGATCCTGACGACGGTCGCCGCGTTCCTGCCGCTGCTCTTCGTGCCCGGCTTCTCCGGCAAGATCTTCCGCGTCATCCCGGCCGTCGTGATCAGCGTGCTCGTCATCTCGTTGGTCGAGTCGCTCTTCGTCTTGCCGGCGCACCTCGGTCATATGCGGCGTGCTCGCGGCGTCGGCCTGCTCGCCTTCGTCAACCGTCAACAGGGCAAGGTCAGCGGCCTCCTCGAGTGGTTCATCGATCGACTGTATTCGCCGGCGCTTCGGGTCTTCCTGGAGTGGCGCTACGCGGTGGTCGCGGCCGGCGTCGCAGCGTTGGTCGCCAGCGTCGGCGCGGTCGCCGGCGGTCGCTTGGAGTTCGCCTTCCTGCCGCGCGTCGAGAGCGACGTGGTCAGCGCCAACGCCGCGTTGCCCTTCGGATCGCCGGTCGAGCGGACCGAAGCGGTGCGGGAGCGGCTGGTGGCGGCCGCACAGACGGTGCTCGCACGGCACGGCGGCGACAAGGTCAAGCGTGGCCTGTTCGCAGCGGTCGGCAGCGCTACCGAGCGCGGCGGCGCCCGGGGCGGAGCTGCCGCAACCGGCAGCCACCTCGCGTCGGCGCAGGTCTTCCTGGTTCCGTCCGATCAGCGCGAGGTCTCGGCGCAGCAGTTCGCCAAGGAGTGGCGCGAAGAGGTCGGACCGATCGCCGGCGTCGATACGCTCACCTTCACCTACAGCAACGGCCCCTCCGGCGGTCAGCCCATCGACGTCGAATTGACGCACCCGAGCATGGACGTGCTCGAGATGGCAGCGGGCGAGCTCGCCGGGCAGCTCGCGAGCTTCAGCGGCGTCAAGGACATCGACGACGGCTTCTCCGCCGGCAAGCCGCAGCTCGACTTCCGGATCCTGCCCGCGGCGGCCAGCCTCGGCCTGACGGCGAGCGACGTGGGACGGCAGCTGCGCAGCGCGTTCTTCGGCGTCGAGGCGCTCCGGCAGCAGCGCGGGCGCGACGAGGTCCGCGTCATGGTGCGCTTGCCCGAGTCCGAGCGCGTCAGCGAGCACGAGCTCGAGCGGATGCTGCTGCGGGCACCGAACGGCACCGAGATCCCGCTCTACGAGGCCGCCGAGGCCGATCGCGGGCGCAGCTACACCAGCATCCGTCGCGTCGACGGCAAGCGCTCGGTCAGCGTCAACGCCGACGTCGTGCCCGGCGTCGCGAGCCCGGACAAGGTCAACAGCGAGCTCAAGGAGCGCGTCTTGCCCGAACTGATGGCGCGCTACGCCGGCTTGGGCTGGTCGTTCGCCGGCGAGCGGCGAGAGCGGACCGAGTCGCTCGCCGCGCTGGGGCAGGGCTACATGGTGGCGCTGCTGCTGATCTTCGCGCTGCTCGCCATCCCGTTCCGCAGCTACGTGCAGCCGATCGTCGTGATGACGGCGATCCCGTTCGGCATCGTCGGCGCCGTCGCGGGACACCTCGCGATGGGCATCGAGCTCTCGATCATCTCGATGATGGGCATCGTCGCGCTCTCGGGCGTGGTGGTGAACGACTCGCTCGTGTTGGTCGATGCCGCCAACCGGCGCCGCGAAGAGGGCGCGTCGCACTTCGACGCGATCGCCTGGGCCGGCGCGCGACGCTTCCGCCCGATCCTGCTGACCTCGCTGACGACCTTCCTCGGCTTGGCGCCGATGATCTTCGAGACCTCGGTGCAGGCGCGCTTCCTCATCCCGATGGCGGTGAGCCTGGGCTTCGGCATCCTCTTCGCGACCGTGATCGTGTTGGTGCTGGTGCCGGCGTTCTACCTGTTGGTCGAGGATATCCGCGCGCTCTACCAGAACCGCACGGTCCACGATCCGGCGCCGCAGGTCCGCGACCACGACGAGGAGGACGCGGCGCCGCTGCCCACCGTCGGATGACCCGCCGGCGCGGTCGTGTCACGATGCCGGCACGGCCATTGGGCCGCCGGAGCCCACGACGCGTCACGAGCTACCGACTCCCGCCGCCCGCCGCTGGCTGCCGTTGCTGCCGCTGCTGCTCGCCGCCGCCATCTACCTGCCGACGCTCGCGGGCCCGTTCACCATGGACGACGACGCTGCGGTGCGTGGACACCCGGCCGTGCGCGGCGACGCGCCGTGGCACGAAGTCTTCGTGCGCGAATATTGGGGCCGGCCGCTCGGGCAGGGCTGGTCGAGCTCGTACCGACCCCTGGTGAGCCTCACGTTCGCCGTGGAGCAGCGAGTCGCGCCGGGGCCGCTCCTGCCGCGGGCCATCAACCTCCTGCTCTTCCTGGGCTTGTTGTGGCTGCTGCAGCGCTGGCTGGCCGCTCGCGTCGGCACGACCCGGGCCGCGTGGTCGGTGGCGGCGTTCGCGGCGCTGCCGCTATTGGCCGACAACGTCGCCTCCATCGTCGGTCGCGCCGACCTGCTGGCCACGATCTTCGGCCTGCTCGCGCTCTTCGCGGCGCTGCGGGGGCGGGGGCTGGCGGCGGCGGCGGCGTACCTGGCGGCGCTGCTCTGCAAAGAGAGCGTCGCGCTGCTGCCTGCCATCGCGGCCTGGTCGGCGCTGCTCGCGTGGCGCCGCGGTCGTCTGGCTCCGAGAGCCGCGGTACACGCGGTACTGGCGCTGTGCGCCACCGGCCTGGCGTACCTGCTGGCGCGGCAAGCGCTGCTGCCGGTCGGCCTGCCGCCCGACTTCGTCGGCGCCGACAACCCCTTCGCCGCGGTGCACGGGGCCGCGCGGGCCTTCGCGAACCTCGGGCTGGTCGAGCGCTACGTCGAGCAGACCCTGCTGCCGCACGCGCTCTGCGTCGACCACACCTACGCCGACGTCATGCCGCCCGAAGGCTGGTTCGGTGCAGACGCTTGGCGCTCCTGGCTCGGCGCGCTGCTGCTCGTCGGGGTCGCGCGCGACGCCCTGCTCGCGTGGCGCGGTGAGAGCGAGGGCTGGTGGGTCGCGGCGGCGTTGGCCTACCTCGTCGTCGGTGGTTGGGTCGTCGACCTCTCGGTGACCTTCGCCGAGCGGCTGGCGATCTGGCCGCTCGCGTTCTGCGTCTTGGCGGTGTCGGAGGGCGCGAAGGTGTCGTCCGCG
>JBEARB010000176.1:0-4625 GCA_041163625.1 Pseudomonadota bacterium | reverse complement strand
CGCCGTCGCTTTGCTGCCATCGCCGTGGCAGTAGGCTGCGCGCTCGCCGCGCCGGCGCACGCGGTCGACAAGGGCCGCGCGCTGCAGACGATGACGGCCGAAGCCGGCCGTGCCTACGAAGAAGGCAACTACGCTGCGATGACGACCGAATTCCGTCCGTCGCGCGTGCCGCTCGTGGGCTGTCTGTCCGTGTTCGCGTCGATCGGCTGCGATGGCGTGGATTTGCCCGAGCGGCAGCAATTCGCCGACCAGCACGCCTGCCTCACCCTCGATTGCGACGACGGCGGCCCGGCGGCAAGCTGCCGACCGAGGCGCAATTCGAGGCGGCGCTGCGTTCGGGCCAAGACGGGCTGCGCTATCCGACCGGCAACACGCTGCCGCCGCCGGCAAAGTCCGCGAACCTGCCCGACGTGTCGGCCGAGGTCTACGACGCGAGCTGGGACACTATGTCGGGCTACGACGACGGCTACGCCTTCACCGCGCCGGTCGGCAGCTTCACGCACAACAGCTACGGGTTCGCCGATCTCTGGGGCAACGTCTGGGAGTGGACCCGCGATTGGGTCGATCCCGCCGGCTATCCCGCGGGTCAGGTCAGCGATCCGAGCGGACCCGCGACGGGCTCGTTCAAGCCGCTGCGGGGCTCGGGTTTCTATTGGTTCGGGACCGAAGGAAGCGCCGTGCGGGCGTCGTATCGGCTGACCACGTTCGCGCCGAGCTTCTTCAACAACGATTTGGGCTTCCGCTGCGCCCACGATTGGAAGTGAGCACGACGATGGCGAAGACCCCCGTCACCGCGGCGATCCGCGCCCTGCGCGCGGCCAAGGTCGCGTTCGAGATTTACGAATACGAGTACGTGCCGCGGGGCGGGACGGCGGCCTCGTCGTCGGCGCTGGGTGTGGACGAGCATGCGGTGATCAAGACGCTGATCTTGGAGACCGGGCGCGGTGATCCGCTCTGCGTGCTGATGCACGGCGACAAGCGCGTGAGCACCAAGGCGTTGGCGCGGCTGCTGGGCGAGAAGCTCGTGCGACCGTGTCAGCCCGAGGTCGCCGACAAGCACAGCGGCTATCAGGTCGGCGGCACCTCGGCGTGGGGGCTGCGGCGCGCGATGCCGATCTTCGTCGAGTCGAGCATCCTCGGGCTGCCGGAGATCTGGATGAACGGCGGGCGGCGCGGGCTGCTGGTGAAGATCGACCCGAACGCGCTCGTCACGGGCCTGCGCGCCCGGCCGGTCGAGGTCGCCACCGACGACGCCTGAGCGCTCCTCGCGTCACGCCCTTGGCGCGGCGACGCGATTGCGCGAGGCTGCGTCCGCCGGGCGCCTCACGCGCCCTGGCTGGAGGTGCAGATGGATGAGGCGAACAAGCGCTACCTGCTCGTCGATGGCGAGAACATCGACATGACGCTCGGGGCCGAGATCTTGAAGGCCCGGCCACGCCCGGAGCAGCGGCCGCGTTGGGAGCGCGTGGCCTCGTTCGCCGCCGACCATTTCGAGGGGCCGGTGCGCTCGCTCTTCTTCCTCAACGCCAGCCGCGGGCTGCCGATGACCTTTGTCGCCGCGCTGCACGCGATGGGCTTCGTGCCGGTGCCGCTCTCGGGTGGGCCGGACCAGAAGGTCGTCGACGTCGCCATCAACCGCACGCTCGAGGCGCTGCTCGAGCAAGGCGGCGACGTGATGCTCGCCAGCCACGACCGCGACTTCGCGCCCGGGCTCGCCGCCCTGCTCGAGGCGGGTCGACGCGTCGCCATCCTCGGCTTCGAGGAGTTCGTCAGCGGCGAGCTGCGCGACCTCGACGGCATCGAGGTGCTCGATCTGGAGCACGACGCCGAGGCCTTCGACGGCAGCCCGTTGCCGCGCGTGCGGATCATCCCGATCGACGAGTTCGATCCGCTCCGCTTCCTCTAGGCTCCATCGCCTACGGGACGATGATGACCACGCGGCCCGCCGCGCCCGGGCCCATCGCGCCGGCGCCGGTATAGCAGTTGCCCTGCGTGCAGTTGCTGCCGCCCGCGCCCGCGCCGCCGTGGTCTGCGTCGCCGCTGCCGCCCGGCGTGGCGAGGTTGCCCGCCTCGCTGCCCGCGCCGACCGGCAGCGCGCCGTTGCCGAAGAAGCTGCTGCCGCCGCCGCCGCCCGAGCCGATGTAGGTCCACTTGCTCGCGCCGCCGCCGCCGCCGTACCAGCCGGCGCCGCCGAAGCCCGCCGAGCCGTTGCCCATGCCCTTCTTGCTGGCCTTCTCGAGCTTGGCCGGCTCGCCGTCGATCTTGCATTGGTTGCCGGCCGTGCCGCCGCCGCCCTGCTCCTTCTCGCCCGCGCCGCCCTGGGTCAGGCAGCCCGAGTATTGGGAGTTGTCGGTGATGGTGCCGGCCGCGCCGCCCGCGTTCGCGCCACCGCCGGCGCCGCCGGTCGTGCTGATGCCGTATTTGTCGCCGCCGCTGCCGGCCTGCGCGTCGCTGCCGACCGCGCCGCCGCCGCCGCCCGCGCAGACCTTGGCGTCGCCGCTGGCGGTGCAGCCGCTGCAGCCGTCGACGCCCGCGCCGCCGCCGCCGCCGGCGAGCACGACGACCTGGCCGTTCTTGCTGACCACGCTCGCGCCGCCGCCGCCGCTCGGGGCCGGGCCGCCCTCGGCCACGCGGACCACGACCTTGTCGCCGGCCGTGACCGGGATCTCGACGTGTACGAAGCCGCCGCCGCCGCCCGCGCCCGGCGCGCCACCGCCGCCGCCGCCGCCCCAGGCCTTGATCGTCAGCTTGCTGACGCCGGCGCCGACGATGCGCTCGACGACCTCGCCGCCGGTCTGGAAGACGTGCTTGCCGCTGCTCCACTGCTCGCCCGCGCACGCCTGCTCGTTGCACGCCTGGGTCGTCGTGTCGCTGCCCTCGCAGGCCTTGCCGCCACAGCTCGGCGCCGGCGCGGTGCAGGTGCGGGTGCCCGTCTGGGTGCCGCCGCCGCACGCCACGCTGCAGGCGCCGAAGGTGTAGGCCGACCAGCCGCCGTCGACCGCGGTGCACGAGCCCTCGCAGGTGCCGCCGCCGCAGCTACAGCCGCTCGCGCACGCCGGCGTGGTGCAGGCGGTGCCGTCGGGCAGCTCGGAGTTGACGCAGCCCTTGACCGTGCACGAATCGAAGGTGCAAGGGTTGTCGTCCTCGCAGCGGGCCTCTTCGTCGGTCTGGCCGTCGCAGTCGTCGTCGACGCCGTCGCAGCTCTCGTCCTTGTCGGCGACCTTGGTGCAGCCGCCGGTGTCCGTGCCGGCGGCGTCGCTTGCGTCGGTGCCGCCCGTATCGCCTTGGTCGGCGATGTCGGCAGCGGTGTCGGTGGCGGTGTCGGCCGCGGCGGTGTCGCCGGCGCTGTCGTTGCCGCCGCCGGTGCTGTCGCCGGGCTGGAAGACGGTCGCGTCGAAGCCGCCCGTGCTGTCGGTGGCGCTGCTCGCGGTCGTGTCGTCGCTGCACGCGGTGCTGACGGTCGGTGCCGCGATGGCGAGCAAGGCCGCGAATACGAAGCGGAGGCGGCGGGTTGTACGGTCCATGGCGAACTCCGTGAGCGGGCGCGCGCTTGCAGCGGCGCGGCGGGCGGCGGAAGCTAGCCGAGCGTGCGCGCCGGGCGCAATGGCCGCGGGAGTGGGAAAACCGATGCATCGTAGCTCCCGTCGTCGCCTCGCCGCCACCTTCGCCGCGCTCGCCTTGACCGGCGTCGGCTGCGGCAAGAGCGCGCCCGTGCCCAAGCCCGCTGCGCCGAAGCCCGACGTCGCCGCCGCCGAGCCGGAGCGGACGCCGCTGCCGACCGCCGCCGACCTGCGCGCCGCCCTCGAGCGCCCCACCGACGCCGAGGCGCTCGCTGCCCTCGAAACGCTGCTCGCCCGCGGCGCCACCCACGATCTCCTCCGCGAGGCCGTGCTCTCGGCGCACGCTGCGCTGGCCGCGCCGGCGCTCGAGACCGAGGCGCTCGCGGCGCTCTGGCGCGTCGAGCGTTCGCTGCCGCCGAGCCGTCGCCTCGAGGCGCTGCTGCACGGCGTCGCCCGCTATCGCCGCGCGCTCGCCGCGCACGGGCGCGCCGTCGCCCCGGCCAAACCCGACGTTGCCCTGCGCCAACTCGACGAATCCGGCCTACAAGACGCCATCGACCGCGCCATCGACGCCGGGGATGCCGTCGGCGTCTCGGCTGGCCTGCGCGTCACCCTCGAGGAGGACGGGCAAGAAGCCATCGGCAATGCGCTCGTCCGCGTGCTCGTCCTCGACGACGGAGTCGGTGGCGCCCGTACCGCTGGCGCCGTCGCCGCGCTGCGCCTGCTCGAGGCCCGCGGCTACCGCGACGCCGCGCAGCTGCTCGACCACCTCGCCGCCTGGACCACGCCCGCCCCGCCCGCCGCCCGCGCTCGCGCGAAGGTGTTGCGGCAGCTCGCGCGCGAAGTGCCCGAGGGCTTCGAGCGCGGCGTACACGAGCCCTCGGTGCGCGACGCCGTCCGCAGCGCCGCCACGACCGGCGGCGGTGGCGAGGCGCTCGTGCAACGCGTTCGCGCCGCCCTGGCCGAGGCCGTGGCGCCGACCTCGCTCTGGGACGGCCTCGCCCTCGCCGCCGCCGATCGCGCCGAGCCCGACGCCCGCACCCTCCGGATGGTCCACGCGCTGCG
>JBEARB010000175.1:0-3106 GCA_041163625.1 Pseudomonadota bacterium | reverse complement strand
GACCTCAGCGCCAAGGTCTGCGTGGTCGACTCCGCAAAGGCCGTCGTCTGCGACGCCAGCGCCAACGGCTTCTGCGGCAAGAATACCTGTGACCCGAAGAGCGGCACGTGCGCGATGGTGGGCCAGAATACGGGCAAGGACTGCGACGACAACGACGTCTGCACCTCGAAATCCAGCTGCAAGGAGGCCACTTGCGCCGGCGCGGTCGACAAGGACTGCGACGACGGTAACCCCTGCACCATCGACGCCTGTGATCCGGCCAGCGGTTGCGTCCACACGCCCGGCGGTGCCGGCTGCGACGACGCCAACCCCTGCACCGAGGGCGACGTCTGCCAGAACGGCGGCTGCGTCGGTACGCCCAAAGGCTGCGACGACGGCGTGCCCTGCACCTTCGACAGCTGCAATGCGGCAACCGGCGCGTGCACCAACGCGCCCGAGGACGCCGACTGCGACGACGGCAACCCCTGCACCACCGATCAATGCGACGCAGGTGGCAGCAAGGGCTGCAAGAACGAGTCGAACGACGGCGCGAGCTGCGACGACGGCGACGAGTGCACGCTCTCGAGCTGCAAGTTCGGGCAATGTGTCGTGACGGCGCCAGACAAGACCAAGCTCGGCTGCACCTGCCAGCAAGACGCCGAGTGTGACGACGGCAACCCCTGCACCAGCGAATCCTGCAAGGACGGCAACTGCGCCTTCGACCCCGGGCCGCAGCAGGGCAAGACCTGCAACACCGGCAACCTCTGCCACGCCGCCGACTCCGGAAGCTGCAAGGACGGCGCCTGCGCTGGCGGCGCGCCGAAGGATTGCTCCTCGGTGGTCGGTTCGTGCAGCGAGGCTGTCTGCAACCCGAAGACCGGCAACTGCGACGCGTCGCTCAAGGCGGACGGCAGCGCCTGCGAGGCCGACGAGAGCCTCTGCACCCAGGGCGATACCTGCAAGGGCGGCCTCTGCGAGCCCGGCACGCCGGTCGATTGCACGGACAAGGGCGGCGCCTGCACCCTCGCCGCCTGCGACGCGAAGACCGGCACGTGCACCGTGACCCCGCTGGACAAGGGCGCGGCGTGCGACGACGGCGTCTACTGCACCGAGAACGACGTGTGCGACGGCGCCGGCACCTGCACCTCGGGTGCCGCCCGCGATTGCTCCGCCTCGGCCGATGCCTGCAACGATGCGATCTGCGACGAGGCCGCCGGCAAATGCGGCACGCAGCCCAAGCAGGCTGGCACCGCATGCGACGACGGGCAGTTCTGCACCGTCGACGAGACCTGTGACGGCAAGGGTGCGTGCTCCGGCGGCCAGCCCAAGGTCTGCGACGACGGCGGCAACGCGTGCCTCCTCGCGACCTGCGATCCAGTCCAGGGCACCTGCGTCACCGAGCCGGGACCGAAGGATGTGCCCTGCAACGACGGGGACTTCTGCACGCTCAGCGACCTCTGCGACGGGGCGGGCAAATGCGTCGGCAGCGAACCGAAGAGTTGCGCGGGCGACGCCTGCAACGACGGCACGTGCATCCCCAAGACCGGGGACTGCGGCCTGGCGCCGAAGAGCAAGGGCGTCGCTTGCAACGACGGCAACGCCTGCACGAAGACCGATACCTGCGATGGCGCCGGCAAGTGCGCGGGCGGCAACCCCACGGCCTGCATCGGCGACGCGTGCAACGACGGCGTGTGCGCGCCCGACACCGGCGCGTGCGGCAAGCAGCCGAAGAAGGACACCACGCCCTGCAATGACGGCAACGCCTGCACCAGCGGTGACGCCTGCTTCACGGGCGTCTGCAAGGGCGGCAGCTACGTCTGCGACTGCAAGTTGGCGGCGGATTGCGACGACAAGAACGCCTGCACCACCGACGCCTGCGTCAACGTGGGCGGCAAGCTGACCTGCCAGAACACCGCAAAGTCGGGCGCCGCGTGCAATGACGGCGACCTCTGCACCACGTCCGACGCCTGCAACAGCAGCGGCGTTTGCGTCGGCAAGGCGATCGACTGCGACGACAAGATCCCGTGCACCCTCGACACCTGCGACAGCACCAAGGGCACATGCAGCTCGATCCCGCAGAAGCCCGGGTTCCCCTGCGAAGACGGAAATCTCTGCACGACCGGCGACACCTGCACGGAGAAGGGCGCCTGTGTGGGGAAGGCGACTGTGTGCGGCGACTCCAATGCGTGTACCACCGACAGTTGCGACAAGCTCACCGGGAAATGCCTGCACAAACCACTCTCACTGACTTCTTGCAGCGACGGGAATGCTTGTACGGCCCCTGACGTCTGCTTCAGTGGCAAGTGCAAGCCAGGACCGAAAAAACCCTGCGCGGACGGCACCAACTGCACCACCGACGTCTGTGACAGCAAGACAGGCAAGTGCTCTTTCCCGGTGGGCAACGAGAACGCGATCTGCGAGTCGGGTCCGAATAGCTACTGCGGCAGCGGAAAGTGCTTGTGCCGCGTGTACATCGCCGACAGCGGAGGCACCGGTAGCGACGAATTCAACGACGTCGTGCACCACAGCGACGGCGGCACGATCTCGGTCGGATCGACGTATTCCGACAGCACCTATCTGGTCGATGGCTACCTGCAGCGGCGGAGCAAATCGGGCTCTGTGCTCTGGACGCAGAAGATCTTCCAGACCTCCGGGGGGTTGACCGAGACCCTGAACGGCGTGACCAACGACGGCTCCTCGGCAAACTACGTCGCGGTGGGTTCTGCCGAGGTCGCGAGCGGCGACTACGACGGCTGGGTCGTCTGGTTCACCGACGCTGGGGCGATCAAGTCGAAGTTCGTCGTCAAGCCAGGCATCAAGAGCGACAAACTGCTCGACGTCGCGCGCGCGAACGCGACGACCTACTACGCCGTCGGGTTCAGTTACACGTACAACATCATGAATCAGAACAAGAGTAGCACATGGCTCAGCAAGATCGACGTCAGCACTCAAAAGGTGCTCTGGAGCAAAGCACGGGTCGGCGCGAAGGCAACGGGCTCCTTTCCTCCTCTCGTCCACTACCATTACGTCGGCTATGGCGTGGTGCTCATCGGCTCGTACCTCTATACCGCCGGCTACACCAACGAACCCGGTTTCGGCGGCAACGACGGCCACCTCATGAAGTGGG
>JBEARB010000174.1:0-4617 GCA_041163625.1 Pseudomonadota bacterium | reverse complement strand
CCGCCCGGACGTCACCGGGTTCAGATCGAGGCGGCGACCCACAAGCCGATGGTGCTCGCGGTCGTGATCCGCGCCGGCCAGACCACGACCGTGCAGTGGCGCGTCGAGCGCAACAGCTACGTGCTCTATCGCGCGACCGCCGTCGCGCCGCCGGCGCCGGGCGAGATGGCGCGCCGCGAGCTCTCGGCCGAGGAGATCCAGCGCGTCCCTGGTGTCTACGGCGACGCGTTCAAGGTGGTGCAGAACCTACCGGGCGTGGCGCGCGCGCCGGCGATCTCGGGCGACATCATCGTGCGCGGCGCGGCGCCGGGCGACACGCAGATCCTCGTCGACGGCGTGCGGGTGCCGATCCTCTACCACTTCGGCGGGCTCTACTCGGTCATGAACACCGACCTGCTCGAAGGAATCGACTTCTACCCGGGCGGCTTCACCGCCCGCTACGGCCGCAAGACCGGCGGCGTGCTCGAGGCCCGTTTGCGGATCCCCCGCGAGGGCGAAGGCGCACACGGCTACGTCGAATCGAACGTCTTCCACACCGGCGGTCTGCTGCGCTTGCCGATCGGCAAGGACACCCACATCGCCGTCGCCGCGCGCCGCTCCTATATCGACGCCGTGCTCGCCGCGGTCGTCCCCGACGGAGCGCTGCCGTTCACGCTGGCGCCGCGCTATTGGGACTACCAACTCAAGGTCGATCACCGCTTCGGCAAGCAGCTCGACGCGACCGTGCTGGTCCTCGGCAGCGACGACCGGCTCTCGCTCGTCATCGACCGGCCGCCGCCGGGCTTTGGTGACGCCAACTCGGAACTCAGCACCACCATCGGCTTCCACGGCGCGATGGGCCTGCTGCGCTGGCGCGGCGAAGGCATCGAGATGCGCACCACCCTCGGCATGTTGCGCGCGGGCCTGAATTTCGGCTTCGGCGACACCTTCCGCGTCGATGCGCGCTCCTGGCAGCTGAACCTGCGCCACGACGTACGCCTCGGCCCGGGCGAGCCGATCGAGCTGCGCTTCGGCGTCGACGTGTACAACGAACCCTATGTCGCGGACGTCCTGCTGCCGCCGCAAGCCGCCGACGTCGGCGACGGCGCGGACGCAGACGCAGGTCGGCGCGTGTTCACGCTGGACACCAACCTGCTGCAACCCGCGTTCTGGGTGGACGCGGTGTTCCGCCTGCATCCGCGCCTGGAGGTCGTCCCCGGCGTACGACTGGACTTGTACCGCGACGCGCTGCAGGGCCAGACCGCGCTGCCGCGCCTGAACGTCCGCTTCAAGGCGACCGAGACCGTCACGCTCAAGGCGGCGACCGGCGTGCTCAGCCAAGCGCCCGATCCCGAGCAGGTGGTCGCGCGCTTCGGCAACCCGCAGCTGCTGCCGTTCCGGTCCTGGGAATTCTCCGCCGGCGCGGAGTGGAGCCTCGGCGAGCGCCTGACGTTCGATGTGCAAGCGTTCCACAAGCAGCTCTGGGACCGGATCGTCGGGCCGCGCGAGCCCTGGCGTGGCTTGGCCTGGGACAACGCCGGTCGCGGCCGGATCGTCGGCGTCGAGCTGCTCGCGCGCCACCGTCCGGTCGGCCGCTTCTTCGGCTGGATCGCGTACACGTTGATGCGCGGCACCGAGACCCCGCATCCGGGCGAGCCCGAGCGCCTGCTGCCTTGGGATCAAACCCACATCCTGACCGCCGTCGGTTCGGTGAAGCTGCCGTGGAACCTGGAGTTCAGCTCGCGCTTCCGCTTGGTCAGCGGCAACCCCTTCACCGACCTCTCCACCGCCGTGTACGACGCGGACGACGACGGCTATCAACGCGTGACCTCGGCGTGCCAGAATTGCGCGCGGCTACCGCGCTTCCAGCAGCTCGATCTGCGCGTGGACCGCAAGTGGATCTTCGACGCGTGGATCCTCGGCGCCTACCTCGACGTGCAGAACGTGACGAACCGCAGCAACCCCGAGGGCATCAACTACAACTTCGACGCCACGCGAAAGGCGTACCAGGCGCTGTTGCCGATCATCCCCAGCCTCGGTATCCGCGGCGAATTCTGAGACACCATCGCCCCGAGAGGTCCATGAACGAGACACCCCCGCCGCACCTGCTGACGCCCCGCGACCACAACGACCAGGTCGGTGGCTTCCGCTACGTCTATCCGGTGGTCTCGCGGCGCGCGGGCGGCGTGTCGATCGGCGTGAACCTGAACCCGAACCGGGCCTGCAACTATCGCTGTCTCTATTGCCAGGTGCCGGGCCTGGTCCGCGGCAAGGGCCCCGCCATCGACCTCGAGCGGCTCGCGTCCGAGCTCGACACGATGCTCGACTGGGTCCTGAACGGCGACTTCTACGCGCGCCACGTCGCCGAGCCGCTGCGACAACTCCGCGACATCGCGTTCTCCGGCGACGGCGAACCCACCAGCAGCCCCGATTTCGCAGCCGCCGTCGATGTCGTCGGCGCGGCCAAGACGCGCGCAGGCTTGCAGGCGTTGCCGGTCGTGCTGATCACCAACGGCACATTGACGCACCGGCCGCGCGTGCAGGAGGGGCTGCAGGCGCTCGCAGCGATGCGGGGCCGCGTCTGGTTCAAGCTCGACGGTGGCCGCGACGCCGACCTCCGCCACGCCAACGACAGCGAAGTCGGCTTGCAGCGTCTGCGCGCCAACCTGCGGGCGACCGCGGCGATCGCCGAGACCTGGGTGCAGACCTGCGCCTTCGCGTGGGACGGCGAGCCGCCGACGCCCGCGTGGCAGGACGCCTATCTGCACGTCCTCGCCGAGGAACGCGCGGCCGGCACGCCGCTCCGCGGCGTGCTGCTCTACAGCGTGGCGAGGCCGTCGCATCAGCCCGAGGCGCCGCGCGTCGGCCAACTCGATGCCGCATGGCTCGACGCGTTCGCCGAGCGCATCCGCGCGCTCGGCCTGCCCTGCGACGCGCACCCGTAGTCGCTTCCGCGCGCACCTTTTCGAGCAGGCCGGCATCCAAGCGGGGTCGGCGGCGCCACCCACCCTCTGCCGTCCGACGCCGGCGCACCGCGACCACCCCTCCCAGCGGGCGCCACGCGCCCTCGGCGTCTGCGCGACGCCGAGGGCGCGCCCCCCAAATCGTTCAGAACGGTACGGCTTCCAGGTGGGTCCACGGGAACCCGCCACAGCCCTTGCCGTCGAGATCGCCGGCATCGGCGGTGGTCGCGTCGTTCTGCGCCTCTTCCGCCGTCTTCTTGCCGAACACCTCGAAGCAATAGTGGAACCCCTTGGCGTCGGGCACCGTCCAGCGCACCCGCGCGAACTGCCCGGGCGTGTAGGGATCGTCGGCGTGGCTGCGCAGGATCGCGGTCCGCGCCGAGGCGGAGAACGCGTGCAGGCGCGCGGGGCCCCAGGCGAGGCCGTCGATCTGCTCGATGCCGCCGAACTGGTTCTTCCACGTGCCGCGAATCGGCAGCGGCGAGAGCTTGGTCCAGCCGAATCCTCCACAGCCGCTGGTCTCGGGCGCGCTGCCGTCGGCGGTCTTGGTCGAGTCTTCAGCCAACTCCGCGGTGGCAAGACCGAAATCGGCGGTGCAGTAGTGGAACGCGCCGCCCGCCGCGGGCTGCCAGAACACGACGTTGTAGGTGTTCGGGCTGTAGGCGTCGTCGGGCAGGTTACGGGTCACCGCGCGCCGCTTGCCGTTGTCCCAGCTGATGGTGGCGGCCCAGCCCATGCGCTCGGCGTCCAGGCGCTCGTTGCCACCGAAGGCGCTCTCGAACAGACCGATGGCGTCGGTGCGGCGCAGACGCGTCCAGGGGAAGCCGCCGCAGCCCTTGCCGTCGAGGTCGCTCTTGTCGGCGGTCTTGGTGCTCGCGACCGCCGCAGCGCCGCTCGCGAGGCCGAAATCCACGGTGCAGACGGCGATCTCGTGCGCGTTGACGGTGTCCCAGTCGATGCGGTTGAAGGTGCCCGGCCCGAATTCGGCGTCCTTCGCGTTCTGCGTGACGAGCCAGCGGGCGGCGTTGTCCCACGTCACGATCGGCGAGAGCGAGTCGGCCATGCCCTCGCTGTGGACGTGCCACCGCTCGCCGGCGATCGTCTCGACGCTGCCGAAATTCGACCGCCACACGCCGACGATCGCCAGCGGCTCCTCGGGTGGCGTCGGCTCGCTGACGGCGTCCTCGTCGCCGCCGCCCGCCGTGCCGCCGTCACCGTCGCTGCCGCAACCGGTCGCGCACAACGCGACGGTCAGCGCCACGCTGCCGAAAAGCCGCAATCCGATTCGATTGCCCACGCGCATCGCTCACTCCAGGTCCGGAGGGTCGATCCACGCTGGCCCGCGCGACGCACGACGACGCGCCTTCGCGTCGTCGTGTGACGGTGCGATGCGACCCATGGTCCACGTGGGTCGGTCGATCCGAGGCGGATCGCGCTCATCTGGGAGTTCCCGACTCGGCGACTCAGCAAAGCTGAGGTCGCCACACGGTTGCGGGCCAGCGCCGGATTCTCACCGGACTTCCTCCCGCCGCTTCAGCGCGGCAGGCGCGGACTTGCCACAGCTCGGGCCGGCAGCGCAAGTCGGTGGCGTTCGGTGGATTCGTCGATCGGCGGTCGCTAGCCCGACGTCCCCGACGCGTCGCCGGGCATCGCGACGCCCGGGCACAACGCGACG
>JBEARB010000173.1:0-17439 GCA_041163625.1 Pseudomonadota bacterium | reverse complement strand
ACTCGAGATGTGCCGGATGTCGATCGGCTGCGCGGCGTGCGCGTAGGGGCGCGCGCGCAGGCGCTTGAGCTGCGGGAAGACGTGCTTGGCGATCTCGGCGTTGAGCACGTCGGGACCTTGGTCACCGACCGCCTTGATGCGCGCCGCCAAACCCTGCGCGCGCTCGCGCGCCGCGTAGGCGACGGCCTTGGCCTTGGTCGTCTTCTCGGTGTGGATGGCCTTGGCGTTGGCGCGCCGGTCGATGGCGTATTTGTCGGCCTCGCGCTTGACCGAGACCGCCTTGTTCTTGGCCTTCTGCAGGTCGGCGGCGAGGGTGGCGAGCAGCGCTTGGTATTCGGCGTTCTTCTGCTCGCGGACCTGCTGCTTGAGCCGGTCGCGCTGCTTGTAGAGTCGGTCGCGCTGCTTGGCGAGGACGAGGACTTCTTGCGTGGCGTTCTGGCGGTCGGCGATGGCCTTCTCGACGTTGGCCGCAAAGCTCGGCTTGGGCGTGATCACCTGCGTGACCTCCAAGCCCGTCACCCGCAGGCGCTCGTTGAGCATCTGGCGGGCGTCGGTGGTGGCCTTGCCGTAGGACGATGGGTCGGCCGCCTGCAAGAAGGAGTAGCGGCCGAACTCGTCGCGCAGGATCGAGCGGGAGTGCACCCGCAGCGCGTCGTATTTGTAGGCCTCGCCGCGGCCGTGGGTGGCGACGATGACGTCGGCTCGGGCCGGGATCGCCTGGTAGTGGATCTCGAGCTTGTTGAACCAGAAGTTGCTGCCGTCGCTGGCGCGGACCGTCAACTTGCGGACGTGGTTGGCGTCTGCGTCCTTTTCACCCTCCATGACGAGGACGAGCGGCTCCATGTGCAGGATCTCGACCCGCTGGAACCACGGCACGAAGGTGATCGTGCCCTGCTGCTGCACGACGCGGTGCTCGTCGCCGAACATCGAGAGGCCGGTCGTGTTGTAGACGACGGCCACCTCGCCGGGTTCGACCTCGACGACGCCGAAACCGCCCGAGATGGCGCTCCAGCCGATGATCGCGAGCGCGACGGCCGGTAGCACGAAGCGTAAGAACGCGAAACGGGACGAATTGCTCGAAACGGACACGAGGACCTCCGTGGTGTCGTCGCGCCGATGCTAGAGCACCGACCTTCGGACGTCACCTGTGCGCGTGCGCTCCCTTGCGGCGGCGCCCGCTGCCCGGGCATGCTCCCGGCCCGCGCAGAGGAGGCGACGCATGAGCACGCAGCCGCAAGAGACCCCGTACCAGCCCCTTCACGCCGTCCGCGTCGTCACCGCGGCCAGCCTCTTCGACGGCCACGACGCCGCCATCCACATCATGCGGCGCATTCTGCAGGCGACCGGTTGCGAGGTGATCCATCTCGGTCACAACCGCGCCGTGAAGGACATCGTCGACGCCGCCATCCAAGAAGACGCGCAGGCCATCGCGATCAGCTCGTACCAGGGTGGTCACATGGAGTACTTCCGCTACATGGTCGACATGTTGCGGGAGCGCGGAGCGGGGCACGTGCGGGTCTACGGCGGCGGTGGCGGCACCATCATCCCCGAGGAGAAGGCCGAACTCGAAGCCTACGGTGTGGCGCAGATCTTCCATCCCGAAGACGGCCGCCGACTCGGTCTGCAGGGGATGATCAACCAGATCGTGCGGGAATCCGATCAGCCGGCCGTCGGCTTCGGTCCTCCGCCGGCGCAGCTCGCCGCCATCGATCGCGACGATTGGGGCGGTCTCGCGCGGGCCATCTCCTTCGCCGAGGCGGCCGCCGAGGGGCAGGGCGACGCCGCATTCGTCGACGCCATGGCCGCCGTCCGCAGCGCAGCCGACGTCTCGGGCGTGCCGGTGGTCGGCCTGACCGGCACGGGGGGCGCCGGCAAGAGCTCGCTCTGCGACGAGCTGGTACGGCGCTTCGTGGAAGACCGTCCGGAGCTGCGCATCGCGGTGCTCAGCGTCGATCCGACCCGCCGGCGCACCGGCGGCGCGCTGCTCGGCGACCGCATCCGCATGAACAGCCTGGACTGTGGTCGCGTGTTCATGCGCTCGCTCGCCACCCGCAGCTCCGGCAACGAGCTCTCCGCCGCCCTGGGCGACGCCATCGCGCTGTGTCGCGCGGCCGGCTTCGACTTGGTGATCGCCGAGACGTCCGGTATCGGCCAGGCCGACGCCGGCATCGTCGCGCTCTCGGACCTCTCGGTCTACGTGATGACGCCGGAATTCGGGGCGCAGAGCCAGCTCGAGAAGATCGAGATGCTCGACGTGGCCGACCTCGTCCTGGTCAACAAGTTCGACAAGCCGGGCGCCCTCGACGCCCTGCGCGACGTGCGCAAGGCGGTGCAGCGCGCGCACGGACGTTTCGCCGAACCGACCGAGTCGATGCCGGTCTTCGCGACGATGGCGAGCCAGCACAACGACCGCGGCGTCAACGCCGGCTACAAGGCGCTGCTCGACTTGCTCGAGGCAAAGACCGGTCAGCCCTGGCAGGGCCGGTTCACCGCGGCGCTGCCCGTCGGCGAGCCGAACCGCGGTGCGCTGATCCCTCCCCGCCGGTCCGGCTATCTGGCCGAGATCTCGGCCGCCTTGCGAGACCACAAGGCGCGGGCGGCGCGTCAGGCGGACCTCGCCGACGAGGCGGATGCGCTGCGCCGCGCGGTCGCGTCGCTCGGAGGCCCCACGCACGGGACTCCGACGCCGTTCGGTGCGGACGCCATCGCGGCCGCCGGCGTGGGCGCGGTCGCCGAGCTGATGCGCGCCTTCGACGACGTGCTCGCCAAGTTGGACGCGGACGCCCGCATGCTGGTGAGTAAGTGGCCCGAGATCGAGGCACGGTACCGGGCGCCGGTGAACCGCTACGTCGTGCGCGGCCGCGAGATCCGCGTCGAGACCACCACCGAGAGCCTCGCGGGCACCGCGATCCCGAAGGTGGCCGTGCCGCGCCTACGCGGTTGGGGCGACGTCGTCCGCTTCGGCACGCTGGAGAACCTGCCCGGTGCGTTCCCGTTCACGGCCGGCGTGTTCCCGTACAAGCGGCAAGGAGAAGATCCCGCACGCATGTTCGCCGGCGAAGGCGGGCCGTGGCGGACCAACCGGCGCTTCCACTTGCTGAGTGAGCACGCCCCGGCCAAGCGCCTGTCGACGGCGTTCGACTCGGTCACGCTCTACGGCGAAGACCCCGCGCAACGGCCGGATATCTGGGGCAAGGTCGGCAACTCCGGGGTGAGCATCGCCACGGTCGAGGACATGGAGGCGCTCTACGCCGGCTTCGACCTCTGCGCGCCGACGACCTCGGTCTCGATGACCATCAACGGTCCGGCGCCGACGCTGCTCGCCTTCTACTTCCATGCGGCGATTCGCCAGACCGTGCGACGTCATCTACGCGAAGCCGGGCGCCTGGACATCGACGAGGCCGAATGCTTGCAGCCCGACGCCGGCGGAGTCGGTTGGGACGCCCTGCGCGCGATGATCGACGACGCGACCTACGCGGCCCTCGTCGAGAAGACCGTCCAACAGGTTCGCGGCACCGTGCAGGCCGATATCCTCAAGGAGGATCAGGCACAGAACACCTGCATCTTCTCGACCGAGTTCGCGCTCGAGCGGATGGCCGACGTGGCCGGTTGGTTCGTCGAGCACAAGGTCAGGAATTTCTATTCGGTTTCGGTGAGCGGCTACCATATCGCCGAAGCGGGCGCGAACCCCATCACGCAGCTCGCTTTCACTTTGGCGAACGGCTTCACGCTGGTCGAGGCGTACCGCGCCCGCGGCCTCGCCATCGACGACTTCGCGCCCAACTTCAGCTTCTTCTTCAGCAACGGCATGGATCCCGAGTACGCCGTCATCGGCCGCGTCGCGCGCCGCATCTGGGCCGTGGCGATGCGTGACCTCTACGGTGCGTCCGAGCGCTCGCAGCTGCTGAAGTACCATATCCAGACCTCGGGTCGCTCGCTCCACGCGCAGGAGATGGCGTTCAACGATATCCGTACGACCCTGCAGGCATTGCTCGCGATCTACGACAACTGCAACAGCCTGCACACCAACGCCTACGACGAGGCGGTGACCACGCCGACCGAAGAGAGCGTGCGTCGCGCGTTGGCGATTCAGCTCGTCATCAACCGCGAGTTCGGCGTCGCGAAAAACGAGAACCCGAATCAAGGCGCGTACATCGTCGAGGAGCTCACCGAGCTCGTCGAAGAGGCCGTGCTCGCCGAGTTCGACCGGCTCAGCGAACGCGGCGGCGTCCTCGGCGCGATGGAGCGGGCGTACCAGCGCTCGCGAATCCAGGACGAGTCGATGCACTACGAGCATCGCAAGCACACCGGTGAGCTGCCGATCATCGGCGTGAACACCTTCCTCGCCGAGGGAGGCAGCGACGGGCCGACGACCATCCCGCTCGCGCGTTCTTCCGATGCCGAGAAGCAAGAGCAACTCGCGCGCCTGCACGATTTCCAGCGTCGACACGCCGATCGCGCACCGGCAGCCGCGCTGCGGCTCAAGCAAGCGGTGATCGCGGGCGAAAATGTCTTCGACGCGTTGATGGAGGTCGCGCCGGTGCTCAGCCTCGGGCAGATCAGCGGGGCGCTCTACGAGGTCGGCGGGCGTTATCGCCGCAACATGTAGGCGGTGGGGACGGCGGTCTAGAAGCGCAGCGCGAAGCTCGCCTGCGCGCCGTCGTTTCCTGCCGGGACCACCATCAGGCTCCAGTTCGGCTGCGCCATGCGGCGGACGGCGTCGTAGCGCTGGTTGATCATCGCCGGTGCGTACCAGACGTCGATGATCTCCCAGATCCGCAGCGCCGCGAACGTCAGACCCGACACCACCGTGATCGTGGCCCAGGCGTCGCTCGAGACCACGCGCTCACGACAACCGAACTCGTCACATGTCAGGTCGCTCGAGCTGGCGTTGCCGAGCGCGACGATCATCATCGAGATCGAAGCGATCTCGCCGAAGGTGAACAGCAGACCGCCGTCGTCGTAGCGACCCTGAGCGAGGTGGCCCAAGCCGAAGCCCATCCAGGTGCCGAGAACGCCACCGAGCGCCCACGCGCCGCCGGAGATCGGTCCGCGGTCGAGGATTCGCTGGTCGGCGGGCGAGAGCTGTCGACCCTGCGGGGGGAGCGGTGCCTGCGCGGGCTGCGGCGGATCGAGGACGCCGGGCTCGGCCGGCGGCTGCGCGCTCTCGACGGGGGGGCCGTCGGCCTCGGGTTGCTCCGACGGCGGGGTCGGTGCAGCCGGCGGCGGCAGGGCCGACTGCGCAGTTGCGGTCGTGGAGGCCAGCCAGAGGCTCAGCGCCAATGCCCCGGCCGACAGGCGGTGGAATCCCCACAAGCCATGGATTCGATGTCGCATGCTCGTCTCCCGCGCGCCACCCCGCAGCGGCCCCTCGGGCGGTCGCGCCGGCATGCTTCCGACCTCCGGCCGCGAGCGCAAGTAGGGCCGCAGTGAATCGGCGGGACGCTCCGACCGTCCCCAATGGGACGCCCGCCTTTCGGGCGTATCGAGGAGGCCGCCATGAATCCGACCGTCCGCACGCTGCTCCCGCGTGCATCGCTCGCCGCGCTCTGGCTCGCGTCGCTGCTGTTGCCCGCGTTCGCCTCGGCCGCGGGCCCGAGCAGCCACGGCCTGCCATCGGACCTGCCCCCGAGCGTCTCGCCGCGCCAGTTGCCGGCCGATGCGCCGAGGCTGGGGGCGCTGGCGCTCGAGTGGGAGGCCGCCGACGCCGCGCGCGGCAAGTCGCCCAAGGGCGCGCCGCGCTGCCTGCCCTTCCAAGAGGGCGAGCGGCTCGAATACGTGCTGGAGTGGATGGGGATCGACGTCGGCCGCGCCTTCTTCGAGGTGCTGCCGGACGGTCGGTTCGGCCGGCGCGACGCCTGGCATTTCCGGATGACGGCGCGCACCACCTCGTGGGCTGACCGGATCTATCGCGTTCGCGACAAGCTCGACGGGTGGGCGAATCCGCGGATGGATCGCGCCATCGGCCACGAGAAGATCGCTCGTGAGGGTTCCTACCATCGCGACATCAAACTCGACCTGGACTGGCGCAAGCGTCGCGTCACCTACCGAAACCAGTGGAAGGCCTTCCCGCCCAAGCCGCTGTTCGCGGATACGTGGGACCCGCTCGGCCTGCTGTATGCGTTCCGGATGCGCACCATCGACGCCAAGGGGCACCACCCGATGTCGGTGACCGATGGTCTGAAGACCATCCGCGCCGACGTGAAGGTCCATGGGGTCGAGACGATCGAGGTCGGCGGTCGCAAGATCGAAGCCTGGCACGTCGAGCCAGAGATGAAGGACGTCGGCGGCGTCTTCGAGCGCAGCCCCGGCGCACGGATGCACGTCTGGGTGAGCCGCGACGGTCGTCACCTGCCGCTGCGCCTGCAGAGCAAGGTCATGGTCGGCAGCTTCACGGCGACGCTGGTCAAGGCGACAGGACTGGCGCCCGACCGCGCGGGATGCCGGCTCGACACCCTGCGCTGAGTTCGACTTCGCCGCCCGCGGTTGCGCTAGTTGTTGCCGAAGTTGATCGCCGCGGGATCGCCTCCACCCGACCGAGGCGGCGGGGGATTGCGGAAGATGGTCCAAGCCGCGAAGCCGATCAGGATGGCCGCACCCAAGCCCACGCCCGTGCTCGCGTCGGTGGTGAAGCCGACGATGGCGCCTCCGACCACGGCGAGCGCGGCTCCGAGGCCGATGACGCTGCGGCCCTCGGCGGACTCGTGCGCGATGGCCTCTTCGGTCTTGCCGTAGTGGCACTGCTTGTACTTGCGGCCGCTGCCGCACGGACACGGGTCGTTGCGTCCGATCTTGCCCGTTCCTGAGGCGCTGCCGGTCTCGCTCATGGTCGCTCCTGCGCGTGGGTTCCTCCCCAGGAAGATACGTCAGCGTGGCTCGCCCGTCGACTCGGGCGACGGGGTCGCCTACGCTGTGCCACGGAGGTGCGGTTTGAGCGAGCGTCGGTCCAACGAAGCGTCGGAGCAGGAGGTCGCAGCGGGCGTCGTCGTCGGGGAGGCCGACGACTTCGCGGCGGACACCGAGGAGAAGACCGACCCGGAACTCGGTGTCGCGACCGCCGAGCTGCTCGCGGCATTCGAGGCCCAGGCCGCCGAGCGCGACGCGTCCGACGAGCCGGACCTCCCGGCCGAAGCCGTTGCCGCCGAGCCCGATGTGCCCGAGTTGCCGGTCGAAGCCGTCGCCGTCGAGCCCGAACCACCCGCGGTGTCGACGTCGGAGGCTCCGCCGGTTCCCGATGTCGGGGCGTCGGAGACGCAGCCTTTCTTCTTCTCGCCGCCCGCTCCGCAAGCCGCGCCGGGGCCGATTGCCGACCTCGGCACGCTGTCGTTTCCGAGTCCGAGCTCGCGTCGTCGTTCTCGCCAGGACATGAGCTCGATGCTGCAGGAGTTCAGCGTCATGTTCCGCGTCGACGATCGCTCGCGGAAGCGCAAGGCTGCGCTCTGGACGACGCTGCTGGTCTTGCTGTTGGCGGGTGTCGGCGGGGCGATCCTCTACGTCGCTTCGCGAGCGCCGGACACCGCCGAGCTCGACCTGGGCGAGCCGCTGCAGAACGCGCTGCCTGCACACGCAGAATCGACCGAGTACCTGCTCCTGGATCGAAGCCAGACGCCGCCTCGCAGCGAGCGCAAGCGCGTGTCTGCGCTCGCCGGCAAGCTCGCGCAGCTCGCGGCGGTCCGCGCCCTACGCGCTCAAGGCGAGGCGGGGAAGGTGCAGTAGTTCGGGTACAGGGCCTGCTGGTCGGAGGCTTCCGCCAGGGGGCTGTGTCCCGTCGTCTGCCACGTGTGCATCTTCAGGAACGGAATCGCCCATTTCTCCCATTGGTACGGGATGGTGTGGCCGAGGCCGTGGTTGCAGAGCACGACGTAATGACCGTCGGACTGCAGTGCGCTCGACATCGCCTTGGTCGTCTCGTCGAACGAGAAGAACGCGTTGTCGTTCTGGCCTCCCCAAGCCATCAGCACCGGCATTTGCCGCTTGGGCTTGGTGTACGTGTTCGCGGTCTTGCCGGTGCCGCCGCTCCAGATCACCGCCGCCGCGATGAACGAGCTGCGATGCATGATCAGCCAGCTGCTCCAGAGCGCGCCCGACGAGAAGCCCATCGTCCAGACGCGGGTGTTGTCGATGTCGTACTGCGCGTCGATGCACGAGAGCAGGTCGTCGAAGAGCGACGCGTCCTCCTGCGCATCCTGCGGCGTCGACCAACCCCAGCCGCTGACTTTGCCCTGAGACTGCGGAACCACCACGATCGCACCGAGCGCGTTCGCGACGGACTGTGCTCCCATCGCGGGGCCGAAATTCTCCTTGGTGTCGCCCAATCCGTGCCAGAGAAAGAGCAGCGGAGCGCCCTGGGTCTGCTTCGGCAGGTAGAGATCCACCCCGCGCGTCACGCCCCACGACCAGAGCTCGTTCTTGCCCGCGTTCAGCGCAGGACAGGTCTTGCCCGAATACGCAAAGGGCGTCGGCGGCTGCGGGCCCGCGCTGGCGGTATCGTCGGCGCTGCCGTCCGCGCTCGTGGCGCCGTCCGCGCCCGTGTCGCCCTCGCCGCTGCCGTCGCAGCCGGCGCAGGCCCCGTCGGTGGCGCCGGCCGCGTCGCTGTTGCTACCCGCGGCGCCGCCGTCCTCCGATCCGCACCCGCTCGCCGCCACGGCCGCGCAGAGCACCAGCGCCCACGGGAGCCTCACGGTCCATCGATTCCGAGTCATCAGTTGCCTCCCGCCGGGATGAACCGTACCTCGACGCCAGCGCCGACCTCGTAGATCTGCGCCAGACCCTCGGCGCCGTCGGTGCCGATGATCGAGGCACCCAGCCGGAGTCCGATCCAATTCGAGAGTTCCCACTGCACGCCGACGCCGCCGCCGACGGCGAAGTCGTAGTCCGAGCGGATGCCCGGCAGTTCACTCGTCATCCACTCGATGCCGCCGATCGCGCAGACGTACGGCCGCACGTGCTCGAAGGGGACGTAGAGCGCGAGCGCGCCGCGCAAGGAGACGAAGGTCGCGTCTCCGGGGACGCCCTCGAAGCGGCTTCCGAGCACCGATCCCTCGACGGTGATGCTGAACGACGAGGTCGGGTTGTAGCCCAGCCGCAGGGTCGGCGCGAAGCCGCTCTCGGCGGGCGGCGGGTGGCCGGCGGTGACGGTGCCGACCTCGAGGTCCGACGAGAGCGCGCGATATCGGAGCGAGACGCCGGCGACGATTTTGTTGCCGTAGTCCGAGGCCTCCACGTTCTGTCGCGCCGCGGCTTGCAAACGGCGACGCTCGGACTCGGTCAGCTGTGATTTCGCACGACCGAAGTCCGCCGGCTTGCGGTCGTCCGGGCGGGCATCGGGCGGCGGCAAGCCGGCACGCAACGGAGCCTTTCCACCGGTCTCGTTGTCGGGTTCGTCCCAGCTGTCGAGTGGCTGGCCGGGCGGCGGCGGCGGCTTGGCGGTTTCGTCGCCGAAGGACGCGGACGTCGCGAGCGTCACCATCCCGGCCACGACCGTAGCCAGTGCGCGTATCGAGCGCGGCCGAGCGCGAGAGAGACGGGGCAAATCGCGGTTCATCGGGCCTCCGGAGGGCACGGTAGCGGCTCGCAAACCGTGCGACAAGGCACGACTGCGACGGCTCAGTAGACCGACAGGCCGAGGCCGAAGGCGCTCGAGCCGGGGAGGCCGCCGCCGTGATGCAGCGTCCATTGCCATCGGGCGGTCAGCGCGAGGCGCGTGGTGAGATCGAACTGCAGCATCGCGCCGGCGGTGCTGACCATGTCGCTACGGTCTGCGCCCCGCAGATCGCGCGCGACGACGTCGAGGCCCCACGCGACCAAGCCGCCGAGGTGGAAGCGCCACAGCCGCAGCGGCATCAACTCGAGCTCGATCCGGGGCTGGAAGCGCGACACTGCCAGGCCCATGCCGTCGGAACCCCAGCCCATCATCGCGCCCACTTCGACGCCGGCCCACCACACCGGCCAGAATCCGATCTGAACGGTCGAGCCGCCGAGCGCCGCGCTCGTGTTCTGATCCAACGCCAAGAGCTGTCGCGACGCGTCGAAGCCGTAGGAAAACCCGGTACGATCGAGCGGCGCACGTCCGCGCAGCCACATGCCGGCGCCCTCGTGGCGCACCAGAATCGCCTCTTCGTCTTCGGCAATGGGCTCGTCGGCCAGCTGCCAGAGCGGGACGACGCGATGGCGACGCGACGCGACGACGTGCACGGGGTGCGCCGGGTGCACCGCAACCCAGCCGTCGTAGCGGGAGCCCTCCGACACGGCGAGTCCGACGCCCACGACCGCCGCAGCGACGGCCACCAAGGCCACGGCCTTGCCGAGGTCGGAGCCGCTCGACGAAGTGCTCGTCGCCCTGCTCAGTGCGCGGGTGCCGACGCCGTCCGGGCGTGCCCGGTTCGGAACGACCGCGCCCGGCGGCGTGCCGGTCGCGACCACACCGCTGCGGCTGCTCACACCGAATCGCGGCGATACGATCGGGCGGCCGGGCGGCCCCCACCACCACCACCACGCGCCGCCGTTGAGATCCCCGTCCGGATGGGCCTCAGCGGCCCGGCCCGGGCGATTGGGCGGCGGAGCAGGCCACGCCTCGGCCGCGGGCGGCTCGTCCGCCGTCGAAAAGCGCTGCACCACGCGGACGTGGTCGCCTCGACGTGCGGGCTCCACCTTCGCCAGGCGCCGAATCTCGTCCTTGGGGATGACGTACGAGGGCCCGAGGCAGCCCGGGAGCAGCAGCGTCAGGCCGGTCGCGAACGCCACCGCTGCGCGGCCTCGGCGCAGCTCGGCAAACGCGAGGCGAAGCTTCCGCGTCGGAGCGGGGTCGAGCGGGGCAGGGCGTCGGGGCATGGGACTCTCCATCGAGCGGCGCGCAGGCTCGCCGCCATTGTAGGGAGGCCACCGCCAATTCGCCAACGCTCCACGCCCGGTCCCTGCGACGGCAGGATGCAACCGTCGCGTTCGGGTCAGTCGGACTCGATGCGCTCGCAGGGCATCATCGCAGTCGCGAACTTGCGCTCGCCGCCGCGCACGAACCGCACGACCACCGCGTCGGCGTCGCTCGCCAACACCGCGCCCTCTCCGTGCTTGCGATGACGAACGCGGGAGCCGACCGGCCAGGCCGACGGACGCGCCGCGGTCGGGGCTGGGCGCGTAGGCGGGTGATCGTGCCATTGTACGGTCGTCGCAGGCAGCAGGCGCAGCAGCGGGCTCGGCATGCCCGTCGCACGCGGCGCCGTCGGAGCGGCGACCCAGGAGAGCTCGAGTTGGTCGCGGGCGCGCGTCATCGCCACGAAGAGTAGGCGAATCTCCTCTGCGAGCGCGGCGGGATGGCTCATCGCGCCGGCGAGCGGGAAGCCACCGTCGTTGACGCCGATCACCCAGACGGCGTCGAATTCCAGCCCCTTCGCGGCGTGCACCGAGAGCAGCGCCACCCCCTCCGAGGGCCCGGATGCGCGCGCCCCTTCGAGCCCGAAGGCGTCGTCGCACAGCGCCTCGTCCAGGGCGCCTGCGAGCCCCTCGTCGCCACCGCCGAGCAGCTCAGCGCGGGCCGTCCACGCGGCGAGCAGGGCGGAACAGAGCTGGCGATCGGCGTCGTAGCCCGTTCGCGTGGGCCGGAGCATCTCGTCGATGGGGAGGAGCTCGCGGCCCTCGAGTCCGGCGGCGAGCCGCTCCACCAGGCCTGGGTCGAGGCGCTTGCTGCGTGCCGCGAGCGCGCGCAGCCGCCCGACGACGCGCGCGCGCGGCGTTGCCCCCGCCGGCAGCCGCTCGTCCCGCAGATCCTCGGAGCGACAGAGGCCGCGCAGCGGGTCGGTCAGCGCCTGCCGCAGCGCGCCCACGTCGTCCGCGGTCAGCGTGGCGCGGAGCAGCGCATGCAGCCAGCGCGCGGCCTCCCGTTCGGCCTCGCGTTGCACCGCGCGACGGACCGGCACGCCGCGGTGCGCCAGCTGATCGGCGACCACGTCGAGTGCGCGACGGGTTCGTGCGAGGACCGCGTACGCCCCGGGGGCCGCGCCGCCCGAGATCCGAGCGGCGAGCGACTCGGCGATCCAGCGCGCCTCTGCGACCGGATCGTGGTGACGGATGATCTGCACGCGTTGGTCCGCAGGTCGTTGCGGCACCACCCGCGCGGCCTCGGCGTCGATGGTCGCACGCCCTGCGACCAGCAGCGCTTCCGCTGCCTGCGCGATCCGGGCGCCCGAGCGGTAGTTGCAGGGCAACCGCAACACCCGCGCGTCGAAGCGCTCGGCGAAGCGGGAGAAGTCGCCGGATTGCGAGCCACGCCAGCCGTAGATGGTCTGATGCGGGTCGCCGACCGCGAAGACGCGGCAACCCTCCCCGACAAGGCCGGCCAAGAGATCGAGCTGGTCGTCGTCGGTGTCCTGGAGCTCGTCGACCAACAGCCAGCGCGGCCGCCGCTCCGGTGAGAGCGCGGGCAACAGGGCGCCGCAGCCGACGACCAAATCGCCGAAGTCCATCGCGTCGAGCTCGCGTTTCCGGGCTTCGTAGAGCTCGAAGAGGCGCAGGATATCGTCGTCTCGGCGCATGTTGCCGATCCGCAATCGTCCCTCGGCGAGGGCGTCGAAGCGCGCCTGCAACCGTCGCTTGTGCTTGATGTCGAGGTCGTGCTCGGCGATGAGCTGGTGCAGTAGGCCGTCGCGCTCGGTCGCGTCGAGCACGCGGAACGCCGGCGTGAACCCCAACTCGGCGACCGGGAGGGCGCGCGCGAGCAGCGCCCGAGCGACGCCGTGGAAGGTGCCCATCAGCCATGTGGCGTCGGTGGTGGGGGCGCGCCCGAGCGCCTCGTGCAGGCGGCCCTCAATCTCGCCTGCCGCCTTGCGGGTGAAAGTGACGACCGCGAGGTGCTCGAGCGGGACGCCCTGCACCAGATGCAGCCACAGCACCTTGTGGACCAGCACGCGCGTCTTTCCGCTGCCGACCGCCGCGCAGACGACCGCGTTGTCGCCCTCGACGACCGCCGCGAGCTGCCAGTCGTCCAGCGCCGCGAGCGCGGGCAGGCGCGCCTCCGCGTCGGCGCGATCCACGCTCGGGCGGGGCAGGGGGGCCATCGATGGCGCGGGCTGCACCAAGGCTGGCGCCGCGGTCGCCCCTACGAGCTCGGCCGACCCGCCCGCGTCGTGATCCGGTTCGCTCGTCTGCGCCTCCGCGTCGTCCGGCGCGTCCGTCGACAGGCGACGGCTCCGGATGGCGCTGCGGAGTCGCTTCAGGTCGCTCACGGCTCAGGTCAGGCCCACGATGGCGCCGTCCCGCACATCGATGCGCTCGGCCGCCGGCGATTTCGGTAGGCCCGGCATGCGGAGGATGTCGCCGGTGACGACGACCAGGAAGCCGGCGCCGACGTTGGGCAGCACACGCTCGACCTGGATCGAGAAGCCGGTCGGCCGGCCCCGCAGGTTGGCCTTGTCCGAGAGCGAGTTCTGCGTCTTGGCAATGCAGATGGGCAGGCCCTGCAGGCCCATCGCCTCGGCGTCGCGCAGGTCGCGACGCGCCTTGGGCGAGACCACGATGCCGTCGGCGCCGTAGACGCCGCGTGCGACGGCCTCGATCTTCGCCTCGATGCCGGCGTCGAGTGGGTAGCGTGGCCGGAAGCTGCCGTCGCTGCCCTCGACGACGTCGAGGAGCAGCTTGGCCACGTCCAGCGCGCCAGCGCCGCCTTCGGCGAAGTGACGGCTCTCGGCGACAGGCACGCCGCGCGCGCGGCAATGCGCGAGCACCGCCCCGATCTCGGCGTCGCTGTCGTCCCCGAAGCGGTTGACGGCCACGACCGGCGTGACCCCGAAGCCCGCCGCGATGTCGAGGTGGGCGTCGAGGTTGGCGAGGCCGCGGAGCACCGCGTCCACGTCCGGTTCGCGCAGGGCGCTGCGGGCCACGCCGCCGTGCATCTTGAGCGCGCGCACGGTGGCGACCAAGACCATCCCGTGCACCTTCAAGCCGGCACCACGGGCCTTGATGTCGAAGAATTTCTCGGCGCCGAGGTCCGATCCGAAGCCGGCCTCGGTGAGCACGATATCGCCGAGATGCAGGGCCATCCGCGTCGCGAGGACCGAGTTGCAGCCGTGCGCGATATTGGCGAAGGGGCCGCCGTGCACGAAGACCGGCTGACCCTCGAGGGTCTGCACCAGGTTCGGCAAGCGCGCGTCGTGGAGCAGCGCCAGCACGGCGCCCGTCACGCCCAGCGCGCCCGCCCGGACCGGCTCGCCGGCCAGGTTCATCGCGACCACCGTGCGGTCGATGCGTGCGCGGAGGTCGTCTTCGCTCTCGGCCAAGCAGAGCATCGCCATGATCTCCGACGCGGCCGTGATGTCGAAGCCGGTCTCCCGCGGGACGCCCTGCGCCGGGCCGCCGAGGCCGACGACGACGTTGCGTAGCGAGCGGTCGTTCATGTCCATCACGCGGCGCCAGAGCACGCGGCGCGGATCGATCTGCAGCGCGTTGCCCTGGTGCAGGTGGTTGTCGAGCACCGCGGCGATCAGGTTGTGCGCAGCGGTGACGGCGTGGAAGTCCCCGGTGAAGTGCAGGTTGATCGCGTTGGCCGGACCGATTTGGCTCCAGCCGCCGCCGGCAGCGCCGCCCTTGACGCCCATACAAGGGCCGAGGCTCGGCTCCCGCAGCGCGAGCACTACGCGCTGCCCGAGGCGACCGAGTGCCTGGCCTACGCCGATCGTCGTCGTCGTCTTGCCTTCCCCGGCCGGGGTCGGGGTGATCGCCGAGACCAGCACCAACTTCGCCGGGCGCTCGGTATGGCGCGCGCGCTGCAGCACCGAGAGCGCGACCTTGGCCTTGTCGTGACCGTAGGGCAGGAGCTCGTCGTCCGTCAGGCCGAGGCCCTCGGCGATGGCGCGGATCGGACGGAGCCGGCAGGCCGCCGCGATGGCGACGTCGTCGAGTGGGACGTCGGCGCGGTCGCCATCGAGCAGCACAGGCTCCGCGGTCGTGGACGTGGTCATCGTGTCTCCTCCGCGTCGCGCCAGCGTTCGCGCCGGCGTTGCAGCAACGCGAGGACAATCTCGCGCCGACGTGGGTCATTCTGTGTCAGGCTGTCGACGCGCGCCCCTTTTTGGTGATTGCAGCGCGCGCAGGCGATGGCGAGATTCTCGATGCTGTCGTCCCCACCGTGCGTCCGCGGGACGATGTGCTCGAGCGTCGCTTGCTCGAGCAGCCGGCCTGCGTCGTCGACCATCACGCCTTTGCCGCACATCAAGCACCGGCCGAGCCAGAGCTCCTGGCCGCGCCAGACGGCGCGCTGGAAGGTCGCGTCGCTGCGCACGACCGCGAGCACGCGTTGACGCCGCTGGATGCTGCCGCGCTGGGCGGGGGTTGCACCGTGCCGCTCGGCGACGGCGGGCTTGTTGCGTCGTTTTCGCGCCAAAGGGCGGTCGCCTCAGATACCGAGTTGCTTGCCGTTGGCCTTGATCGACTTCACGACCGGGCTCTTCTTGTCGGTGCCGGCTTGCAAGATCACGTCGACCTGCAAGAAGCGGCCGATGACCTTCTTGCCGCCCGCGCCGAGCTGCAGCGGGAAGAGCAGCGGCGGGTAGGGGCCGAGCTCCTCGCTCCAGGCGGCCGTCTCGAGCAGCTTGAGGGTATTCGCCACACGGTAGCGCACCTTCACGTAGCCCTCGGGGGGCACGATCGCGTCGACGTGGATCGACTCCCACTCGACCTCGTTCTGCGTGTACTCGTTGACGGTTCCGCCGGCGTGGACGAAGCCGAAGACGGTCGTGTAGTTGCCGCGCGGCGCCGTGAAGTGGTGCAGCGTGTAGCCGGTCATGTCGGAGTAGGTGTAGGGGCCCTTGCCGACCGGGTACTCGCCGATGACCTGCATCGTCTTCGGATCGATCTTGGTCGCGCTGCCCTTCTGCTGGTTCACCGCCCAGACGAAGCCGTCGTAGTCGATGGCCATGCCGATCGGGAATCGGCCGGAGCCGAGGCTGATCTGGCCCTCGTTCTTCAGCGTCTTGGCGTTGATCTTCGCGACCGAATTGGACTGGTCGTTGGCGACGAAGACGTAGCCCTCGATGCTGGTCGCGACGCCGCGCGGACGGCTGCCGGTGTTGACCGAGGCGAAGGTGCCGGTCAATGGGTCGAAACGGTAGCCGGCGTGGTGGCTGCAGCAGTTGCCGACCCAGATCTTGCCGTAGATGTCGACGTTGATGCCGTACGGGTTGTACTTGGCGCTCGCCTTGTACGACTGCACCTGCTTGGTCTTCGGATCGACCGAGATCAGCGCGGCGCAGCCGCGGCCCGCGACCCAGACCGTGCCTTTCTGGTCGATGGTGATCCCGTAGGGGTTGCAGCCGATGTTGTAGGTATCCACCACCGCGCCGGTCTCCGGGTGCAGGCGCCACAGCACCTTGCCGTACCAATCACCGATCCAGCCGTGGTTCTCCTTGTCGACACCGACCGCACGGACGAGTTTCACGCCGGGCGGCTTGACCACGAACTTCACGCACTCGTCCGTCCCGGTCGGCAGCAGCTCGGACTTGCTGATGACGCCGTTGTTGTCGGCGTCGAACGAGGTGTCGATCTTGCCGTTGTTGTTCTTGTCCACGCATTTGCTGGTGTCGGTGACGATCTTCGCCACCGCGGCGCCGGCGCGGCAGCCGACCCAGACGTCGCCGTTGAGGTCGACGGCCGTCCGCGAGGGATCGGCGCACGGGGCGTAGCGGGCGATCTCCTTGCCGCTCTTGGTGTTGAGCTTGCTGACGGTGCCCTCCGCGGAGTTGGCGATCCAGATGTGGTTCAGATCGATCTCTTTGGACTTGTCCGAAAGGACCAGATAGCCGTTCTGGTCGAGCGTCACGCCCTGGCTGTTGTCGCCGCCGGGGGAGAACGGGTTGCCGTAGTCCGGCCCGGTCTGCTGCGAGGTGCAGGCGAGGTCGCAGGTGCCGCAGCTCGAGAGCACGCCTTCGTCGATGAGGCCGTTGCAGTTGTTGTCCTTGCCGTCGCACGCCTCGGGGGTGGGTAGCACTTCGCTCTGGCAGGAGCCCCAGAAGCCGTTCTGGCAGAGCTGCACGCCCGCGGTGCACTCGCCCTTGCCGATCCACACCGGATCGCCGGAGTAGCAGTTCTGTGCGGCCACGCTGCAGGGGCAGCCCGGGAAGCTGTTCTTCGCGCAGTTCGGGCACACGACGGCGAAGTTCGGGTTCGCGTCGTCACAATCCGGACCGGCTTGGCAGTTCTTGCCGTAGCCGTCTCCGTCGTTGTCGACGCACGTGTCCGGGTTGTTTCCGGGTCCGGGTCCGGTCCCAGACCCGTCGGTATTGCCCGCGTCGTCGCCACCGGACCCCATCGCATCACAGTCGGCTCCGCATCCCCCCGCATCCGCGCCGCCGTTGCCGCCGCCGCCGTTGCCGCCGCCGCCGTTGCCGCCGCCGCCGTTGCCGCCGCCGCCGTTGCCGCCACCGCCGTTGCCGCCGCCGCCGTTGCCGCCGCCGC
>JBEARB010000172.1:0-6017 GCA_041163625.1 Pseudomonadota bacterium | reverse complement strand
ACGTGGTGTGTGAACGGAACGAGGCCGAGCCGCAGGCTCGTCGCCGAGTTCCGACAACCCGCCTGCGTCACGGAGCGCAGCCGGGGTCAAGGATGGCCGCAGGCCAGGCGCGCAGCGCCCTTGTCCTTGATGCCGGCGAGCACCGTGGCACCTGCTGCGTTCGACAGGCAGGCAGCGGCCATCGCGTCATCGTATTTGCGTAAGGAGGACAACGCGATGACCACCTCCAACAACAGTATCGAGACGATCGAGATGATCCGCAACGTGACCGAAGCCGCGCCGAGCGACCCGGTTCGAGCCATTCTCAAGTCGACCGTCGAGCAACTCATGAGCGCCGAGGCCTCGGCGATGTGTGGTGCCGGCTACCGCGCGCGCTCGGGCACCCGCAGCAACGTTCGCAACGGCTACCGCGAGCGACAGTGGGATAACCCGACGCGATGGCTTCAATCACCACTTGACGGGACATGACCTCCCGCGATCGTCAAGAATACGGACCGGGCCGTGCTGCAACCGTCCTAGCACTGCTCACCGCTTCCGCACATTGGCAGCCGGACGCGGGCTGTGGAACCCTCCTGCTGCGACACCACGGTCGCGACAGCCGGAGCTCGCATGACCCCCCTCGACATTCCTCCACCGCGCGCCCGGCGGCGGACAGCACTCGTCGGTTGCCTGCTGTTGCTGTGGACCGCGACGGCCGGCTGCGCCGACGACGACCGGCTGCCGACCGCCCGCGACGCGCTCGCCGTGCTGCGATTGCTCCGCGACAGCGGCCGCGTGGCCGAGCAACTCGAATCCGATCCCACATTCTGGGCGCGCGACACCGACCAGCCGTTGACGCACGACGAGCGCGCCTGGCTGCTGCCGCTCTTCGCCAGCTTCGTCGATCAGGACTTGGCGCTGGCGTCCTACTCCGACCGCTTCCTCTCGGGCGCGCCGAGCCGTCGCGACGAGCGCTCGCAGGCCTTGGTCCGTGCGGTGGGTGTGGCCGCCTACGCGCGGATGTTGCGCGAGCGGCTGCGTCTGCTCGGTCTGGTGTCCGACAACACGGCGATCTTCGCGGCGCTCGACGAGGGTAGCCCGGAGCACGGCATCGCGATCGGCCAACTCACCCGCGTCGCCATCGAGACGGCTCGGCCCGACGCGGTGCTGCGCCTCGACATCGGCGTCGACGCCCTGCGCAGCGCCCGCACCACGTTGCCGGCGCCTGCCGAGGCGCCCAAGGACTTCAATCAGGCGTGGAAGCTGCTGAAGGACAAGCAGATCGCCGACAAGAAGGGCGTCGACCTGCCACCGGAGAAGAAGCAGTCGCTCGCCAAGCTCGACGTCGACCCGATGGCCGCCGAAGTCGTCGACCGTGCGCTCGCCACCGCGGAAGAGGCGCGCAAGGCCTACCACAAGATCGGCGGCAAGCTGCTGCGCCACATCATCGGGGTGATGCTCGGCAACGAGATTGCCGGGGTGCTCGACCCCATCGTGGCCGACATCGCGCTCTGGCTCGGCGACACCCGCCTGCGCAACCAGGGCAAGCACCTGATCAGCGAGGCGCAGCTCGACGCATTGGTGCCGACGCTGCAGCCCGGCGACGTCATCGTCGAGCGCCGCAACTGGTACTTGAGCAACCTCGGCCTGCCGGGCTTCTGGCCGCACGCGGCGCTCTTTGTCGGCAGCCGGGCAGAGCTCGAGGCGTGGGCCGACGACGACGGCGTGCGCGCGCTCTTCCCGCAGGGCTTGGTGGCGCATCTGGAGGCCGAGTCGCCCGAGGCGTTCGCCGCCTGGGTCGGCGAGACGATGTCCGACGCGACCGACGAGGCGGCCGATGATGGCCCCGCACGAGTCATCGAGGCCGTGAGCGAGGGTGTGGTCTTCACCTCGTTGCACCACTCGTGCTTGGCCGACCACGTCGCCTTTCTGCGCCCGCGTCGCAGCAAGGCCGAGCGCGCCTATGCCATCGCAGAGTCGTTCCGGCACTTCGGAAAGCCCTACGATTTCGACTTCGACTTCCAGACCATCACGGCGTTGGTCTGCTCCGAGCTGGTCTACACGGCCTACGATCTGCCGAGCTCGGTGGGGGCACGGCTCGACCTGGATCCGCTGCCCTCGGTGATGGGTCGGGTGACCCTGCCGCCCAACGACATCATCGCGCGCTTCGACGCGGAATTCGGAACGGACGCGCAGCAGTTCGACTTCGTCGCTTTTCTCGACGGCGACGAGAGCGCCGGCGTCGCCTACGAGCGCACCGCCGAAGACCTCCGCACCTCGTGGCTGCGGCCGAAATGGGATCTGAACCAATGAAGCGTGTCTTGTTCCGGCTCGTCGCCCTCGCTGGCCTCGCCGTGCTCGCGAGCGGCTGCGCCGTCTCCTCGTACACCACCGCCGAGACGCTACCGCAGGGCCGCTCGCAGTTCTGGGTGGCGCCGCAGCTGATGCGCATCGGCGTGGCGTCCGCGCCCGTGGCGATGCCCTTCGTCGAGCTCGGCACCCGCTACGGGCTGACCGACGACGTCGAGTTGGGCTTGCGCCTCGGTGCCGGCGCGCAGGCCGACGCCAAGATCGCCCTGCGCCGCCCGGCGCCGGGCCGCTCGCTGACCATCTCGGTCGCGCCCGGCATCGGCTATATCGGCAATTTCTCGGGCACGCCGACGGGCGCCGACGGCGACGACCTGCACTTCGTGGGTGCGACGCTGCCAGCGTACCTGAGCTGGAAGACCAGCGACTCGGTGCAGGTCACCCTCGGCCCGCGCGTGACCTGGCTGATGCAATACGTCGAGACCTCGACGGCCGGCACCACGCACACCCTCGCCTGGGGTGCGAGCCTCGGCGTGCTGTGGCAGATTTCCGAGGGGTTCGCCATCGCGCCCGAGATCGCCTTCGCCACACCGTGGCTGCGGGCGCTGACCGGTGCCGGTGCGGTCGTCGGAACGGGCGACCAGCGCTCGCTGCAGGTCGGTATCGGGCTGATCTTCGGCGGCGGCGCGCGAACCAGCGGCGCCGCGCCGCGGGGAGACCAGGGATGAGCCGTCACCAGATTCCGTGGACCGCGTCCGGGGGCCGGCTGCAGAGCCTGATCGCCGAGCGCACGCAGCCGGGCGCGGACAAGGCGGCAATCGACGCGCGCATCTGGGATCTCTTCGGCGAGACCTGGGCGATCATGTTCACCGATCTCGCCGGTTTCTCGCGTCGCGTCGAACAGTTCGGCATCGTTCACTTCCTACAGACGATCTACGAGTCCGAGCGCCTGTTGCTGCCCATCGTCGACGCGCACGACGGCGTGCTGCTCAAATCCGAGGGCGACTCGATGCTGATCGTCTTCCGCCGTCCGCGCGCCGCGCTCGATTGCGCGCTCGCGATGCAGCGGCGCTTGGTCGACTACAACAGCGACAAGCCCGACGAAGAAGACGTGCTCCTCTGCTTGGGCCTGGGCTACGGACGGGTGCTGAAGATCGGCGACGCAGACGTCTTCGGCGCCGAGGTCAACGCCGCGAGCAAGCTCGGCGAGGACACCGCCGGCGCGTGGGAAATCTTGGCGACCGAGCAGTTCCGCGACGCCGTGCGCGATGGCCTGCAAGAAGACGGTGCGCCGCTCGACTTCGAGCGCCTCGAGGCCGCGCCCCCGGGTGCGAACGCGGCCTACCGCGTCCACTATCCGCTGGAGGGCTGAATGGCCAAGCGCCTGCTCGCCGCGTGCTTCCTGCTCGGTGCGTGGCTGGTGCCCGGGGCCGCTGCCGCGCAGACCGCGCCCGCGCCGGCCGGGCCTATTCCCGTGCAGGTGTTGTTCTGGTTGCTCGACGCCCGTGATTTCGACCTCGAGGAGGGCAGCTTCGCCGTCGACGCGACCCTCGAGCTGCGCTGGCAGGACCCCCGCCTACGGCCGGACGCGCGCGCGCCTTTCGAGGTGATGAACGCGATGGAACTGCGCGTGGAGGCCTACGATCCCGAGTTCGAAGACGGCTGGCACACGCGGAGTTGGCGTCTGCACGGCCGGCTACGAGCCGATTTCGACCTCCGGCGCTACCCCTTCGACGTACACGAGCTGCCAATCGTCATCGAGCATCCGCTGCTCGAGGTCGACGCGTTCGAGTTGCGGCCGGAGGCCGATTGGCATCCACCGGCCGGGCTGGACCTGCGGCGCCACCGACTCGGACCGGATTTCCGAGCGGGGGATTGGTCGCTGCTCGACGTGTCCACACGGCAGGGCGTCGCGGACTACGGCCTGGGCGAGCGCTACTCGCGCTACACCTTCGCCGTGCGCGTCGCCCGCGACCCGTTGCGCTTCTTCCTCGTCGACTTGCTGCCGATCGCGCTGATGGTGCTGCTCGCGCTTGCGGCGAGCCTGATCCCTGCCGACAAGATCGACGCGAAGCTCCTGCTGACGGTGCTCGCGCTCTTGGTCGGCGTCGAGTTGCAGGTCGCCGCCGGCGAGCGCCTGCCGGCGGTCGGCTACCTGACGCTGGTCGATTGGACCTACGGCCTCGCGTACATCGCAATCGGTGTCTCGATCCTGCAGGCGATCTTCGAGCATCGCGCGCACGCCGCGGGCGACGCCGAGCGTTCCGCCCGGGTGCGCAAGCGCGGCGTGACGGCGGCGGCGGCGGTGTTCTTCGTGCCCGTCGTCGCGCTCATCATCAGCCGCGCGAACTAGCGGCGGAGCTAGCGTAGACCCAGCTCGACGGTCGTGGTGCCGGCGCCCGGCGTGGGCACCGCGTCGGCGGCCTTGTGGCTGGTCTCGCTCTCTTCGCGCAAGCGATTCCGGCCGAGAGGCGCACTTCCCGGTCGTGGCGGGCGCGGTCGGTGATGCCGGTGTGCACCCGTCCGTCGATGACTTCGCGGAGCAGCGCCTTGCGCGCCACCACCGCCGCGCGGCGGTCGTACAGCGAGCGGCTGTCGAGTGTGTGGTTCAGCGTCGCCGCGAGCTGGTGCACCCAATTGGACACCAACAACACGTGGCGCTGGCCATCGACCGTCAGCTCGAAGCGCCCTTGCGTATCGGGCGCGGCGTGGAAGGCGATCGGCCAGGCGCGCGAGGCGTCCTGGAAGGCCGGGGTTGCCTCGAGTCGAGCTGTGTCGAGCGGGCGGTCGACCCGGGGGTCGGCCATCCCGGCGCAGCCGCAGAGCGTGGAGCCGGCGAACAGAGCGCTCAGCAGGATCAGGGAAGAGAGGGTGGTACGCTGTCGCACGGTGACCTCGCTCTGCGGCTGCATCGGGGGAGCAACCGCTCGGGGGTAGGACGGACCCCACCCGACACTCTGACAGGCGACGAGCAGTCTCGCGTTTGCCAGCGTTCGACCCGCGGGATGGCGGAATCGATCGATGCTGGAGCCCAAGCAGCATCGAGCGCCGCGGCGCGGAGGGCGCCGTTGCCGGCGCAGCCCTCGGGTACTGCCAAGCGGGGCGCGCTCGCCGGCCAGAGTCTCGAGGCGCAGCGGGCGGCGCTGAGCCGCCGCACCGCCCCCGGCTTCGACGCGCAGCGGGCGGCGGTTGCCCCAGACGCAGAGGCCAAGGCCAAGCTTACCGCCATCGCGGCCGCGGGCGTCGAGCAGGCGGCCACCGAGCACGACGCCACCCCAGCGGCGCCCGCCAAGGGCTCGCGCGCTCGTCGGATCGGCGACCGCATCGGACTGGCGCTCGGCGTCGCCGTCACCCGCGTGCTGCGTGGGGTGCCGGGTTGGAACGACATCTTGGTCGACGAGCAGGGCCAAGAGCTGCAGTCGATCGAGGGGGCCGAGCGCGTCGGCGCACACCCGCTCCGCAAGCGTCATACGCAAGTGGTCGGGCCGCAGATCAGCGCCTGGGTGCAGACGCTCTCGCCCGGTCGCGTACGGGAGTTCCTGGCCGGTGTCGGTGATGGCGCGACCCGCGCGCCGGGCGAGACCTATCGTCGCGAGGTCACCGAGGCCGATCGCTAGCAGGCTGCTGAACAACGTCACAGCCATTGCGAATTGGGGCCCAACCGCCCTGGTGCTCGCCCCTGCCGCCGCCACCCGGCCACTCTTCGTGGCCTCGGCTCTCCCGCCGGAGAG
>JBEARB010000171.1:0-3813 GCA_041163625.1 Pseudomonadota bacterium | reverse complement strand
AACTGGAAGAGGTTGTACATCCCGCCGCAGATGTCGACGTCTTCGCGGAGGTGCCAATCATTGAGCAGATGCAAGCGGAGGCTGCCCACCGGGCCCGTCCAGCTGGGCGTCACGCGCAGGTAGAAGCGCGCGTACGTGCCCAGGAGCGGCGTGACCCCCTCCCATTCGTCGCAGCCGTTCTCGTCGTCGACCGTATAGCTTCCGTCGACGCGCACGCATTGCTCAGGGGCGTTCCACGCCCCGAACCCGTCGCCGAGCAGGAAGTTCGTGCCTTGATCGAACGGCCCCGGCTCTGACCGGCAGCCGCCGGCGACAATCACGAGGACCAGAATCGCAAAAACGCTCCAGACGGTCGATGTCATCGCCGCTCGGCTCCACGCTGTGTGGCGCGCGGACGACCCAGGGGGCTCCGAGTTCGAGGCGGGGGGCGGGCGCATGGTGGCCTCCGGGGCAGGTGGTTTTTTTCACCGTGCCGACACGTAGTTGCGGTTGCAATCAATTTTTCGTCACCGTCGGGGAACGAACTTTCCGACGTTCGGCAATGGCTTGTGCCCAGCGGCGTCAATGGTCATCGTCCCGTCAGGAGGCCACCCCATGAGTCGACTGACCTTTGGCTACAACATCACGCTCGATGACTGCGTCGACCACGAGGAGGGCGTGGCCGACGACGAGACGCACGCCTACTTCACCCGAATGCTGGACGACTGCGGCGCCTTGCTCTGGGGCCGCACGACCCACGAGATGATGGAGCCGGCGACCTCGGCGCAGCCGTGCGGCAGCTCAAGTCCGAGCATCCGGCCGGCGTGCTGGTCGGCAGCGGCGCGCTCGCGACGGCGTTGGACAGACTCGACCTGATCGACGCGTACCGCTTCCTGATCCATCCGCGCATCGCCGGTCACGGCCCGACGTTGCACCAGGGCGGATTGCCGAGCACGCGGCGGCTCGAGCTGGTTTCGGCCGAGCCGCTGCGCAACGGCGCGATCGCCGTGCACTACCTGCGTTCGCGCTCGGGTGGGGCCTGAGGGGGCGCGGCGGTGACGTTGACGCCTGAGCCCGGCACCCGAAGGTCGCGCTACCGCCCGAACCACAACATCAGGTTGTTCGCAGGCATCGCCTCGCGCTCGCGCAGCAAGAAGCCGTGCGCCTCGGCGACTGCGACCACGTCCTCGAGGTCGCGCACGCCCCAACGCGGGTCGCGGGCGCGCAGGTCGGCGTCGAACTCGGCGTTGCTGGGCGCGGTCGGGGCGCCGCCGACGTGGAAGGGCCCGTAGAGGACGACCGCGCCGCCGTCGCGCAGGACCGCCGCCGCGCCGGCGAAGAGCGCCGTCGTGGCCGACCAGGGCGCGATGTGGATCATGTTCGCGCAATAGAGCGCGTCGTAGTGGGCGCCATCGAGCACGGCGGCCCAATCGGCGTCGTGCACGTCGAGCGCGCGGGCGGCGAGCATCCGCCCGTCGGTGGGGACGTCGGCGCGCCAGGCGTCGCAGCTCTCGACGTGCCGCGGGTCCGGATCCGTGGGCTGCCAGCGCACCCCGGGCATCCCGGCGGCGAAGAAGACGGCGTGCTGGCCGCTGCCCGAGGCGACCTCGAGCACGTCGCAGCGAGCCGGCAACCAACGCTGCAGGACGGCGCGGATCGGCTCGCGGTTGCGCCGCGTGGCCGGGAAATCCAGGCGCCGCGTGGGCTGGGCGGGCTGCGGGTTCATGGCGTCACCGCGCCGAAGCGGAAGCGCAGGATGTGCTGATAGGGCAGGGTGGTGTCGTCGCGGTGCAGCAGGCTGTAGCCGGCGGCCTGCAGCTCCTCGGCGATGCGCTCGGGTGCGACGCGATGCTTCGGCGGCGGCCCGACGGGGATATCGCCCATCTTGAAGTCCACGACCCAGAGCTCGGCACGCCCCTTCAGCGAGGCACCGAGGCGCCGGAAATAGTCCTGGCGGTCCCCGATATGGTGGTAGGTGTCGACGATGAGGACGACGTCCACCTGCGCCGGCAGCGCGGCGTCGTCGAAGCGGCCGAGCACGGGCTGCAGATTGCCGAGGCCTTCCTTCTCGGCGCGCTTGCCGAGGTAGTCGACCATGTCCTGCTCGACGTCCTGCGCGAAGACCTTGCCCTGGGGCACGGCGCGCGCGAGGCGCACGGCGAAATAGCCGGTGCCGGCGCCGATATCGGCGACGACGGCGTCTTTGGCGAGCTGCATCGCAGCGACCACGGCGTCAGGCTTCTGCCACGCGTCGCGCTCGGGGTTGTCGAAGACCTTGGCCCAGCGCTCGGCGTCCTGGAAGCGATGCGGCATGCCGTGGCCGCCGTGGCCGCCGTGGCCGTGGCCGTGGCCGTGCCCGTGCGCGCCGTGCCCGTGGCCATCGTGACCGGGGTGCTCCGCCATCTGCTCCCCGTGCTCGCTGTGGCCGAGCGGCGGCACCGATTCGCCCTCGGCGCGCGGCGCTTCGGGCTTCTCGTGGCCGTGGTGACCCTGCCGGCTCGCTTGCGTCGGCGCCACGCGTTGGCTCGTCGCGATGCCGCCGGCCGAGCCCTTTCCGACCCGGTGCGGCATGGAGCCGCCACAGCCGCCGAGCGCGAGCGCGAGGGCGAGGGCGACGAACGGAAGCACGGGACGGCTCACGCCGCGCCTCCGCCCTTCGGCTCGCCAGCGGCCTGCGTGTCGTCCGGAGCGTGGTAGAGCTCGCTGCCGCCGGCGCGGAATTTCTCGGCCATCTCGGCCATGCCGGCCGCGGCTTGCTCGGCCTCGGTCTGGCGGACGTCGGCGGTGATCCGCATCGAGCAGAAGTGCGGCCCGCACATGCTGCAGAAGTGCGCGGTCTTGGCGTTGTCCGCCGGCAGCGTCGCGTCGTGGTAGGCGCGCGCGGTGACCGGATCGAGGCCGAGGTTGAACTGGTCTTCCCAGCGGAACTCGAAGCGCGCCTTGCTCAGCAGATCGTCGCGCTGCTGCGCGCCGGGGTGACCCTTGGCGAGGTCGGCGGCGTGGGCGGCGATCTTGTAGGCGATGACGCCGGCCTTCACGTCGTCGCGATCGGGCAGGCCGAGGTGCTCCTTCGGCGTGACGTAGCAGAGCATCGCGGTGCCGAAGCTGCCGATCATCGCGGCGCCGATCGCCGAGGTGATGTGGTCATAGCCGGGCGCGATATCGGTGACGAGCGGCCCGAGCGTGTAGAACGGCGCCTCGTGGCAGAGGCGGAGCTGCTCGTCCATGTTCTCGCGGATCTTGTGCATCGGCACGTGGCCGGGGCCCTCGATCATCACCTGGCAATCGTGCTTCCACGCGATCTGCGTCAGCTCGCCGAGCGTGGCGAGCTCGCCCATCTGCGCGGCGTCGTTGGCGTCGGCGATGCAGCCGGGGCGCAGCCCGTCGCCGAGCGAGAAGGCGACGTCGTAGCGCGCCATCAGCCGGCAGATCTCCTCAAAACCGGTGTACAGGAAGTTCTCCTCGTGATGGTGCAGGCACCATTTCGCCATGATCGAGCCGCCGCGGCTGACGATGCCGGTGACGCGGTTCTTGGTCAGCGGCACGTAGCGCAGCAGCACGCCGGCGTGGATGGTGAAGTAGTCGACGCCTTGTTGCGCCTGCTCCTCGAGGGTCTCGAGGAAGAGCGGCAGCGTCAGGTCCTCGACCTTGCCCTTCACCTTCTCCAGGCATTGGTAGATCGGCACGGTGCCGATCGGCACGGGGCTGTTGCGCAGGATCCACTCGCGCGTGCGGTGGATGTCCTTGCCGGTCGAGAGGTCCATCACCGTGTCGGCGCCCCAGCGGATCGACCACTGCAGCTTCTCGACCTCCTCCTCGATGCTCGACGTCACC
>JBEARB010000170.1:0-2877 GCA_041163625.1 Pseudomonadota bacterium | reverse complement strand
CAACCAAAGAAGGCTGCTCGCCGAGGCTGCCCACGGTCTGGATGGCTTCGATCCCGCGGGCACGCCGAGCGAACTGTCCCGGCGACTCGCCGAACTCCGAGAGGCACTCGCCGACGAACGTCGGCGCCACGAGGCTCACCAAGCTGCCCTCCGAGAGATGGGCCTGGCCGAGGATGCGCTGAAATCGAACAGCGCTGCGATCGAAGCGGCGCAGGCGCGATGCAGCGAGCTCGAAGTTGAAGTCGAACGCCTCGCTGCGGAGATCACCGAGCTCTCCGGGAAACAGACCGACGTCGCCGAGCTCGAGGACGAGCAGCGACGTCTGACCGCCGCCTTGCAGCGCCTCGTCGCGCGGGACCAACTCGCCGAACGACTCGCCCGCGAGCGAGATTCCCTGGATGGGGCGACGACGCACTTCGAAGAAGTGCTCACTCGCTATGTCGCCACCGAAGCCCCCAGGCTCGCTCGCCAGCTGGTCGAGGGCGCCCCGTGTCCGGTGTGCGGCTCGGCCGAGCATCCGTCGCCCGCGGTGGCCGACGACGGGAAGGAGGTCGACATGGGAGCGGTCGACGCAGCGCGCCAGCGTCGTGACGCGGCACAGACCGTTGTCGGGGAGACCCTGCAAGAACTGGAGAAGGTCCGCCTGGACCTTGGCGATCGCGCCACGATCAATGCCACCGCGCTCGCTGAACAGATCTTTGCGAACGAGGCACGGCGCGCCGCTGCGACGGAACTCGCCGAACAGCACCGGCAGGCAACCGAGCGACACGCCAGGACATCCTCAGAGCACACCAAGTCGGTCAGAGCGATGGGCGAAGCAGAGGGTGCCAGAGTCACGCAGCAGAGAGCCGTCGATGCTGCCGGGGAGCATGCGAAGACCGCGGCGGCGGCGGCAGCCGGGATCGACCCGCAGTCGTTCACCGAGCGCCAGCAGCAGATCGACCGCGTCGAGGAGCTCCTCGGGCCGCTGGACGGACTTCGGGAAGAGGTGACGACCACGTCCACTCGGGCGGCAAGTGCCCAGAAGGCGCTCGAGGACGCCTTGGCCCCGACGGACTTCGCCGATGCCGACCAAGCACGAGCCGTGCTCATCGAGGTCGAGCTGGAAGCATCTGCACTGCAGGAGCTGAAGAAGGTCGAGGAGCGTCTCGAAAAGAACCGGGCAAGTCTCACCACCCTCCAGGGCTTGGGAATCCCCGCCCAGCGGCCGGATGTCGAGTCGCTCGGAGCCGCTGCATCGATGGCGAGGAGAGCTGCCAACGACGCCACCGACGTTCGTCAGAAAGCCCAGGACCGCCACGAGAGCGCCAAGAAGGCTCTTGCCGAGCGAGCCGCCGTCGACACCCGCTCAGCAGGGACCCGCGAGCAGGCCGAGCGCGCCCGTCGTGCGGCCGACGTGTGCAGCGGCAAGACGAAGTCGAGGATCAGCCTGCGTCGCTGGGTGCTCGGTCGCGAGCTCGAGCGCGTCGCGTCGGTCGCGTCGGAACACCTTTCGGCGATGACCGGCGGTCGATACACGATCCGCCGTGCTGACGACGGCGGTGACGGCCGTCGGAGCCAAGGGCTCGATCTCGAGGTCCTCGACGCCCACACGGGCCGTCCACGCCGCCCGAACTCACTGTCGGGCGGCGAGCAGTTCCAGGCCTCACTCGCGTTGGCGCTCGGACTCGCCGACGTGGTCAGCCACGGCGGCACGGCAAGCGGTCGCCGGATCGAGGCGCTCTTCATCGACGAAGGGTTCGGCTCGCTCGACCCGCGTGCCCTCGACGACGCCATCGAGACCCTGCACCACCTGCACGCCTCCGGCCGGATGGTCGGCGTGATCACCCACGTCGAAGCCATGAAGGAGCGCCTCCACGCCGGCATCGTCGTCACGCGCCTCCCCGGCGGGCGCGGATCGACCTTGACGGTGAACCCCTGAGCTGCGGACCGCCTCGCGGCGTGCCTGGGGCTCGTGTCCCTGGTCATTGCTTGCCGAACGTCAGCGGACACGGAGCAAGGACCGCGGATACTGCGGGGCAGCCTCACTTCCGGACCCCCAGGACATCGTCTTTCCCTTGCTTCCCTCCATGCGCATCCTCGCGCCGCTGCTCATCCTCCTCACCCTCGCCCCGTCCGCGGCAGCGCAGCGCACCACGGTCAGCCCGCAGTTCGAACGCAAGCTCGTCAGCGTCGTCGTGCAGGCGGAGGACTCGCGGACGATCGCATCCGTATCGATCCAGTACGGCCAAGCCGCGTGGCGCCCCGAATACGGCAAGGAGCTCGAGGCGCCGTCGGCTTCCAAATACGTGCAGCTCGGCAAGGGCCATTGGACGTCCCTCGACACGATGGCCCCGATCGAGATCGCGGGCGCGAGGATCGAAGCCGGCTGCTGGTTCCTCGGCCTGCGGATCGACGCGGAGGGCGGCGCGCACCTGCTGATCTTCGACGCCGTGCAGGCGATGAGAGACGGACTGCTTCCTGGCAGCACCCCGCTCTACACCGGGGACAAGAAGCCGATCGCGACCGCGAAGCTGGACCTTGCCCGCGGAGTTCCGAAACAAGAGGCGCCCTTGCTGGTCCTCGAGTTCACGGCCGACGAAGGGGACGCACGCCGCGCGGTCTTCGCGATCCGCTGGGGCAACGCAGTGGCTTCAGCCCCCGTGGTGCTGCACGTGGTCGGCGAAGACGATGCGGTTCGGGGGCGGAACGAGCCTGTGAAGAGGCAGTCGTCTCCGCCCGCGACGCCATCGCACCGTGCCGTATCCGACGAGGCTGGGCCGAGGGCCGCGACCTCCGAGACGTTCACACACCTGACGGCACTCTGTGCGGACACCAGGAAGGCCTGGGCCGCACTCGGCCGCCGACCCAACGCGACCGCGTCCGCGCCACCGATCT